>JAYEOW010000020.1:0-43809 GCA_034723395.1 Candidatus Margulisiibacteriota bacterium
CCGACCGCGACGGGATGAGGATATTTATCGAGATCAAGAAAGATGTTTCGCATGAGGTCGTCTTGAACCAGCTTTATAAGCGGACCAATATGCAGGTTACCTACGGGGTGAACCTGGTCGCCTTGGTCGATGGCACGCCAAAGCTTCTAACCTTAAAGCAGATGATCGCCGAGTACATTAAGTACCGCGAAGTAGTTGTAACCCGCCGCACCAAATTCGATCTTAAAAAGGCCGAAGAGCAGGCCCACATCCTGGAGGGCTTAATTATCGCCGTATCAAACATTGACAAGATAATTAAGCTGATCAGAGGGTCGAAGAACCCGGAGGAAGCTAAAAAGGGATTAATGACCAAATTCAAGCTTTCGGCGATCCAGGCGCAGGCGATCCTCGATTTAAAGCTGCAAAGGCTAACCCAGCTGGAACGCTATAAGATCGAAGATGAATATAAGAAGATAAAGAAGTTGATCGGCGAACTAAAGGAGCTTCTTTCCAGCCGCAAGAAACTTTTGGGAGTAGTTAAAAAAGAGTTGGCTGAAGTAAAAGAGAAATACTCAGACGGCAGGAAGACAACAATAAGCGGAGAAGCAAGGATTGCTGACATTGAAGAGCTGATCCCTGAAGAAGAAGTTGCGATCTTGATTACCCGTGACGGCTATGTTAAACGGATGCCGGTAAAATCATTTAAGGCGCAGATGCGCGGTGGCCGTGGGGTTGCCGGCATGGCAACTCGCGAAGAGGACCAGATCGACAAGATATTCGTATCTTCAACCCATAGCTTTATCCTGTTCTTCACCAACAAAGGGAGGGTCTTTAAGCTGAAGGTTTTTGACCTTCCCGAAGCGAGCCGGGTAGGGAAGGGGCAATCGGTTGCTAACGTTCTTCAGGTTGGCCAGGGAGAGTTGGTTACCGCTGCAGTTAAAGTTAAAGCCTTTGACGGCGAGAGCACCCTCTTTATGGCGACAAAGAAAGGGATGGTCAAAAAAGTCGCAATGGAAGACTTTGTAAATATCCGAAGATCGGGAATTATTGCGATTAAGCTAAAAGGAGATGACGAACTTCGCTGGGTAAAAGAGACCTCTGGAAGCGACGAAGTTCTGCTCGGGACCGGTAAGGGGCTAATGATCCGCTTTAACGAAAAATTAGTGAGAGTGATGGGCCGCTCGGCTTCTGGTGTCCGCGGACTCCGGCTGAAGAAAGGAGACGACGTCGTTACCATGGATATCGTCGAGAAGAACGCCGATCTTCTTGCCATCTCCGAAGGTGGATTTGGAAAAAGGATGAAGATTGGAGAATTTGGCGCGCAGAATCGGGGGGGGAAGGGGCATATCGCAATTAAGCTCCGCAACAAAGATAAGGTTGCCTCAATGAAGATGATCCGGTCAGACGATGAGCTCCTTTTTGTAACTGCCAATGGGACAATGAGCAGGCAAAAAGGGAGCGGGATCTCTACCCAGGGACGCTATGCTAAAGGAGTTAGAATCCAACGGGTCGATCAAGGAGATCGAATTGTCGATATCGGACGTGTTATAAACCCGGAAGAGGCAGAAAAAGTTACCGAGAAAGCGCTTGAAAAGGCGGCCGAGAAAAAAGCCGAACGAATCGAAAAGATCAAGGAAGCGCGCGCGCAACTGCCGACGAAGAAGAGAAGAATACGGAAAACTAAGTAAGCTCTTTAACCACGGCGTCTAGCTGGTCTTTTTCAACCAGCTCTGTCACACAAACAGGGTTCGCCCTCCCTTTCACCATAAACTCCTTAAAAGTTGGCGCAGAATAAAGGACTTTATCTTTAAGCCTCTTTTTTAGGTAGTTTGATTTCTGCAAACAAAGCTCGGCAACTTTTCTCAGGCCCTGTTTCCCCATTACCGAAAAATAAGCGGCGGCTGCTAACGCGGCCAGCGCTTCGTTGCTGCAGATATTCGAAGTCGCCCGCTCACGGCGAATATGCTGCTCTCTGGTTTGAAGGGTCAGACAAAAAGCTTGCTTTCCTTGCGCGTCGGTGGTTTTGCCGACAATCCGTCCCGGGACCATCCGCATCAGCTCTTTTTTCGCGGCAAAGATCCCCAGTCCGGGGCCGCCGAACGATTGAGGGTTGCCGAGCGATTGTCCCTCTCCGACTACAATGTCTGCGCCATATTCCCCCGGGGCTTTTAATATTCCCAGAGAGACAGGGTCGACGCTAACAATTAAAAGCGGATCGAATTTTCTAATGTCCTCGATACAGCCAAAAAAGTTTGGCTGTTGTATTATTAAACATGCGGTTTGACCGGAAATATACGCGGAAGGATCTTTCGTCAATCCGGTTTTTTCATCAAAAGGGACCTCTTTAATGTTTAAAGACGTGCCGTCAGCATAAGTCTTTAAAACCTTTCTGTATTCCGGATGAACGGAGGAAGAGACAACGATCTCCTCTTTCCCTTTGTAGCGGCAAGCAAGCATGGCCGCTTCGGACATGGCTGTCGCCCCATCATACATCGAGGCATTGGCCACCTCCATGCCGGTTAGCTCACAGATCATCGTCTGGTATTCATAGATCGCTTGTAATATTCCCTGGCTGGCTTCTGCCTGGTAAGGAGTATAAGCGGTATAAAATTCAGAGCGGCCAACGATGTGCCCAACAACGCTGGGGATGAAATGATTGTAAGAACCGCCGCCCAAAAAAGGGGAAGCTAATTTGTTTTTTTTACTAGCATCGCCTAATTCTTTTAATAGCTCGGGCTCAGATAAGGGTTTTGGTAGAGGGGGGAGATTTTTTAATGCGACTTTATCTGGAAGATCAGAAAAAAGCTCATTAATAGCGGATTTTCCAATGGAAGACAACATCTCTTTTTTATCTTTTTCGGTGTGAGGAACATAACGCATTATCCGGTGATTTTCTTATAAGCTTCAGCAGAAAGGAGGCCGTCAATCTCAGAAGGATTTGTTAGCTCGACCTTAATCATCCAGGCCTTATCATATGGGCTTTCGTTGACTAACTGCGGCGCGTTATTAAGCTCCTGATTTACTTCGGCAACCTTGCCGGAAATCGGGGAATAAAGGGACGAGACCGACTTTACCGATTCGACAACCCCAAATTCTTCTCCTGTTTTTAGTTCTTTCCCGACCGGAGGGAGCTCGACATAAACGACATCCCCCAATTGGTCCTGTGCATAATGGGTAACCCCAACCGTTGCTGTTTTTCCGTCGGCCTTAGCCCACTCGTGGTCCTTGCTGTATTTCAAGTTTTCCGGAATCATGCTTGGGCCTCCAATTTGTTGACAGTAATCCTAAAGTATGCAAAGATGACCCCCGAAACGAAAATGCGGGAGAGGCTGTCCCAAAACCGGTCGTGGAGCATCTTCCGCTGGTAGTAAGCATCAAAGAACTGTTCGCCCTTTTCCGCAGGGGGGAGCCCTTCTTCCGCCGGAGCGTTATAGCCTAGCGAATTCCCCCGGATGACGTAAAGTCCTGCTGAAGCGCTGGCCAGGTCGACCACTCCCCACATCAGGATAAAAAAGGCAATGACACAAATTACATAATAATAGGCTTTTTTCATATCCAGAGCACCTAAAGACATAGTTTTACCTCCAATGATATTTTAACGCTTATAAAAGGTTTTAGCAACCAACTTTGCCGGCAACTTGGTCCCTCGCACCAACGCTTTCACGCTGTTTCCAGGAGAGGCTTCTTTGGCTGCCAAGTAAGCGAGGGCGATCGGTTTCTTTAAAGTTGGAGAAAAGGTCCCGCTGGTTACCTTCCCAATTTCCCGATCGCCGGAAGCGTCAAAAATAAGCCCCCCATTCCGGATAATCATCCGTCCTTTGACCTCTATCCCGACCAGCTTTTTATTTGTCCCTTTTTCTTTTTGTTTTAAAAGGACCGGCTTGCCGATAAAATTGTCCTTATCAAG
The DNA here is from genome assembly GCA_034723395.1 of Candidatus Margulisiibacteriota bacterium. Classification (GTDB taxonomy): domain Bacteria; phylum Margulisbacteria; class WOR-1; order O2-12-FULL-45-9; family O2-12-FULL-45-9; genus JAYEOW01. Next base: position 3,887 of record JAYEOW010000020.1, read on the forward strand.
CTTTACCGCCCAGCCGTAGCCAACTTCGAGCGGGGAGGTTTCTTCGTCATATTCATGCCCGTACAGCGGCAGCCCGGCCTCAAGGCGAAGAGTATCTCTTGCCCCCAGGCCGCAGGGCTGCGCGCCTCCCTTTATAAACATATTCCAGATTTTTTCTGTTTCGCCGTTGGCAACAATTAGTTCGAGCCCATCTTCGCCGGTATACCCTGTTCTCGAAATAATAATGTCTTTCCACCAAAGCAGATGATTATGTTTTAGGTTGGACAAGGAGAGATCTAATACTTTGGAAGCCGTTTTCTCCGCGGCCGGGCCCTGGACCGAAAGCATACAGTAGTTCTCGTAAGGCTCTACGGTTGCGTGTTTTAGTCCTTCGGACTGCTTTTTTAGCCAGGCGAGAACTTTTTCGGTGTTGCTGGCATTGCTGACGATCAGATATTGCATAGGGAGGTGGTAGACCAAAATATCATCGATCGTGCCACCCTTGTTGTTGCAAAGAATCGAATATTGGCACTGATTAACCTCGAGCCTGGAAGCATCATTTGTCGCAACCTTCTGAATCAGCGCCAACGCGTCCTCCCCCTCGATCTTGATCAGTCCCATATGACCGATGTCAAAGATCCCGACGCTATTTCTAACCGCATTATGCTCTTCAATAATGCTTTTATAGGATACCGGCATCTCCCAACCGGCGAAGGGGACCATCTTGGCCCCAATCTCTTTGTGTGACTGGTTTAGGGGAGTCTTTTTTGGCATATATTTATTATAGAGGAAATTTTAAAAAAATGGAAATTTTTGTGAAAAATTGTCGATATATATAGAGAGGCTTAAAAGGGCCATTTATTAAAGCCCTGGATATGGAAATAAACACACTAATTAGCGCAGCAAATATTTTACAAAGCGGCTTTCAATCTTCCCCGGAAAGCAAGCAAAAAACCTGCTCAAATACCCGCGTTCTTACTAACGAATTAAAAAAACTATCTTATTCCAAAGGAGCGATCTTTGTCTCCAGGGGGAAGGAGGGCTCTTTGGCTTGCGCAACCAGGCTTGATAACGGGAAATTATCAAAAAAATGGTTGAGCGTTATAAAGCTAAAACTCCAAAAAAATATGGGGAAGGGGATGTCGAAAGAGAAAGCGCTCTACAAGGCGACCGTAGATGCCTTGCGAGAGGGGAAGTTTAGATATAAAAAATTATACGCCCCTGACGCGAGCGTGGTACTGCCCGGAGATTTTTTAAGAGTGAAAATAGGTGATTGCAGCGAGTATGCAACCCTTGTTGCGGCGACCCTAAAAGCGTTTAATATAGACTACATTTATATTTATAATTATCATCATATTATATCTGCAGTTGCGGTAAGAGAAGGGGACAAAGGGCCTGCCGATTTGAAACCTTTGAAAATAGAAGTTTCTGGGAGGTTGGGCGCGCCGCCCGCGACCCTCTACATTTATCCAATTGACGTTTCCCCGGCCCCGGCAAGCGGGGATCTGAAAAAAACGCTGGAGGGAGCGCGTAAATGGGTTCAGGCAACAAATTATAAGACAGAACTAGGGTTTGTGAACTCTTCTGGAAAAATATTAAAACACCGTTCCCAGTGGGGAGAACAATTGAAAAATTATACTTATCCGATCTTTTCAGTTGATATTCTTCCTAATTTAAAGATCGATCCGCCTTCTCCAATTGTTCCTGCCGTTGTGAAGAATAACTCGCTCAAATTAACCGTTGATTTGCCCCCATCGCTGTCAGGGGCTGAAAATTGGATGAGCCCCGTGATGAGAATGCATTTATGGGGGCAGGTTGCGGGGGCGGATTAGAATATATAGCGATTTTAAATTCATGTGAAATTATTCTATTGGCTCATCGATGTTTATCTGTGATGAACAATATACCAGGATCGGGGGGAATACAAAGGTCTGGAAGGTCAATGGTTTCCCATCCCATCCCGCCTACAATTGCATCGAAAACCAACCAAATGTTAATTGATCTCCTGACGCAACGGCTAAGATATAAACGGCAGGCCGGTTTTCTGTACGTAGATCACGGGCGGGGCTTTGCCCTTTCGGAGGCCGCGCTGACCCCTCCATGCATCCGCCTTACCGTTTCGGAGAGCAGCAACTTAAGTTGTCTGCTTGCTTCGAGCCAGGCAAAAAATATTCTGATTGCCCGCGGATACAATACTGTTTTTTATATTAGCGAAGTAAAGCCGGAAGGGAAGGTTCCTTCCCCAAACTTGGAGTACGTTAAAATCCAGGTTATCCTGCAGGCCAATACCAATATTGTCAGTTTCATCCTGGAAAAGCTACGGACCCCCCGCTTGATAACCTGGACGGAAAACCGAGAATTTTGTGATCAGATCTTAAACTGGGCAAAGAGCAACGATCCCCGCGGGGAAATTGTAATGAGGCGCAGCGACGGCGTATTGCTAAAAGAGATGGATCCAGCCAGCCTTAGTCTTCTTGAACACCATTTTACCGATATCAAACTGACACATCTAAAAAAACGGCAAAAACCCTCCGCGACCTCTTTCGCGGATACCCGTCTCCCGTCTGCCGACACGCCCTGGGGAGAAACGGTCATGCACAAAAATATCATGAGGCTTTTTGGTGCGGTTTCAGCTTCTGCCGGTTCTGTCCGGCCTACCAACCTTTATTTACGCGTCGATCTTGAAGATGGGTTGGTCGAAATTGTGGACCATTACCAAAAAGCCGATCTGATCTTCGCCTTTTCCAGGTGGGGCGCGGACACTGCCGGCCTGCCCGATGGGCTGAGGAAAATCGTCTTCGCCCGTGGAATAAACCTATCCCAAGCCCAGATATCTAACCTGTGGGCGACAAATGCAATTTTCCACGATCGCCCAAAATTATCGTTTTTTGTCCAAACTGCACGGAAGATAAATGACCAGCTTTGCGGGAATCACATCCAATCTGAGCTTTCGCGCTCCGGCGCAAGCACAGAGATCCCGGATCAGGGGGAACTGTTGGCTGCTCTCCTGAATAAAAATATAGAGGTTGGCTCCCTTTAAAGCGCTAGTTTTTTGTCTCCATCTTTTCATCCTTCTTCGCCCCTTCTACGCTCTTCGAGCTTCGAAGTGCTCCGGAGGACAACACTTTTTTCAACGCGGAAACAAACTTCTTGTTCTGCTCCTTGGCCCCGATCGAGACGCGGATGCATTCGGGAAGGCCAAAGGAGGTTAGCGGCCGAATAATTACCCGTTGCTTCATCATCCCCATAAAGATGACGTCGGCCGATCTTTTTAGGTTAATGAAAATAAAGTTCGACCCGCTTTTTTTATATTCTAATCCAAGTTTATCCAGCTCAGCATAAAGGTATTTTTTCCCTTCGACATTGTTCTTAAATGTTTTGTCGAGAAATTTTTTGTCATTCAACGCCGCGCTTGCTCCTGCCTGCGCCAGGCGGTTAACATTAAAAGGGAGCTTGGTGCGAAACATATAGTTGATGAGCTCTTTTCTGGCAACGCCGTAGCCGCAGCGCAAGCCCGCCAGTCCGTAGAACTTCGAGAATGTCCTTAAAACCAGGACATTTTTTTCTTCGCGGACATATTTTAAGCTGTCGGGGAAACAATCGGACTCTGTAAATTCCATATAGGCCTCGTCCAAGACAACGATCACCTCTTCGGGAACCTTTCGAATGAATATATCGAGCGCTTCTTCGGAAATAAAGGTTCCCGAAGGATTGTGCGGGTTGCAGATAAAGATGACCTTTGTTTTCGGCGAGATCGAATTTGCCATGGCGGAAAGATCTTGTTCGAAGTTTTTCAGCTCAACAAATACGGGAAGGCCATCTAGAAGGCGGGTGGTGAATTCGTATACGCTAAAGGTGTTTTCGGGGACGATTACCTCTTCCCCCGGCTTGAGAAAGGTTTGCGCGGCAATCTGCATAATCTCATCCGACCCGTTGCCGACAATGATGCACTCCTCATCGATCCGCAGCTTTTCCGAGAGCGCTTCGCGGAGCAGGATCGATTTCTGGTCAGGATACATTTGGAGCGCCTTAAATTCTTTGCTGACGGCCTTTAGCGCCAGGGGGGAGGGGCCAAATGGATTTTCGTTTGAGGCCAGTTTAATGACGCCGGGTTCTTTGGGGTTTTTTCCGGGGACATAATCCCTTAACTTGTTTACCGCCGGACGGACGAGCTCATCGTTCATCAGAAAGGGTTCGCCCAGCTAAAGCCGAGCAAGGCTGAGCGAGAATCTTTAGCTTCGCTGTTATCAAAAAGGTTTAAGGCGGTAATATTTAACGAAAAGATCGGAGTAAAGAAAAAGCGGGCCCCTGCGTTTACTTGGAAAAGGGTCTCGCCCGCTAAAAGGTCGCCCGCAAGATAAAAGCTTTCCGCGCCCACGGGGATTTCTGCGCCAAACAAACCGAGCGGGCGAAACCTCTGGTCAGGAAAGTCGGCCATAAATCCAAAAGTCATCCGCGGCCCCTGTTTAAAATATTTTGTGGCGACCATATAGACATCGGTGTCACTGTAGGAAAACAGGTTCTCAACCCCGATCGCCAGGCGTAACGGATACGAATCTTCGTCCGTTGCCAGAGAAAGCTTCATGTTCACAAAAACCCCTTCGCGCAGCGTGCTCGAGTTTTTCTCGGTCCCGCCGACGATTCCGATCTCCACGCCGTGAAAGGTGCCTAGATTCATCTTATAAAAAACGGCCGATTCCGCAGAGGTGAACGAGGGGAGAAAAGTAGCGCCGAAGTCTGCGCCAATGTTAAAATTTTTATAAGGAATAACGTCTGCCGAAGGAATTCGAACCACACCCGAGGGGCCATTTAATGCGGGAGTAGGGAATACCTGTGGGTATGCCAAAGCGGAGGACGCTAAAAGTAAAATAGATGCTAATATTAAGGCATTCTTTTTCATAAGATCACTCCTTCGCCCCGAGCCTGTCGAGGGGCTTCATTTCGATGAGAGAATTATAGACATTTTCAATTTCCTTTGCAACCATAACTGAAGAAAAACGCAGGTGGGAATCTTCAACCGCTTTCTGGGACAGCCCTTTCCTGAGCTGAGGATTTTTTAATAAGCGCAGGACGTGATCGATAAAAATGCCCTCTTTATGCGGGACAAGGTAGCCGTCGATCCCGCTTTCCACTACGTCAGATACCCCCCCGCCGAAAACCGCAACTACGGGGAGCCCACAGGCCTTGGCCTCGGTTAAAACCAACCCCTGGGTTTCGGTAATTGAGGCGTAGACAAAAATATCAGAGGCAAAACAGTGGTCGATAACTTCGGAGTGAGCGATCTGCCCGGTAAAAATAATTTTATTACTGAGTTTTTTCCCCAGGGTTCGCAGTTCCTTTTCTTGCGGCCCTCCCCCAATCAATAATAGGTAAGTGTCTTGTTCCCGGGAGAGAATCTTCGCACAAGCATTAAGCAAAAAAGGGACATTTTTCTCCCTGGAGAGCCTCCCTGAATAGAGCAAAAGTTTAGCGTCCTCCGGCAGACGGTATTTTTTCCGGATAAGCATTCGCTGGGTCCCGGTCCCTTTACGCTCCCTTATCTTTTGTAGAACGATCCCCGTCGGGATAACCCGGATTGGACGTTTTACCCCCCTTAAAACAAGCAGACGCCTCACCATTTCAGACGGAACAATTACCAGGTCTGTCTTTTGGCAGAAAGAGGTTAAATAAGCGGTTATTAAGGACTTGGCAATTCCTTGGGGGAGAAAAGGGACGTTATGTACATATCGCGAAAAGAGGGTGTGGAAGGAATAGACAAAGGGAATCTTCATTCTTCTGGCCAGCAATCTGGCTGCGGTCCCTACCCCGAATGGTTGGTGGGCATGGATAATATCGATCTTTTTTTCCTTGAGCAGTTTAAAAGCTTTATGCGAGTATGGAAAAACAAAACGGTAACCAGGATAAGTGGCGGGAAGAGAAGGGAGGCGTAAGATTTGGGGATCGTGTTCTTTATGTCCCGGATATTTTGGCCCGACAATAAAAACGGTATGTCCACGGGCACGCAGCTCATCCTTTAATGTCTTGATCGAAAGGGTGATTCCAGAAAGATAAGGGAGGTAAGCGTTTGTGAAAAGGGCGACCTTCATTATTTATTTTTTTTTGCAGACCTGCGCAGAGAGGCCTGGAATTCCATCTCTTTGCCATGTTCTTGCGCCGGGAAGCCGGAGATTACCGAGTTTGAAGGGAAATCTTTGGTAACGCCCGCCCGCGCCATTACGATGCTGTTTTCGCCAATGGTATTATGCCCTTTAAAGCCGGCCTGCCCGGCGACATAGACGTGGTCCTTTAAGGTAACTGATCCGGCAAATCCAACCAAACTGACAATGGCGCAGTTTTTCCCAATCTTACAATTGTGTGCAATATGGGTAAGGCTGTCAATTTTAGTCCCGGCACCAATAATGGTTGGGCCGAGGGTCCCTCGAGAGATGCAAACATTCGCATAAATCTCAACATCATCTTCTATAATTACGCTGCCAATTTGCAGAATTTTAATATGCTTTTCTGCTTGCGGCACAAAGCCGTATCCGTCAACCCCAATCCTTGCTCCGGAATGGACCACTACATTTTTACCGATTATTGAATTAGCATAGATGGAAACATTTGAATGAACCATGCAGTTGCTTCCTATCTTGGAATTATCCCCGATATAAGAGTGGGGATAAACTTGGGTGCGGTTGCCAATAGATACGTTTTCGCCTAAAACGACGAAAGGGCCGAGATATACCTCTTTTCCAATCTTGCATGACTTAGGAATAACCGCCGTTTTATGAATTTCCCTTCGCGCTGCTTTTTTTGGGGCGAACAGGGGTAATATTTTAGCCAACGCCAGGCGGGGATTTTTAACCAATAAAGCGGGCTTATCTTTTGTCTTTGAGTGGCAGGCGGTGACAATAGCCGAAGCCTTTGAATTAATAGCTTGGTCCAGGAGCCTTTTTTCCATGACAAAAACGAGGCAGCCGGACTTGGCCTCTTCAGCCGGAGAGACCCCCTTGATGACAACCTCGCCATCACCGGAAACTTCACCTAAGGCTTGCTTGGCAAGATCTTTAAGTTTAAATTGGGGCAAGATTGCTTTACTTGTTTAGTTCGTTGATCACCATTTCGGAAAGGTCCATCCCGCCGGTGATAACAACTTGCTTGTCTAGAACTAAATCAATCCCCACTTTTTTAGCGACTTTTTCTACAGATTTCAGGATCTTTTGCTGCAACGAAACGGTAAGCCGTTCGTTTAGCCTTAGCAGCTCGTCCCGCTTCGGGGAGAGCTTCTTTTCGAAGTCTTTTTTCATTTTATCCAGTTCGTCGCGGGAATTCCCGTCTCTCTCTGCGGTTTGCAGTTTCTTCTGGCTCTCATCAAACATTTTTTTGAAAGCATCTTCTTTTTTGCTCAATTCTTCCTGAGCCTTTTTGGTATCCTTGTATTCCCTGAAAACCTTTTGGACATCAATGAACCCGGTGGCCGCGAATGCAGCCCCTCCCAAAAAGACAACGGTTAAAACTAATGCGATCAATTTTTTCATCAGAACACCCCCATAATTAACAACTCCGATATTTTACCACACCCCTTTTACCGCGTCTATGGTTTTTCATATGGATCAAGAGGACGGAGAGGTCGGCGGGAGAGACCCCTGCAATCCTGGAAGCTTGGCCTATGGAGACCGGTTTTAATTTAGCAAGCTTATGTCGGGATTCGCGGGAAAGCCCGTGGAGATTGATAAAATCGATCCCCTTGGGGATCTTTTTGTCCTCGAGTTCCTTGAACCGTTCGATCTGTTTAAGCTGTCTTTTAATATAGCCGTCATATTTTTTTGAAATTTCGATCTGTTCTAAAACTTCGGCAGAAAGAGGATGTCCTTCTTCGATTGCCTGCTTCTTTTTTTCAAAAGCTTTGATGCGATCTTTTTTAATAAGCCCCAATTTATATCCTTTTTCAGTTAAGCGCAGGTCGGCATTGTCCTGTCTTAGCACCAGCCGGTATTCGGAGCGCGAAGTGAGCATGCGGTACGGTTCCTCAATATCCTTTGTGATCAGATCATCGATCAGGGTCCCTATATAGGAATCGTCGCGGCCGAGGAAAAATGGTTTTTCTCCTTTCGCGTTTTGGGCAGCGTTGATCCCGGCAACAAGTCCCTGTCCGGCCGCCTCTTCATAACCGGAGGTCCCATTTATCTGTCCGGCGCAAAATAGTCCGGGAGTATCTTTGGCCTCCAGGGAGTGTTTTAATTGCGAGGAAGGGACATAATCATATTCTACGGCATAGCCAGGGCGAATTATTTCGACATTTTCCAGGCCGGGCATGGTGCGGAACATTGCCAGTTGGACGTCGGATGGAAGGCTGCTGTTCATCCCCTGGGCGTACATTTCGAGGGTGTCCCGGCCGGTCGGCTCGATAAAACACTGCTGCCGCTCTTTCTCCGGGAAGCGTACCACCTTATCTTCGATCGACGGGCAGTAACGCGGGCCGGTCCCTTTTATTTTTCCGCTGAAAAGAGGGGAGCGCTCGAGATTGTTTTTGATTATCACGTGGGTCTTTTTGTTGGTCCAGGTCAGGTGGCAGGGGACCTGCGGTAGAACGAGCTGTGGGTTTTCGGGGGCATCATATCCGTACTGTTTATATTCCCAAACGAAGGAGAACATCTTTGGCGGTTCATCTCCCGGCTGGAGCTTCATTTTAGAGAAATCGATCGAACGCTTGTTCAGCCTGGCCGGGGTGCCAGTCTTTAATCTTCCCAGCCGAAGCCCTAACGAAGCCAGGCTGTCGGATAATTCTTTTGCAGGGAACTCTCCGGCTCGCCCGCTCTCAGTATGTACCATCCCGGTGTGGATAATCCCCTTTAGAAATGTTCCGGTCGTAACGACGACCGACTTTCCGTCGTAGACGACCTCGAGCTTGGTCTTTACCCCGACAACCTTCCCTTTTTTTACGAGGACATCTTCAACCATCCCTTCTTTCAGGTCGAGATTTTCCTGTTCCTCAAGAAATTTTTTCATTGTCCGATGGTACTGTTTTCGGTCGGATTGTGCACGAAGTGCCTGGACCGCGGGCCCCCTGTTAGTGTTAAGCATCTTCATTTGGAGGAAGGTAAGGTCGGTGGCAATCCCGATCTGTCCGCCGAGAGCGTCGATCTCGCGGATCAGCTGGCTTTTTGCCGGCCCCCCCATGGCGGGGTTGCACGGCATAAAGGCAATCGTGTCTATATTTATGGTAAGGAGCAGGGTTTGGCAGCCAAGACGAGCAGAGGCGAGCGCCGCTTCGATCCCCGCATGCCCGGCGCCAATAACGATAACTTCATATTTTTTTGGAAACTTATTCATGGGAGGGGTTCCTTAGCCTCTAACGTCTCTTACTACAAAAACAATTCCTATCGTATCTCCGACTATTTTATCGCGCAGTAAGTTAGCATTTATCAAAGCGGGGATATGTTGGCCCAGCGGGTCGACCAGGTCTACTTCATAGCGTAAGATCTCTTTCTCCTCGACGACAACTTCATCATAAAGCTGATCATATTTTTGCCGGCTCTTGAACAGGGAGGAGAAGGGGTGTCCGACACAGCTTTTTTCCGGGTCGCAAAAAAGCTTGTCTGCCTCCTCGTTCATAAAGAGGATGTTCCCTTCGAAGTCGGTTGCTAAAAGGGCATCGGGCATGGTTTCGATGATCACGTCCGCGGCGATAGAGGGGGAGACGGCAAAGAGACTATATCGCCGCATTGCATAGTAGATGAAGGCCATCATGAAGGCGACATCAAAGACTGCCGTAGGAAAAACCGCCCGGTATCCCATCGTAAGAGGTAGGAAAAGATCGGCAACTGCGCCGATTGACGATGCGATCAAGCTGCCGGAGGCGATAAGCAGCGCCTGGACTTTTTCGGTTTTTTGAGCGGTCTGCCGGCTAAAACGGAAAAGGGTAATAACTCCGATAGCCGAATAAATTAAAATGTTTAGAGCGAAAAGCCAATAAAGCGGCGCGGGCTGGTTGATTATCCCGATCGAAGAAATCTCATAACGGGTATACATCAAATTGGTAAAGATAAAAAGGGAGGAAATCATAGCCGGCGGAAGATAAAAGAGTCCAAAGTTTAGCCGGTTTTTAAGAAACCTGTCCTTTTTAGCAAAAACAAAGCTGAAATGAGCAAACATGGGAAAGACAATTGCCCAGAGTGAAGAGGATAGCCGATTAATATTCCGGGCTAATTCCAAAGTGAAGGCGATCCTTAATGAATATTCTAGGATTGAAGCCAGGAAGGCGACCAAGGCGAGTATGGCGAAAAATCGCGCGACTCTATTGTCATAATGCCGGGTAAAGATCTGAAAACAGAGCAATAGGATAAACAGCGAAGCCGCTAGTTCAAAATACGGGAAGAGTATTGACATTTAGCGGAATTATAGTATATTTCAAAGGAAAGGACAAGTCTACATGGCACGACATAAGCGCATCCTCCTTAAACTCTCCGGCGAAGTTTTTGGCGGTAAGCAAAAATACGGGATAGACCTCGAAATTCTGCAGGTTTTAGCGCAGGAGATAAAAAGTATCCGCAAGCTCGGGACCGATATTGCGATCGTGGTTGGTGGAGGGAATATTTTTCGCGGGGTATCTGGAGCGGTAAAAGGAGTTGATCGGGCGACCGGGGATTACATGGGAATGCTGGCAACCGTAATAAACTCTCTGGCGCTGCAAGATTCGTTAGAAAAGATCAGCGTTCCATCAAGAGTTCAAACCGCGATCGAGATGCGCTCAATTGCCGAGCCTTTTATTCGCCGCCGCGCGATCCGCCATATGGAAAAAGGGCGGGTGGTAATTTTGGCGGCAGGGACAGGGAACCCCTATTTTTCGACCGATACTACCGCCGCGCTGCGCGCCGCGGAGCTTGATATTGAGGTCATTTTAAAAGCGACAAAAGTTGGCGGAGTTTATGACAAAGATCCGATGACGCATAAGGACGCGAAAAAGTTTAAGAAGATTACGCATATGCACCTGATTCGGAGAAGATTAAAGGTTATGGACACAACCGCGGCCTCGTTATGTATGGAGAATAAAATTCCAATTATTGTGTTGGACCTGACCAAACCGGGAAACATCAAAAAAGCAGTTTTAGGAAAAGATGTGGGGACATTGGTGGCGGTTGAAGCCCCCCGACAGGCTCGGGCTAAATAAGGAGGACAAATTATGCAAGATGTATTAAAAGAGAGCCAGGACAAGATGCAGAAAGCGGTCGAGACACAGAAGAAGAACTTTGCGGCAGTAAGAACAGGAAGGGCCAGCCCAGCTTTGTTGGATCATATAAATGTTAGCTATTATGGCGCCGATGTTTCGTTAAAACAACTGGCGACAATTTCCGTTCCCGATCCGCGCATGCTGATGATTACCCCGTTTGACAAGAATTCAGCGGCGGACATCGAGAAAGCAATTTTAAAATCAGATTTGGGAGTTAACCCCTCGCGCGATAGCGGGGTGATCCGCCTGAGGTTGCCGGAGCCGTCTGAAGAGAGAAGGAAAGACCTGGTAAAGGTTATTAAGAAAGAGGCCGAAGAAGGGAAGGTGGCGATCCGGAACGTTCGCCGTGATGCGATCGAAAACCTCAAAAAGAAAAAAAGCGCAAAAGAGATTACCGAAGACGACGAAAAAACATTGGACAAAAAGGTCCAAGACCTAACCAATAAATTTACGGCGGAGATAGGCAAGTTATTGGCGGAAAAAGAAAAAGAGATCATGGAGGTCTGATCTGAGCTCCAATAAAATTCCTCAACACATTGCTGTTATCATGGACGGAAACGGGCGCTGGGCCAAAGAGCGCGACCTTCCCCGAACTGCCGGACATCGCGAAGGCGGGGCGTCGCTTCGCGCCGTCCTGCGCGCTTGCGCTGAGATGGGGGTCAAATATCTCTCGGTCTACGCTTTTTCAACCGAAAACTGGCTGCGCCCAAAAAAAGAGGTGACATTTCTGATGAACCTTTTCTCGATGACGATTGACCGCGAGCTAAAGGATATGAAGAGTGAAAAAGTGAGAGTGAGGTTTTTAGGAAGGCTTTCAGGGTTCCCCCCCGCCTTACGGAAGAAAATGGGGCGGGCGATGGAGAGGACAAAATACGCCAAAGGGATTACTATGAATGTAATGGTGAATTATGGCGGCCGGGCGGAGATTGTCGATGCGGTCAAAGAAATAGTTAAAGAGGGGAAAAAAAATATAACTGAGGAGATGATCGGTAAACATCTTTATACCAGGGAAATGCCGGATCCAGACCTTTTAATCCGTACCGCTTCGGAGATGAGGGTTTCAAACTTTTTGCTCTGGCAGATCGCTTATGCTGAATTGTATATAACTCCGGTTTATTGGCCCGACTTTAGGGAGAAGGAGCTAATGAAAGCAATTGATGCCTACCAGAAAAGGACAAGAAAGTTTGGTAAAACGGCGGAGCAGATAAATGCTAACTAGGGTATTAACCGCTATTGTTTCAGCTCCCATTTTAGTCGCCTGTGTATATTTGGGGGGGCTAGCTTTTCTCATCTCCATCTTGTTGGTGGCGCTTATTTCGCTAAATGAATTCTATAATATGATGAAGGTGAAGGACTTTCACCCCGCCTACTGGGTGGGGAATTTCTTCGTCGTCTTTTTTATTATTTTTGCTTATTATTCGTTAAAGAAAAGTTGGGAACCGGCGCATTCGGCGATCCTGACCGGCGCAGCCCTGGCGACGTTAATTGCCACTCTCTTTTTAAAGCAGCGGCCGAAAGAAGCGATCATCGACACAGCAGTGACTTTGCTGGGGATGATCTATATCGGCTGGTTTTTTAGCTACTTCATTTTTATCCGCGCCCTGACCGAGCGCGGCGCATACCTTCTCTTTTTAATGGGGACGATCTGGGCGCTGGATGTAGTCGCCTATCTGTTTGGAACAAAATTTGGAAAGCACAAGCTTTGGCCCTCGGTTTCTCCCAAAAAGACGATCGAAGGGGCGGTTGCCGGATTTGCCTTTTGTTTGCTTGCCGCCAGTATATTTGGCTACTATGCCGGATTTAATATGGTTCATTCAATAATCCTCGGGGCAATAATTGGGGTGGTCGCGCAGCTAAGTGACTTGATCGAATCGCTGATCAAAAGAGACGCCGGCGTTAAAGATTCGTCTACGTTAGTTCCGGGCCATGGGGGAGTTTTAGACCGAATGGACAGCTTTATCCTCGCCGGGCCGGTATTTTACTACTATTTAGTATGGGTAATGTTAAGGTGAGGAAAATTGTCAGAGAAGCATTGCGGGAAGATGTTGGAGCGGGAGATATCACTACTCGTAGTATCGTAGTTAGTAGTGTGGTGGTGCAGGCGGTTATTCGGGCGAAAGAGGCAGGAGTGATTGCCGGGCTTCCGGCAGCGAAGGAAGTTTTTAGGCAAATTGATCGCAAGATAAAATTTGTTCCCAAAGTTAAAGATGGAGCAAAAGTTAAACGCGGGAAAATAATTGCGACGGTTTCCGGCCCAGCGCGGGGGATTTTAACCGGGGAGCGAGTCGCGCTTAATTTTCTGCAAAGACTCTCCGGGATAGCGACCTTGACTAATCAGTTTGTTAAGAAAGGCAAAAAAGCAAAAATTCTCGATACCAGAAAAACCACCCCAGGCCTGCGTGCGCTCGAAAAGTATGCGGTTAAAATGGGCGGCGGGGTCAATCACCGCTTCGGTTTATATGATGCGGTTTTAATTAAAGATAATCATATTGATCTTGCAGGTGGAATTGATAAGGCGATTGTGGCTGCAAAGCTTGCTTTGTCTCGTAAGGAGATCGAAGTTGAGGCAAAGACGACCGCACAGGTTAAAAAGTCTATGTCTGTGGGCGCGGATAGGATTCTGCTAGATAATATGAGCCTGAAAAACCTTCGCAAGGCGGTTAAGCTATGTAAGAAAGCAAAAGTAAAAACCGAAGCTTCGGGCGGAGTAAGTTTAAAGACCGTTTCAAAAATTGCGGCCACCGGCGTGGATGCCATATCTGTTGGGGCACTCACGCATTCGGCGAGAGCTTTAGATATCAGCCTAGATATAGTATAATGCCTAAATCGTGCCTCACAAATACGTTTTAAAAACCCACTTTAATGCGGCAGGAAACTTTCGCATCAACTACAAAGAGGAGCTAAACGAGGAGCAACTGCCGATCGTTACCGCTTCCGGCGGGCCCATGCTGGTCATTGCCGGGGCCGGATCCGGCAAAACGAGAACGATAACTTATCGCGTTGCCTATCTGGTTGAATCCGGGATCCCGCTCGATCGAATTCTTCTGGTAACTTTTACCAATAAAGCGGCCAAAGAGATGCTCTCCCGGGTTGAGATGCTATTAAAAAGAGACGTGAAGGGGATCTGGGGTGGGACCTTCCATCATGTTGGAAACATTCTCCTCCGCCGGCATGCCGACCTGATCGGCTATCAAAAGAATTACACTATTTTAGATCGTGGAGACTCAAAAGAGCTGATTGATTCGTGTATCACTGAAGCAAATATCGACGTAAAAGCGAGACGATTTCCCAAGGGAGACACATTGAACTCGATCTTCGGGTTAGCGACCAATAAAGGAAAATCGATCACCGATATTGTCGCTTATAATTATCCTCAGTTCGAATCTTTGACCGATGATATTGAGGGTGTCCAAAAAAGATATAAAGAGCGGAAGAGAAAACATAACCTAATGGATTTTGATGATCTTTTGTTTCTCTGGTGGAAGCTGCTCGCCGAGAATCCAGATGTGGCAGAAAAATATTCCCGAAAGTTTTTGCATGTTTTGGTTGACGAATACCAGGATACGAATCTTATTCAGGCAAAGATTGTTGATATCCTTGCTTCCCGACACCGCAATCTTATGGCGGTAGGGGATGATTCGCAATGTTTGAAGAAAGGAACAAAAATTAAAACCCCCGAAGGATATAAAAAAGTCGAAGATATAAATAATGGTGAGATTATTTTTGCTGGAGGGGGAAATGGGAGACTGGTAAAATCAAAAATTATTAATAAAAAGGTAAGCCATCATTCAAAATACCTAGAAATTAAAACAAAAAAGAATAAGCGGTTATGCGCTTCTCAAAACCACCTATGTTTTGCGAAACTGCGTTCAAGACCGGGATATTGGTATGTATATTTGATGTATAGAGACGATTATGGATTTAGAATAGGGATAACTAATTTGCCCAAACATCAGAAGTCCGACCCAAGAATTCAGACGCGAACCAGCTTTGAAAAGGCGGAGCGGATGTGGCTGCTCGAGGCGCATGCAAGTAGGCAACTTGCTCAATATAGAGAGGGTCTTTTAAGTTTGCGGCATCAGATTCCACAGGCTTTGTTTTATTTGGAAGAAAGAAAAAATAGAACGATGAAAATGATGCATAGACAGACAAAAGTTATTTTTAGTGAGTTTGGGCAAAATGGGTTCACTTTGTTAGAAGATTTTGGTCTTTTGTTTGACTACCCGACTTATATACCTAAAGCATCAAGGACCGGGAGGCGAATTTCAATAAATCTTTTAATGGCGTCGGCGTCTAACAGAAAGTCAAAAAGACAGAGACAGGGACACGAGCTGTGTATTGAGAGTTATCTCGGGAGGGAAATTGTTAAAAATATTAAGGGAGTACATCTTAATGGAAAATATTGGAGATTACGTCGGCACAGCAGTGATTATAAGTCGCTGCTAAATCTTGCTAAAGAGATAAAAAATAAATTAGAAAAAAGAGAGTACAGGGCGGTTATTGTTTATAAGGCGAAGTTTCTTTCTGCCAAAAATGTTCGCGGATCCTTTCGTATTGTGCCCGCAGCGGCTCTTTTGCCGGGCATGCTAGTACCTGTAGTAAATAATGAAGAGATGATGCTTGGTGAAATATCCTTAGTTAAGCGAAAAGAGAATAAAGAAAAGGCCCCTTTTTATGATTTAGAAGTTGAAAAATCACATAATATCATCAGCAATGGAATTGTTACCCATAACTCGATCTATTCCTTCCGCGGCGCGCATTTTAAAAACATTATGAATTTTCCAAAGGTGTATAAGGATGCCAAGCTTTTTAAGCTGGAAACCAACCATCGCTCTACCCCGGAAATTTTAAATTTAGCCAACGAATCGATCTCTCAAGCGAGCGAAAAGTTTAATAAAACACTTAGGGCTCATCGGCCCGAAGGAGAAAAGCCGGTTGTTCTGCCTTTGGCCACCGTTCACGAACAGGCATCTTTTGTCGCCCAGAGAATGCTGGAGCTAAGAGCTGAGGGGCTCTCTTTAAATGATATGGCGATGCTTTATCGTTCGCATTACCAGTCGATGGAAGTGCAGATGGAGCTGACCAAACGGGGAATCCCGTTTGAGATCCGCTCCGGGATCCGGTTCTTTGAAGAGGCGCACATTAAAGATGTAATGGCCCATCTAAAAATATTCCATAATCCATGCGACGAAATCTCCTGGAGCAGGATTTTAAAAATTATTGAACGAATAGGTCCGCGAACGGCGGAAAAAATATTCCAGGCGATTAACCAGTCGGAAAAACCGTTAGAAGAAATTTTAAACGAACGAATTCTTAAATTGGTGCCAAAGGGTGGGGAGCGAGGTTTTAAAGAATTTCAAGCACTCCTTATAAAGCTAGACGAACTAAAAGAGACTCCAGCGGAAATGATCAAGGCGATCTCCGAATCGAGCTATGAACAGCATCTCAAAAACCAATATCCAAATTATCGGGAGAGATTGGAAGACTTAGAACAACTCGGAAGCTATTCGACCCAATTTAAAAACCTAGAGGAGCTGCTGAGCGCGCTGGCATTAGTTTCCGGAATAGAAGCGGAAACGGTTGTTGAAGGATCAGAAGGAGATAAAGAGGCGTGTGTTCTCACGACCATTCACCAGGCAAAAGGGCTCGAATGGAAGGCGGTCTTTGTGGTATGGCTTGCCGACGGGAAGTTCCCTTCTTATCTAAGCTTTGGAAAAGATGAAGAAATGGAAGAGGAACGAAGACTTTTTTATGTCGCGGTCACCAGAGCGAAAGACCAGCTTTATCTGACTTATCCCTTGATCTATTCTGGCTATGACGGGGAAGTTTTAATGAAGACCTCTCGCTACCTAGAAGAGCTGCCGGAATCGTTGTATGAGAAGTGGGAAGTTGAGGAAGAGGGTTCAGAAAAAGAAGAGGTCATAGATTTATCAGACTATCAACACACTAAGGTTTCCAGCCGCAAAGACGACTTTGAAGCGGTCGATATTAAAGACCTGGATTTTATGAAGTAGCTGCTGGAATATACCTTGCAAATTAACGGAGCAGCTGTTAAAATGCAAGGTATGTTAAAAAGGGCGCAAACGGAAATTCTTCAAAAATATCTCAAAAAATTCCCGGTGGTGGCGGTAGTGGGAGGCCGACAAGTCGGAAAAACGACCTTGGTTAGATACCTTTTGAAAGAAAAGCGAAAATATTTTACTTTTGATGATGCGGCAGTGGTTGTTACAGCAAAAGATGGTCCGGAAGCATTTTTGACTCAAAACTCAAAAATAACGGTGGACGAAGTACAAAAACTCCCGGAGATTCTGAGCACCCTAAAAAAACTGGTGGATGAAAAGAGGATTCCGGGGCGGTTTATTTTGACTGGGTCGGCGAATCTTTTGATGCTTCCCAAGGTTAGAGAAAGTTTGGCCGGCAGGGCAGTGTATATTGAGCTGGAGCCCCTGACTATTTTTGAAGCGATCCCGCAGAAATTAAAAATCCCTAAAATAATAGAAATGCTTAAGGTAAGCAAGGCTGGCACCGCCTGGGAGAAACTAAGCCGGTTGAAACCGCGCAAGATCCCTTTTAAGGATTTAATTCTTCGGGGTGGTTATCCCGACCCATGGCTTGAGAAGGATAATGCTTTGCGCAATGCCTGGTTTAAGGCATATATAAAAAGTTATTTGGAAAGAGATATTAGGGATATTTCTCAAATTAGAAACCTTCATGACTTCAGGAAGTTTTTGGCCCTGGCAGCTTTTAGAAGCGGTCAAATATTAAGCAAGTCTGATCTTTCCCGTGATGCCGGCATTTCTTATTCTACTGCGGCTCATTTTTTCAACCTCCTTTTAGCCTCCTTTCAAATTTTTACGATTGAACCGTATTATCGGAATATAGGAAAGCGTTTAATTAAGGCGCCCAAGCTGATGTGGAATGACACTGGATTGGCCATACATCTTCAGGGGCTTGCTCGTTGGCAGGACCTTGAAAGGTTGGGGAGAGTGGGGCATTTACTGGAAAATAAACTGGCCATAGAGTTAAAAGCGCTGCTTTCAATTTTTCTCCCGGAAGCCAAGCTGTTTTATTGGAGGACAAGTGGCGGAGCGGAAGTCGACTTTGTTATTGAAAATCGGGGGCAAGTAATACCTGTCGAGGTAAAGTGGGCTGAGAAGGTGAGCCGGTATGATCTAAGAGGGATTGAGTCTTTTCTTAAGGATTTTAAAGGGTCTTCCGAATGGGGGATGGTTATTTATAGAGGCAGGAACTTGTTGAAAATAAGAGAAAACATTTTTTTAGTTCCGCTCAACTATTTATTTTGAGGCAATCGATATTAAAGATCTGGATTTTATGAAGTAGCTATGGGATTTCAACTTGGCATAATCGGCCTGCCAAACGTAGGCAAATCAACACTGTTCAACGTCCTTTCAAAGGCCCCTCGACTTCGCTCGGGGCGAGCAACGGCGGAGGTTTCAAATTATCCGTTCTGTACGATAAAACCAAATGTTGGAATAGTGGAGGTTCCTGACGAGAGGCTTAATAAGGTCCAGGAGACCATGAGCTCGTCCAGGGCAGTTCCAACAGTTATAGAATTTTACGACATTGCCGGGCTGGTTAAGGGTGCACATAAAGGAGAAGGGCTCGGTAACCAGTTTTTGTCCCATGTTCGAGAGGTGGACGCGATCGCCCACGTTGTCCGTTGCTTCAAGAGCGAAGAGATCTCGCATGTCTCGGGAAAAGTGGATCCAAAGATCGATATTGAGACGATAAATTATGAGCTAATCCTTTCTGACCTGGTTTTAGTAGAAAAAAACCTTGAAAATGCAAAGATGAGGGCAAAGGCGGGCGATAAAAAAATCCTTAAAGAGGTGGAGGTTTTACAAAGATTGCAAAGCGCGCTTTCCGCTGGAAAACCGGCTAGGACTGTAATGATCGCCGATAATGAGAGAGAACATGTACAAGACCTCCCTTTATTAACCTCTAAGCCGACCATGTATATCGCAAATGTCGACGAATCGGGAAATAGGGCAAAGGTTGAGATTATCGAAGAGATAGCAAGAAGAGAAGGGGCAACCGTGGTCCCGATCTGCGCAAAGTTAGAAGCGGAAATTTTAGAGCTCTCCAAAGAAGATGCTGAGGCGTTTTTAAAAGAGATCGGATTAAAAGAGCCGGGATTAAAAAGGTTTGTCCGCTCCGGCTACAACCTTTTGGGTCTGATTACTTTTTTTACCGCAAATAATAAAGAGTGCCGAGCGTGGACCGTTAAAAATGGAACCGCGGTCCCAAAAGCGGCAGGGAAGGTCCATTCGGATATGGAGCGGGGATTTATTGCCGCCGAAGTTATCCATTATGATGATTTAATTAAGAGTGGAAGTTATTCCGGAGCCAGGGGAAAGGGGGTCCTCCATACCGAAGGGAAGAATTATCTGGTAGAAGATGGAGACCTGGTCCTGATCAAGTTTAACGTTTAGCTTGCCATTTCCCCGCTATTATGCTATAATTCGCGTCTGCGCAAAAAGCCCCTCGACAGGCTCGGGGCAAGGAGGGATTTATATTGAAAGCTTATGAATTGGTATTGATCTTTAACCCGAATCTTGGGGAAGAAAAGATCTCCGAGATCCTCGGAAAGATCGAAAGTAAAATAAAGGGATTCGGCGGAGAGGTGGAAAAAGCCGACAAAATGGGAATCAAAAGGCTTGCTTCAACATTTAAGAAAGCAAAGAAGCTTACCCAGGGGTATTACGTTGTCGTCTTTTTTAGTGGAGAAGCTACACTTCCTGGGCAAATCTCGGCATATTTAAAAGTAACCGAAAACATTGTCCGTTACTCGGTACTGCAGGCTGTGCCAAAAGAGGACCCGGAAATTGCCGGAAAACCGGTTGAGGCAGAAGCGGAAGCGGTTAATGTTGGCGAGATCAGAGAGGCAAGCAGTGGCCAATCTTAATCGCATCATCTTAGTTGGGCGTTTGACTTCCGACCCGGATGCCCGTTCCACGATGGATGGCTTGCCGATGACAAAATTCAGGGTCGCGGTTGCGCGGCCAAGCTTTGGAAAACAGAGCGAGACCGATTTTGTCGATATCGTTGCCTGGAGAAAGGTTGCCGAAGAATGTAGTGACAACCTTAAGAAAGGAGCCATGGCCCTGATTGAGGGGAGGATCCAAAACCGGTCATTTGACGACCAGACCGGGAAGCGGCGCTGGGTGACCGAAGTGGTAGCAAGGAGCGTAGTGATGCTTGGAAAATCTGCGCCATCTTCGACCGAAGAGCTTGTAGATAACGAGTCTTTGGCGAGTGATTTACCGTTTTAACCATGTATAACAAAGCATTTTTAATTGGAAATTTAACACGGGACCCGGAGCTAAGATACACAACTTCCGGGATCCCGGTAGCTCGTTTTGCGATCGCAGTAAATCGTTTTAAGCGAAAAGATGCTGATGGCGAAGGGGGACAGGGTATCAACCGTGATGGTTCATACCAGGATGTCGATTTTATTAATATCGTGGCCTGGAGAAGATTGGCAGAGATTTGCGGAGAGTATCTAAAAAAGGGGAGGCCGGTCGCGATTGAAGGGTGCCTGCAGATCAGGAGCTTTAAAGGGAGAGATGGAGAGATGAGAACGATGTCCGAGGTGGTAGCGGATAATATGCAAATGCTTGGAAGGCGTCAAGAAGGGGGGACTCCCGCAGCCAAAGAGGCTCCTGCGGCAGAGACTCCGGCGGACGAGATCCCATTTTAGCCCCTCGACAGGCTCGGGGCAAGGAGGAATAAATGACTCGGGAAAGAAGGAAACCAAAAAAGAAACAATTTGGAAGAAGAAAAAGGCGCCCTTGTGTTTTTTGTGTGGAGAAAAGAGGTTTGGATTATAAAGACATAGGGTTTTTGCGCCGGTTTATAACCGACCGGGGAAAAATTGCGCCGCGCAGAATGAGCGGTTGCTGCGCACTGCACCAGAGGATGGTGGCCAAGACAGTTAAGCGGGCCAGGCAGCTGGGGATGGTCCCCTTCGCGGTAGACTAATATGAAAGTAGTATTAAGGAAAGAATTAGAAAATTTGGGCGAAGCGGACAGTGTCGTAAATGTGGCTAGCGGGTACGCGCGAAACTTTTTGATCCCAAGGAATTTAGCCGTTCCGGCGACTAAGGGAGAGCTAGCCGCCTGCGAAAAGCGAGAAGCAAAGCGGGAGAAAGAGCTGGAAGCCAAGCGGGCAGAGTTTGAAGAATTGGCAAAAAAAATATCCGAGCTCGAAATTTTAATCACCGCGGATGCGGGAGAAGGCGGAAAACTCTTCGGATCGGTAACTGCACAGGATATCGCAGCGGCGCTTAAAGATGCGTCAGGGATCGAGATCAGCAAGAAAAAAATAGAGATAAAGAACCCGATCAAAGTGATTGGGGACCATATCGCACAGGTTAAGATATATAAAGAGATCTCTGCTGAACTAAAAGTAAAAGTTGAAGCAAAGAAATAATAATGTCCTCCTTAAAGGAGAAGTTTAAGTCCCTCCCCAATAAACCAGGGGTATATCTTTTTAAAGACAAGAACGACCTGGTCATTTACGTCGGCAAGGCAAACGCGCTCCGCAAACGAGTAGCCTCTTATTTTCGAAAACACGATGATATAAAGACCGGGATCCTGCTGGAAAGACTTTATGATATAGACTATATAGTAACCGGGTCTGAAATGGATGCCTTGGTCCTGGAAGACCAGATGATAAAAAGGTATAAGCCCCGCTATAATGTCGCACAGCGTGATGATAAAGCTTACCCGCTATTAAAACTTACCGTTAATGAAAAATGGCCGAGGCTTTTGATGGTAAGAAAAAAAGTAAAGGATAAGGCGCTTTATTTTGGGCGTTTCCGCGGGGGGATGGTGCGGGAGGTTTTAAAATTAATAAAGCGGTTTTTTCCGGTCAGATGGTGCAGGGAGTCGCCGTTAAAAATGCGGGAGCAGCCCTGCTTATATTATCGTATCGGCAGTTGTTCCGGCCCTTGCATTGGAAAGATAGGGGAGGAAGAGTATAAATCATTAGTTAAGGCCATTGCCCTGCTCTTAGGCGGGAAGACCGGGAATGCGCTTATCAAGCTTAAAGATGAGATGTGGAGGGCATCCAAAAAACAGGATTATGAAAAGGCCTCCTATTTAAGGGACAGGATCAAAGCTTTTGAAAAGATGATGGAAGGGAAAGCTCTGCACAAGAATCCTTCTCCCCGACTGCTGAGTGAAGTCAAAGAGCTGCAAAAGGCGTTAAGGCTAAAAAAGGCTCCGATGCGGATCGAGGGATTCGATATCTCCAATATCAGCGGAACGAATCCGGTCGGCTCGATGGTTACATTCTACGGGGGGCTTCCCCTTAAAGATGAATATCGAAAATTTAAAATCATATCTACCAGAGAAAGACCGGATGATGTAGCTTCAATTTTTGAGGTCGTAAAAAGACGTTATACCGGGGCGCTATCAAAAAAATTAAGCCTTCCCGACTTGATAATGGTCGATGGGGGGAAGGGGCAGGTCGAGTCTGGGCTAAAGGCTTTAAGAGAGGCGGGACTATCGAAAATTCCAATTATCGGGTTGGCAAAAAAGGAGGAGGCGATTTATCGCGCTGGAAAAAACCGGCCGATCTCACTTTCAAAACGATCGGAAGCACTTAAATTACTACAACGGATACGCGATGAGGCGCACCGTTTTGCGATCGCTTTCCACCGGCAGAGAAGGCGAAAAGGGATGGTCGCCGGTTAACCTTGTTTTGCCCCTATTGATTATGTTATTATTTAACCTTCATGAGGATAATCGCCGCTTTTCTCCTGCTAATATTTACCTGCTCAGTAGGTTTTTCCGTTGAGCCGGTGGGCGAAGAGCAAAAACTGAGGATATTGAAGAAAAAGCTGCAAGAAAGCAAAAAAGAGCTGCAGAGAGCGAAAAAGGAAGAACAGGCCGCGTTAGGAGAGCTGGCGATAGTAAGGAAAGATCTGAAAAGGACAAAAAACAATCTTTACCTGACCACCAGCAAGATAAAAACGAATGAAGAACAGATCCATGATCTGACCGCCGAATTAAACGAGACGGTTGGGGGATTGTTAAAAAAAGAGAAAAAGCTCGGTGGCCGGATGAGGGAGATCTATAAGAGCAACGGGCTGAATTATTTGGAAATAGTTTTGACCTCCTCGTCCATGTCAGACTTTTTGAACCGGGCGTATTTCTTTGGTAAAATAATTGAATATGATTCAAGGCTTGTCCAGGAGATCAGGGCCGAAGCGAAAAAGGTAAGGATCAAGCGGGCGCTGATCGAAAATAAGACGCGAGAAATAAAAGGTTTAGCGCGTGTTTTTTCTAAGAAAAAAAGAGAGTATTCTGCCCAGGCCCAGCAGAAGAATAAGGTTTATAAAGGATTAAAGCAGAGAAGAAAAGAGTACGAAGCCAGGATTGCGGAGCTCGAGAAAAGTTCCAAGGACCTTGAGGTTTTGATCTTAAAGAAAATTGCGGCCCGCAAAGGGAGCAGGGTTTTAGGGAGCGGAGTGATGGGGTGGCCTGCCAAGGGGAGAATAACTTCCCGCTTTGGTTATCGGCGCCATCCAATATGGGGCGGCAGGAGTTTTCACACTGGCTTGGACATTGCGGCAAAGTATGGGACATCGGTAAAAGCGGCCGATTCGGGAGAGATTATTTTTGCCGGTTGGTGGGATGGATACGGCAAGGCGGTTGTAGTTGACCACGGCAGAAAAACAACTACGGTTTATGCGCATTTGTCCCGGATCTATAAGAAGGTTGGGGCGGTGGTCGCAAAAGGGCAGGTTATCGGCTTGATCGGGAGTACCGGATATTCGACTGGAGCGCACCTGCATTTCGAGGTCAGGAAGAATGGCAAGCCGGTGAACCCAATAAAGTTTTTGTGATGATTAGGAGGGTAAAATGAGAATTAACAAGCTGTTTGTGTGGGTCGGGATAGTTTTGGTCGGGACGTTTTTAGTCGGTCAGGTGGTTGCCCAGAGTGGGTTAGAAAGAAAGCTGGAGACTTATCTCCAAGTCTTGGATATTGTTAAGCATGATTACGTCGAAAAAGATGTGGACGACCAAAAATTAGTTTACGGTTCGATCCGCGGATTGCTGGCGTCGCTGGATGACCCGTATACCCGCTTTGTTGAACCTAAAGCGTATAAAGAGATGAAGATCCGAATGAGCGGGAGCTATTCAGGGATCGGGATCTATATCGGGATGAAAAAGGAGCAGTTGACGGTCATTGCCCCGATTGACGGCACCCCCGCAGACAAAGCAAGCCTAAAGGCAGGAGATAAGATCGTGACCGTTGATGGACAAAGCACCAAACATATGGCGCTTGAAGAGGCGGTCAGCCTGATCCGCGGACCGCAGGGGACCAAGGTAACATTAGGGATTATTAGGAAAAAGTGGAAGGAACCAAAAGACGTTGAAATAACCCGCGCTAAAATTAAGATAAAACCGCTTAAAACAAAAACCTTGAATGATGATATCGCCTACATAAAGCTTAATACTTTTGAAAACCTTAATTCATCACGCGAGTTCGAAAAAGCGTTGCGTGGGGCAAAAAATGCCAAAGGCTTAATTGTTGATCTAAGGGGAAATGGCGGGGGATTGCTGCAGAGCGCGATCGATATTGGAAGCATGTTTATCGAAAGAGGGGCAATCGTGCAAACGGTTGATCGCGAAGGGAGAAAAGAGCAGATCCCATCTACCGGAAGGGTTATCTGGAGAAAACCGACGGTAGTATTAATTGATGGTTCTTCAGCGTCTGCCTCTGAGATCCTGGCAGGTGCGTTGAGAGACAATAAGGTTGCCCCTCTGGTTGGCGCAACAACCTTTGGTAAGGCATCGGTGCAAAATGTAAGAAGGCTTAACGATGGTTCGGCACTACTTGTTACAATTGCCAAGTATCTTACTCCAAATGGGGAATATATTAATAAAAAGGGTATAAAACCGGACTATGAAGTCCTGCTCCCGACCGAGGAAGCGGAGGCAGAGCTATCGATTGTTCCGGATGAAGATGACGACGAGGATGATATTCAACTGGACAAAGCGATCGAGATATTAAAGTCGATGATCGCCAAAAAAGCAAGTGGATAAAAAGATGCTCGATGTAATAGCGAGAATGCCGGAAATGCTCTTGGATGCGCTGGAGCGGTCTAAGGCTGTTTCCCTCCCAAAAATAGAGAATATCAGGCAAATTGTTTTTGCGGGGATGGGGGGGTCGGCGGTTTCCGGAGATATTATTTCTGATTTGCTGCGAGATAAAATTGATATCCCGATTTATGTAAATAGGGGATATAAGCTCCCTAATTTCATCAATGGGCAGACCCTGGTAATTGCGATCTCATATTCCGGAAATACCGAAGAAACACTTGCCGCCGTAGAGGAAGCTTCCAGCAAAGGGGCAAAGATCGTTTGCCTTGCATCCGGGGGCAAGTTAAGGGAGAAAGGATGCCCCCTTGTCCTGGTGCCGCCCGGCTATCAACCGCGTGCCGCGCTCCCGTATTTATTGATCACGGCGCTAAAGGTTTTAGAGTCGGTCGGATTGCCGTCGGTGGACGATAACGATATAAAACAAGCCGTAAGGATTTTGCAGAAGTTAAGAAAAGAGATCGGCCCCGGATCTTCGGAAAGGTCGAATACGCTTAAGCAGCTAGCAAAAAAGATGTTGGGAAAGGTTCCGATAATCCTGGCTGCCTTTGGTACAACTGCCGCCGCCGGACTACGTTTAAAAACACAGTTTAATGAAAACAGTAAAATTACGGCCTTGTATAATCTCTTTCCCGAAATGAACCATAACGAGATCGTTAGCTTGGCCGAGCTGGAGAATGGCGAACATGATTTTTGTT
The DNA here is from genome assembly GCA_034723395.1 of Candidatus Margulisiibacteriota bacterium. Classification (GTDB taxonomy): domain Bacteria; phylum Margulisbacteria; class WOR-1; order O2-12-FULL-45-9; family O2-12-FULL-45-9; genus JAYEOW01. The sequence goes on from JAYEOW010000020.1 coordinate 29,906, forward strand.
TAATATTTTTACGCGATGAAGATGAAGACCGGCGGGTAGCAAAAAGGATGGATATAACAAAATCATTGATCGGCACAAAATTTGGTGGAGTAAAGGAATTATTCACAGAGGGAAAGACAAAAACGGCAAAAATATTATCCCTGATCTATCAGGGAGATCTTTTAAGCGTTTATTTGGCAGGGGCGAGAGGAATTGATCCGGTACAGGTTGATGTAATCACCAAGCTAAAAAGGGAACTGGCGAGATGAAAGCAGTAATTATTGCCGGAGGTCTTGGCACCCGGCTGCGCCCTTTGACCTATAATACCCCGAAGCCGATTGTCCCAGTGGTTAACCGCCCGTTTGTTGTCCACCAGATTGAGCACTTGGTTAGACATGGAGTGGATGAAGTGATATTGAACCTCCATTACCTTTCACATGAGATCAAGAAGGTGCTGGGCAATGGGAGTAAGTGGGGGATAAAAATTCATTATTCAATCGAAGATCACCCCTTGGGGACCGCGGGCGCGGTAAAAAATGCTGAGCAATTTTTTGACGATGAACCGATGATTGTTTTCAACGGCGACGTTTTAACCGACCTAAATATTTCAAAGCTTGTTGCTTTCCACAAGGAGAAAAAAGCACGGGTTACATTAACTTTAACCGAAGTAGAAGATCCTACAGCGTTTGGCCTGATCGTAACGGATAAGGATGGGCGGGTGAAGCAGTTCTTGGAAAAACCATCCTGGAGCATGCTGGAAACAATTGAGGCGCGGACGATTAATGCCGGCACATATATAGTGGACCCAAAAATATTTAAAGATATTCCTCAAAGGGAGCCGCATTCTTTTGAGAGAGAACTTTATCCGTCGCTGTTGGAGAAAAGGGAGCGGATATTTGGTTATTTAAGCCACGCTTACTGGCTTGATATTGGGAATCCTCAAAAGTATAAAGAAGCGCACCAGGCGATCTTAAGGAATGAAGTCGCGGTAAAGATAAAAGGGGCCAGGATCAAAGGGAAGTTCTGGCTGGGACGAGATACTCATCCCGATCCAAGCGTTAGTTTTGTCGGCCCTTCAATTGTTGGAGAGAGGGTAACGATCGGAAAAGAGACCGAGATCGGCGACTACGTTGTGATCGGGGATAATGTGCATGTCGGGGAACAATGTGTTTTGGACCGCGCCATTGTCTGGAGCGGATGTAAAATCGGCAGGCATGTAACTTTAAATGATTGTATAATCGGGTATAATTGTGTGATCGAAGACGAGGTCGTAGTAGAGCATGGGGCGGTAATTGCCGATTCTTCGGTCATTAAAAAGGGAGCCCGGATAAGATGATAAAGCAGGGAGAAATTCAAGCGATCGTTGACCGACAGGCCTTTAAGCTGGATTCCCCAAATGAAGAAACAGTAAAAAGGATAGTCGTCGATGTAGAAAAAAATGGCGACGAAGCAGTCTCCAGGTATACACAAGAGTTTGACGGGGAAGAATTTTCCAAAGTTACCCAAGATGAAATCGAAAAAGCAAAGAGACAAGTAAGTAGAGAGTTTATTAAGTCGCTTTCAAAGGCGATCGAAAATATTACCGCTTATCATCAGAAGCAGAAGCCGGACGAATGGTTTGAAACCCTTCCGCTGGACGTGGTCCTTGGTCAAAGGGTAGTTCCGCTTTCTAGGGTTGGGATCTATGTCCCTGGAGGAAGAGCGGCATATCCCTCTTCAGTTTTAATGAACGCGATCCCGGCCAAAGTTGCTGGGGTTCCGGAGATAATCATGGTTTCTCCCCCGCCGATAAGGCCGGAGGTGTTAGCCGCGGCGGATATGGTTGGGATATCGTCCATTTTTAAGGTTGGTGGAGCGCAGGCGGTCGCCGCGCTCGCTTTTGGCACCGAGACAGTTCCAAAAACAGACAAAATCGTCGGCCCGGGAAATATCTATGTAACCTTAGCCAAAAAGATGGTCTTTGGCCAGGTAGGGATCGACAGCCTGGCCGGGCCTTCGAATGTTCTAATTATTGCTGATCGGGATGCTGAGGCAGAGTTTATAGCGGCCGATCTTTTGGCCCAGGTGGAGCACGATCCGGCGTCCTTTGCGGTTCTTCTAACAACCGCCGAGGAAATTGCCGAGAAGGTAGAGGCCAAACTTAACAGCCAAGTAAAGAGGCTAAAACGAAAAGAAATTATAAAAGAGGCGATGATAAAGATATTTATTGTCGATAATTTAAAAGAAGCGGTCTCTATTTGTAACCAAATCGCCCCAGAGCACTTAGAGCTTATGGTCGGTTCGCCGCAAAGGATATTAGAACAGATCAAAAATGCGGGAGCGGTTTTTCTCGGTCCGCACTCGCCGGTCCCGGTCGGAGATTATATCGCCGGACCAAACCATGTCCTTCCCACCGGCGGAACCGCGAGGTTCGCTTCGCCGCTTGGCGTTTATGATTTTGTAAAAACACAGAGTATCGTCGGATATACGAAGCCGGCATTAAAGAACGTCTGGAAAGATATTAAGCTTTTAGCGGAAATCGAGGGATTAGATGCTCATGCCCGGGCGATTGATATTAGATTCTCTTAATTAATTCCTGGGGATTGTCCCGAACAACCGTAATTGCTTTTTTTTTGCTTAGTCCAGCAGCTTTGGCAACCTTTAATGCCCCTTCCTGGTTTACCAGATCTTTTTCGGAGTGGGCGTCGGTATTGACTAGAAGTTTTGCCCCCGTTTTTTTTGCTATCTTTGCCACATGCTTGTTCCCCTTTTGATGCCCTTTTCTGGCAGAGAGCTCAAGATAGATGTTGTTTAGGGCAGCTAAGTTCGCATCTTCTTTATTGATCCATCCTGGATGAGCAAGAATATCGACCAGGCCTTTTAGCTGCAGGGCGGCGTGATTGGTCCCTTTGGGCACCGGCTCTACCGGCGATTCGCCATGGACAATAATAATTTTTGCGCCAAGGTCTCGCGCTCTTTTCGCATACTGTTCGATAAGCTCGGGAGCAAGGTAGCTGATCTCAACTCCGGGGATGACTTTAATAGGAAGATATTTCCCCTCTTCTTTAACGTATTTAGTGATTGCAGAGAGGGCCTGTTCAAGGTTTGAAGAGTCAACATGGTCGGTTATTGCAATTGCGGAGTGATCTCTGGCTGCGGCCTCCCAAACCAATCCGCCGGGCAATAAAACGCCGTCACTAAAAATGGTATGGGAGTGAAGCTCTATTCGCTGGCCGAACTCTTTCATTTTGCCGAGGACGAAGATTTAGCCGTCTTTCTTAACAGGCCTTTCTTGCGGCGTGTCTCTTTTTTTCTCTTCTGGCGCCTCTTTATCTCTTGTTTTCTGGTGCGAATCATATGTCATTAATATAGTCTAAAACCGCCGAGGTGTCAACCTGCCTGTCCGGCAGGCAGGTTGGAGCGTCGAACCATTTAACGTCTTTAAAGCGCCTGAACCAGGTCATCTGCCGCCGGGCAAAATGGCGGGTTTGTTTCTTTAATTCTTCGATCATTTTTGCTTTGTCCCATTTCTCATCCAGATATTTACAGGCCTCTTTGTAGCCTAAGGCTTGAAACGACTTGAGATCTTTGGAATATCCTTTTGCCAATAGGTTTTTGACCTCTTCAATGAGCCCCTTTTCGATCATTTTGTCTACTCGTTCCTCGATTCGCCTGTATAATTCTGGGCGGGGGAGGTTGAGACCGATTAAAATATAGTCCTCTAGTCTCTGGCCTTGAGTCCTAGAGCCTTTAGCCTGGTCCGAAATCGGAACCCCGGTTAGTTCGAAAACCTCAAGCGCGCGGAGAATTCGTTTTTTGTCGTTGGCGTGGATCTTTTCCGCCGCCTTTGGATCAACTTCCTGTAATTTTTTATAAAGTTTATCCAACGGTTCTTTGCTTAATCTTTTTCTGAGCTCCGGATCAGCCTCAACGAGAGGAAAAGAGTAACCTTCGAGTAACGACCAAAGATATAGGCCCGTTCCGCCGACGATAATTTTTTGAGGAGGTTTAGAAATTAATTGTTTTGTTTGATCGATAAAATCAGAAACTGTCCATTCCTCGTCCGGATTACGAATGTCGATCAGGTGATGGGGAACTCCTTGCCGCTCTTCCTTGGTTGGTTTTGCGGTCCCGATATCCATTCGGCGATAGACCTGCATCGAATCGGCGGATATTATTTCGCGAACAAGCTTTTTTGCGAGTTTGATAGCAAGTTTTGTTTTTCCGGCAGCGGTGGGGCCGAGGATAACGATGGTTTTAGCGGCGGCCACGGAGAATTAATAATCGAACTAAATTTAAAATCGCCATCGCGGTGGCGGCAACGTAAGTTAAAGCGGCGGCGGAGAGGACCTTTCGGGCCATCGGGATCTCTTTGTCCATCAGGTAGCGACCGTTTTGTAATATAGTGATCGCCCTGCTGCTCGCGTTAAATTCTACTGGCAAGGTTATAAGAGAGAATCCGACGGCAACGGTAAAAAATAGTATTCCCAAGTCCATAAGCTGCGGGATCTCGCTGATCAATCCGATAAAGAAGAGCGGAAAAGCGAGCCAGGAGCCAAAATTTGCAACCGGGACGATGCTGCTGCGGATCTTTAACGGGAAATATGCTTTTGCGTCCTGGATTGCATGACCGACTTCATGTGCGGCGATTCCTAATGCGGCAACAGAGTTGCTGTTATAAATTTCATTTGAAAGCCGTAATGTTTTTGACCGTGGGTCATAATGGTCGGAAAGTGATCCGGGGATGGCTTCGATTTTTACATTAGTCATACGTTGATCGTCCAATATATAGCGGGCCAGCTGGGCTCCGGTATAACCGCGTGAACCTGGGACCCTGGAATATTTTTTATAAGTGCTTTGTACTCTTGATTGGGCAAATAGCGCCAATAACAGAGCAGGGATTACTAAAAGAAATGTAGGATCGTAGAAAAACATATTTAGTGCTTTTCCTTGGTCTTAATGATCCGGTGCTCGACCTCCCTTAAAGCCTGCAGGGTGATCAGGGTAATTATCGTTGTGGCAATTGCCCCGACATAGTAGCTGATTCCGCATGCCATTCCGATCGCGGCGGTAACCCAGATGGAGGCTGCGGTGGTAATACCTATTACGCTGCCGCGGGCCTGGACGATCGCCCCCGCGCCGATAAATCCGATCCCGGTTACGACCCCGGCGGCAATTCTACCTGGGTCAGCCAGGCCGGAGAGCATTAGCATCTCCGCCGAAAGCATCATGAACAGCGCCGAACCGACCGAAACCAGGATGTGGGTCCTTAACCCGGCGGTCTTCCCCTCTTTTTCGCGCAGCCAGCCGATAAGGCCTCCTAGGATGAACGACAGGACCAAATTTATTACAATTGAAAAATCCGACATTGCTGGTACCTCCTAAATCTTGAATCCGCCGTGTTTCTTGAAATGTTCGACCAGTCCACCGTCTTTTAAGAGGGTCTGCATAGTGGGTGGGAGGGGAGCGGTCTTGATATCTTTGTTTTGTGTTTTGTTTTTTATAACACCGGCGCTAAGGTCGAGCTCGAGCTCGTCGCCCTCGCTGATCCCGTCGGTGTCTGCCTCGATCGCTGGGAGCCCAAGGTTATAGCAGTTGCGGTAAAAGATCCGGGCGAACGATTTGGCAATTACTGCAGAAATATTTGCATATTTTATCGCCATGGGAGCTTGTTCACGCGAGGATCCGCAGCCAAAGTTTGTCCCGGCGATGACGAAATCCCCTTTTTCTATTTTTTTATAGAAATCGGGATCGAGGTCTTCCATAACATGCTTGGCCAGTTCATTTGGGTCCTGGATCTTGAACTTATACCGTCCCGAAATTATATAGTCAGTATTAATATCGTTATCCTGTTTTAGACGCCGCGCTTTTCCATTTAACTTCATTTTTCAAGCATCTCCGCGATCGTATTCCTTACCTCTTTGACTTTATTATTATAATCCGCTTCAGATTTTATTTCAATCGGGGGAGCGACGCTAAATTTTACCGGGCAGGGATTAATTATCCAGGTTCCGCTCGGAATAATGTGGAAGCTTCCTGAGATCGCAACTGGAACGATTGGAGCTCCCGATTTTAGGGCGGCCAAAAGGCTTCCCCGCTTGAACCTTCCTAATTCACCCGTCCGGGTCCTTGTCCCTTCCGGAAAGATCAGGATCGATTCCCCGGCCTTAATAATTTCGATAATCTGTTCTACTATCCGATAAGCGCTAAGAACTAATCTCCGGTCGATCGACAGGTAGCCGGATTTTCTAAGATACCATCCGAGGATAGGGACTTTAAAGAGCTCTTTTTTAATTACAAAACGGAAATTGATCGGAAGATATGCCAGAACGAACAAGATGTCTGCCGCAGCCTGGTGGTTGGCGGCAATAATAACCGGTTTATCTTTGGGGATGTTTTCCATCCCCTCGAGGGTTACTTTTACCCCGCCAAAAAACATTAGAAACCGCGCCCAAAAACGGCCGGCAGTTTGAAAGGCATCTGTTTTTGACTTTGAAAAGAAAGAACAAACGGCGACGGTGATCGATCCCAGCGAAAAACTTACGGCAACGATCAAATAAAATAAAATTGTATGGATAAATCTAATGATGATCATGCCATTAGTATAACAGATATGCAAAATCGAGTGAAATTTAATAAAAGAACATTCGAAATAGCAGTAGAAGAATTATGGAAATAACCAGAATTGACGAGACTAATCAGACATTAATAAGCCGGGGGATAGAAGGGAAAAGGGCTGGTTGTAAAATTTGTATCTACTACACAGATGTTGTCTGCACAATTCCGAACTTAAGGTTTAAGATTTGTCAGAGTTGTCCGCGAGCGGTAGGATTTATCAAGAAAAGCGCGGTGAAATCGCTGTTTGCCCATATCAGATCTTTTACTATCTCTCTTCTAGATAAATTACCCGGGCAAGCTCTTCCTTTGAAGTAATTCCCTGCAAAGCTTTTAACTCTCCTTTTTCGGCTAATGTTTTCATTCCAGGATGAGGGGTAATGCCGAGCATGATTTCATATAGGCCGATCCTTCCTTTGTATCCGTGGGCAGATTTTTTCCTAATTAACCGCTGGGCGATGACGCCGATAACTGATGCCTCAACTAAATAACGGTCGATTCCCATGTCGATTAATCTGGTGACGGCAGAAGGGGCGTCGTTGGTGTGCAGGGTTGAGAATACAAGATGCCCGGTTAACGCCGCTTGAAAAGCGATCTTGGCGGTTTCTACGTCCCGAATTTCTCCGACCATGATAATATCCGGATCTTGCCGCAAAAAACTTCTAAGCCCGCGCGAAAAGGTAAGCCCCGCTTTCGGGTTCACCTGGACCTGATTTATCCCCGGCAGCTGATATTCGACCGGATCTTCGATGGTTAAAATATTTGTCTCCTTAGAATTTAACTTGTTTAAGGTTGCGTAAAGGGTGGTTGTTTTTCCCGATCCGGTCGGTCCGGTAACCAGGATGATCCCATTTCTTTTGGCGATCATCTTTTTATAAAGGTCTAGGTCCTCCTTTTCCATCCCAAGTTCTTCCAGGCTTAGACAGGCGTGTTTTCTATTTAACAATCTCATAACCACTTTTTCCCCGTAGAGAGTTGGAGTGGTCGAGACACGGATATCCATGTTTTTCTGGTTTGTCCTCCCATCTTGGGGCAGCCGGTTTTCGGCGATATCTAGATTAACCAAAACCTTTACTCTTGAAATAAGCGAGGCCTGTTTTGATTTGTGGATCGGTTTGTCATCTTGGAGGAGGCCGTCTACCCGATAGCGGATCCGAAGGAACTCCTCCCGCGGTTCGAGATGAATGTCAGAAGCGTTAAGTTCGATTGCTTTTTTGATAATATTATCTAGTAGTTCGGGGGTGGAGATCATAATAACACTATAAGCAATTTTATTACCAGGTTGTTTGAAGGGGAATTGTGGTTGTTAGCGTCGAATTTACGTCACTTAAGCGCGGCCAGGCCGGCTTTACGCATAACTTCGATCGGTGCCTCTTTGCCGGTCCAAAGGGTGAGCGCCAGCGCGCCTTGACGTACCAGCATGCCTAAGCCAGAGCAAATTTTTGCTCCAGCGGCCTTAGCATCCCTTAATAATTTTGTTTCTGAGGGGTTATAGACAAGATCGTAAACCACAAGCATTTTATGAAGTTTAATTCCCTTTTCCAGCGGAGAGGTCTTTTCATTTGGATGCATGCCGATCGGAGTCGAATTAACCAAGAGATCCGCATCATCGATCGTGAGCTGGAGCTCGTGGCTGTTCGGCTCAACGTAATTGCATTCGATATTAAAGTAGGAGCCGATATATTCGGATAGCGATTTTGCTTTTTCGCCATCGATATCAGTAATTACTAATGATCTTGCCTTTGCCTCGGCCAGCATTACCGATACTGCCCGGGCAGCCCCGCCGGCGCCGAGCAAAACGATATCTTTTCCTTTCGAGCCAAATTTCGCATCCTCTTTTAATGATTCAACAAAGCCTGCGCCATCTGTATTATAACCGACCAACCGTCCTTCCTGGTTAACTACCGTATTAACCGCGCCGATGATCCGCGCATTTTTGGTAACTTCATCAATTAGCGGGATAATAGTTTCTTTGTGAGGGATCGTAATGTTAAATCCGGCAATATGCAGAGCACGCATTCCTTTTAATGCTTCCTCAAGATCCTTTGGATTTACCTCAAACGGTTCATATTCCCAGTCTAATTTGAGCTTTTTAAGTGCCGCATTATGCATTGCGGGGGAGATAGAATGTCCCAGCGGATAGCCTATTATTCCAACGACTCTTCGCATAGCAAGCGCAGTATAGCATATTTATCTGCCGAAGGGGTAGCGGAGGCGGAGTTGTAAATCATAAAAAAGTAAGATATAATCAATAATTGAGGAGGGTAAACTATGCCAAAAGTCCACATTATCGATGTAACAAACCGCGATGGGGTCCAAACTTCACGGATCGGGCTTGCCAAGCTGGAGAAGACCATTATTAACATGTATCTGAGTGATCTGGGGGTTTTCCAGTCGGAATTTGGCTTTCCATTTACTCATCATGAAACGAATTATATCAACGCAAACCTGGAATTGGCCGAAATGGGACTAATTTCCCCAATGCGGCTTGAAGGTTGGTGCCGGGCGATAAAAAAAGATGTAGATCTGGCGTTCGAGCTTTGCCCAAAAATAAAACATCTAAACCTTTCGATCTCAACTTCACCTTTGATGCTGGAGTTAAAATTCAAGGGTAAAATGACCATGGATTCGGTAGTTGAATCGATGGTCGATGCGGTTAATGCCGCTTATAAGTATGGGGCAGAAAGTGTTGGGGTAAACGCCGAGGACGCTTCCCGGACGGACGTGGATGACCTGATCAAGTTTGCCAAAGGGGCCAAAAGCGTGGGGGCGACGCGGGTTCGGTATTGCGATACGCTGGGAACCGACGGTCCGCTGACGATCTATGAACGAATGAAAACGCTCGCTTTAGAAACTAAGATAGATTGGGAAATGCATTGTCATAACGACCTCGGGATGGGGGTTGCTTGTTCAGTGGCGGGAGCAAAAGGGATTGTTGACGGCGGCCAGGACGCTTACATTAATACGACGATAAACGGGGTAGGCGAGAGGGCGGGAAATGCGGACCTCCTCTCGGTTTTGCTCGCACTGAAATATGCCAGCGGATTCAAGGATAAAGACCTGTTTCCTAAAGAGATAAAACTTGAAAAGATCTGGGAATTTGCAAAATATGCCTCCTACGCGTTTGGGATCCCGATCACGGTTAACCAGGTAGGGGTGGGGGCAAATGCTTTTGCTCACGAATCGGGGATCCATGCCGATGGGGCGTTAAAGAACCGGAGAAATTATGAATTATATGATTATGAAGAGCTTGGCCGGGGGGAAGATGAACTGGTTGAGACCGGAAGGATGATAACGGTTGGTGAATACTCGGGAATTAAAGGATTCCGCAACGTTTATGGGAGCCTGGAGGTTGAGTTTAAGGACGATAAAGAGGCGGCCCGGGTTCTAGAGCTTGTTCGCTATGCCAACGTACATACTCAAAAACCACTGACTAAAAATGAGTTGTTGTTCGTAGCAAAGTATCCAAAGCAAGCAGAAAAGATAATGACTGTTGCCCCCTAAATTATTGGGAGGATATATGCCTAAACCAAAAGTAGGGATCATTACCGGCAGTAAATCTGATCTTCCGATCGTTGAGAAAGTTGAAAAGCAATTAGCAGGGTTTGGGATTGATTATGATGTGACCGTCGCCTCGGCCCACCGCACCCCTTTAAAAGTTGATAAATATGCAAAAGCCGCAGAAAAAAAATATGACCTGGTCATTGCTGCGGCGGGAATGGCGGCGGCTCTTCCGGGGGTAGTAGCTGCGCAGACGACTTTACCGGTAATTGGGATTCCTGTCCATTCAAAAGCGTTGTCCGGGCATGATGCCCTCTTTGCGATCGTACAGATGCCATCCGGAGTCCCGGTCGCGACGGTGGCGATCGATGGGGCAAAAAATGCGGCGATCCTGGCGGCGCAGATTCTAGCTTTAAAGTATCCCAAAATAAGAGCGGAGCTGAAAAAGTTTAAATCCCGGCTTGCCAAGGGATAGAGATGTTTGATTTAATCGTCGGGTTTGTAATATTTTGTTTTATTTTCTTAGGGACAAGAGAAGGGATCGTAAAATCCCTGGCGAGTGTCGTCCTGGTTTTTGCTTCGCTTTTTCTGGCATCATATGCTATTGCCATCCTTTCCGGCGGCGCCCCGCGATTTAGCGATCCATCTTATGCGGGTACGATCGGGTTGTTTTTCTTGATCTGGATAGTTACCTATATCTTTTTTGATATATTGCTCATGTTTTTGATCAGAAAAATAGTAAAAGTTATTGTTTTAGGGCCGGTAGATATTATTGGTGGAATGTTTGTCGGGGGGGGCAAGGGATTCTTGATTTGCGGGATAATAATTCAGATGGTACTGTCCCTGCCGATTTCAGAAGCTACCAGAGAACAAGCCTTAAATTCAATTCTTAGCCGGCTATCGCTTTCGTCTTACAAGTTGACCTATCCCTATTTTAGGGGACTTGCGCCAAAAAGGTTTTTTACAAATATTGATGAAATAAACCTGATGGAGAGGTTGGGGAGCCCAAAAGCTAGATATTTAGATGTAGAAAAGAGGGAAACGCCGGATGTTTTGCTGCGCGATGCAACAATATTTCAAAGAAATATTTTAGATAGGGAGAGGAAACTACAGAAGCTCATAGACCAGAGAAAGCTTATTCCCGATGTCCCCCCGGGATTAACTAAAGAAGTAAAATGAAACACATAATTCTCATCGGAGACGGGATGTCGGATAAACCGCTAAAACGATTAAAAGGGAAAACCCCGCTTGAAGCCGCCAGGACTCCGAATATGGACCATATTGCCAAGGGTGGGATCTGCGGCTGGGCGAATAATGTTCCCAAGGGAATGCATCCCGGTTCAGACGTTGCCGGTATGAGCATTTTTGGCTACAACCCGAAAAAATATTATTCGGGGAGGGGCCCGCTTGAAGCGGCAAGCTTGGGGGTCAAGTTAAAGAAGGGCGATATTGCCTTCCGTTGTAATTTAGTCACCGTAAAAGGTCGGAAGATGAAAGATTTTACGGCCGGCCATATTGGGACAGGGGAGGCAAAAAGGGCGATCAGGGAGATCCAGGGGAAATTAGGGAGAAGAGGGATTAAGTTTTATCCAGGCCTTAGTTATCGGCATCTTTTAGTAGTTAGTAGTGCAGTAGTTGGTAGTGCCGTCAGGTGTGTACCACCGCATGATATTACGGGGAAAAAGATTGCGCCTTATTTGCCGAAGGGAAAAAGGTCAGACATCTTACTTCAGTTGATGAACGAAAGTGAAGTGCTCTTACACGAGATGAAAACAAAGGCGACTATGATCTGGCCATGGGGGCAGGGGGGAGAGCCCAAGATGCCGTCGTTTAAAAAGAAATATGGCAAGAAGGGCGCGATTATAACTGCTGTCCATCTTTTAAAGGGATTAGGAAAGATTCTCGGTCTGGAAGTAATTAATGTCCCAGGAGCGACCGGGTATTTGGATACTGACTATAAAGGGAAAGCGCAGTATGCCTTAAAGGCATTAAAAAGAAACGCTGTGGTTTTTGTCCACGTTGAGGCACCGGATGAAGCGGGGCACGAGGGGAGCATTCGAAAGAAAGTTAAGGCTATAGAAGATTTTGATAGGTTGGTGGTTGGAACTATCCTAAAGGATATGAGATATGAGAGATGTGATATGAGAGTTATGGTGCTGCCCGATCATCCAACCCCGATTGCTGATATGACCCACACGATGGACGCAGTCCCTTTTGCAATCTTCCCATCTCGCGTATCACGTATCGCGTCTCACATCTCTGGTTATAGCGAGAAACAAATCAAGAAATCGAAGATTAAGATTAAAGATGGCTATACGTTACTAGGAAAGTTTTTGGGAGGGAAGCTATGAATATTGCAATTATCGGACTAGGATTAATTGGCGGGTCGATCGGCTTGGCGCTAAAAAATACTTCGGCGGGGATTGCTGTGATTGGCATTCCTCGACGCGAAGTAACTATTCAAGAAGCGATCGGTCGGAAAGCGATCGACTGGGGGACAACTGATACCGAAAAAGGAATTAAAGATGCGGATATCGTTTTTATCTGCACGCCGATCAATTTGATAATTCCAAAACTTAAAGAATTTGCTCCGATGTTAAAGAAAGGGGCGATCGTTACCGATGTAGGGAGCTCTAAAGCGGGAATTGTTTCCCAAGCTGAAAAATTAATGCCCAAAGGGACCTATTTTGTCGGCGGGCATCCGATGGCGGGGAAAGAGAAAGTAAAAATTCAAGCAGCCGAGCTCGACTTATTGAAGGATAAGACTTATGTATTAACGGAGACAGCTAGGACAAGTAAAAAAGCTTTAGAAAAGATGGAAGAGGTAGTGAAAATGATTGGGAGTAAAGTTGTTAAAATGGATCCCAAGCTTCACGACTTGGTTGCTGCAGGAATTTCTCATATGCCATTGGCCGTTGCGGTTGCTTTAGTTAATACAATTGCAGATTCAGAAAAGGGTAAGGATGAGATGAAAGCCTGTGCGGTTTCTGGCTTCCGTGATACAACTAGGATTGCCTCCGGCGATCCTATTCTCGGAGTCGATATGTTTACAACCAACAAAAAAGCGGTTTTAAAACAACTTTCTGCCTTCAAGAAATCTTTGTCCAAAATGGAAAAGCTGATCAGAGAGAGCGATGTTTCTAAGCTTGAGACCGAACTAAAAAGGGCGAAAGAATTTAGGGATCCGATCTATGGCTAAGCTTATCATTAAACCATCAAAGCAGATAAGATCCGAAATCCGCGTCCCCGGAGATAAATCGATTTCCCACCGTGCAGTTATGATCGGTTCCCTGGCCAACGGCGAGACGATCATTAATGGTTTTTTGCCGAGTGAAGATTGCTTGGCTACGGTTGATTGTTTTAAGAAGCTTGGGATCGATATACAAATTAAAAATAAATGTAAAATTATTATAAAAGGCAAAGGCTTGAACGGATTGCAAGCGCCTAAAGAAGAGTTATTTGTTGGAAACTCCGGAACAACAATCCGTTTAATGTCGGGAATTCTCGCCGGGCAGTCGTTTGCGACGGAAATTACGGGTGATAAATCGATCCAGAAAAGGCCGATGATGAGGATTGTAACGCCGCTTAGGGAGATGGGGGCGGGCATTGAAGGTGAATTTGCTCCGCTAAAAATTTCAGGAGGAAAACTTTTTCCAATAAGATACGAGTTGCCGATCGCTTCCGCGCAGGTTAAGTCCGCTGTCCTCCTGGCGGGATTGTTTGCAGATGGAGTGACAACTGTTGTCGAAAAAAACCAGGCGAGGGATCATACCGAACGTATGCTCGCCTATTACGGAGCCAGGATAAAATCGAGAAACTTAAACAGCCAG
>JAYEOW010000021.1:0-4055 GCA_034723395.1 Candidatus Margulisiibacteriota bacterium
CTTATTCCCAATCAGCGCAAATCGTTCAACCGTCCCCGTGTGCTGGAGCGTCGGATCTTGAGCCTCGATCCAGTCCCAATTTTCTTCTTCCGCGGGATTGCCGGTCTGTGAAGGATCGATTATATTCTTGACCCATCCAGTCGCGCCGATAACCGTCGGTATATCATAAGAGTTTTCAAAGATATTATACTCCAGCGCTGCCCCGCCATCACCGTTATAGAATCGATCGAGCGTGATCTCCGTCGCCGAAGGAACATCATCAATAATGTAATACGCATCTCCGTCGTCAATCCTGATCTTGCGGCCGATCATCTTATACGTCCAAACCGTACTATCCCCGGTTAAAGTTTTCGATCCGTCCGTTGCGGTAAGCGTTTCATCGCTGTAATCCGCCACCGTCCTAACATACTGATCCGGCACTTTTAGATCATTAATCGGAAAATCAACCGCAACGTCGCTGATCGATACGTTTATCAGGTTTTTGACCATCGCCGTATGAGCAGTGCTTAACGATACACCGGGCGAGATTATATCCGAGATATAATCAATGATCTCTCCAAAATTCCATTGCATTTATTTATCCTCTTTGTCGCCCATTTCCTCTTTGTATTTCTTGTCATAGGCTTTTTTGGGGTCTGTTTTGCCATCAATAGAAACGGTGTAATCTCCGATCTTAACCGTTACCCTCGGCTTTTCTTTAGGCTTCTTATCTTCCTTGCTATCCATCGGTGTTTCGGTTAAATCGTATGTATCAACTCCTGTTACTTTTCCGGTCATCTTGATCGTTACCGATTCTCCAAAGCCTAATCCCTTCGCCGTCTCCTTATCCATATCAATTCTTGCTTCCCTCATCTTGACCTCCCGCGGCGGCTGCCTTTCTTTTCTACCTTTTCTTTTTTCTCTGGCAACTTCGCTTCCTCTTTCTTTTCTACCGGCTTTCCGTCTTTAAGCTTTACGGCTCTCCGCGGTCCGCTTGGCTCATCCGCTACCATGATCGTATCTTTTGGCTTCTCCGGGGCTTTCTTCTCCGGCTCCGGAGCCGGAAGAGAAACAGGGACAACCGGCTCATCAGGAACATCGAAAATATGCTTAGGGTCGATCCACTTAGGCCGCATAACTCCGTGCTGAATTACATACATTTTCTTTCTTGCCATAATCTTCCTCCTTTAAAGAAACGCAGGGGGAAGAAAAAGAATCCTCCCCCTGCTATTAAACCTAAGTACTTCCTAGACACTCACGACCGAACAAATAAAGATCAACCGAAGTAGCACTATTTGTCGCTGTAATAACGCCAAATTCGGTGTCTAACCCGGATGGCGCAGCAGCTTCCATGCTGACTACTCCATCTTCAATCCCTACTCCTCGCTCAACCACCCAAGAACCCGATGGAACGACAACCGAATCAATGTCCCCCTTGATCTGAAACCAGCCCCAAGTGCTAACCGCTACTGCTGATTCAGGAATAGCGATCATATCTCTAGTGGCTCCATCAGCTAAAGCAACAACCCTGGGGTTCAAACTTGATCCCCAATCGAGCTTATACGGGGTAAGCGCAGTTGCGGCGGCAGTCGCATAAGCGTAAATATATGATTTACCCGCTTCTTGCATAACCATCCCACGCTTAGCCGATTCAGACGCTGGAATCTGCTGAAAGCCTTGCGCTACGGCTAACGTAGCTATGAAACCCAAAATCAGAAACAATCCGATAAACTTTCTCATTTTTCCTCACTCTCCTTTTTTAATCAACGACCAATTGCCCACCAGGTCCCATTATTCGCGTTGTTGTTATTCACTTTAACCTCAATCGAGCCGGTAAGTGGAATAGCATACGCGTAAAGAGCATCACTTTCGGTCGTCGAATTATTGACGAAAGTTTCCCCGGTATTAACATTAGTCCCAAAAGCATAGATCGTATTCAACCCGGTCGTAATACTATTAGCCTCATCAGTTACCTCAGTAAACGTCCCCCAGGTTAAATAATTGATCCCCGTCATGGTTTTGCCTGTGATCGACGAACTCCACGTAGCAAAAACAGACCCGCAAAACAGAACAGAAACCAAGAGTAACAAAAGTGCTTTTTTCATCTTTGTTCCCTCCTATACGCTTCCAGCTGTTTTCACAAAGTTTTTCCTGCGGTTGTTACAACAAAGATTCGCCATCAGAACCATTGGAGCAACGGTCGCTGTCTGGTTGGACGGAGTAACAGCCGGTAGGATCACGAAGTTGCTCTCTTTATCAACTGCAAGCTTCGTAAACTCGGAGTTAACGCCGTAGATCTTCTTGGACCCGGCATCAGCGTCTAACTGTTCATCCTCCATAACGGTAGCTTTCTTATACCTGAAATTCTCGATACCCAAGTTGAACATTGCTTCGTTCGATTTGCCGGTCGGTGAAAACTGCAAATGTAGAACGTGTTCGGCCTCGAAAGTATCGTAAAGCTCCCCATCACAAAGAATCAAGTCAACCGGGCTGATAACATCAGACCGCGAAGCCTTGCGATAAAGCAGGCGCAGATAGGCCAGTCCGTTAGCAGCAAAGGAATAGGCAGTATTGTCGTACTGGTTCCTCCACCACGTTTCAGATGCCGGATCGATTACGCCATAAGTCCCGGTCGTCGGAGTATCTTTGATTGCCAAAGCAATCCCCTCGATCTCCTTATCTCCCGCATCCGTTCCATCGCCCAAGATAATCTGCCGGTTGACTTCCTCGCGGAAAGACATTTCGAGCTGGTCAGACTTCCCCTCGATCAAATTAAACATAGCGTGCCGCCCGCTATTCTGCCGCCTTTCCTTGCGGGAAATTGCCAGTGTTCCTTTAACTTCCTTCCAGTCAAAGAAAGCCGCGGTCATCCCTTCCTGCGGAGTTGTATCAAGAAGCTCGTACGGATCTTGAGCCTTAACCGTAGTATTCTTCCCATCATTTATGTTAGCTTGCAGTTGAAAAGCAAAACAAATAATAAATAACAATGTCATTATTATTTTTATCATGCAATTGTTTCCTGCAAGATCGGACTATCACTTTCCATCGTTTCCGATGAATGGTTTTGTTTAGTCTCTGCAGCTGCACGAGTAGGAAAGATTTCTTTTTTTAAATCTCTCATTTTCAAAAAATATTCTTCTTTTTTTGCCACTATCCAATCAGGCATTAACGTCGCACGGCATCCTTGTCGTCCTTTAGTTGCAAATGTTTCCCAGTGTTTCTTCTTCATTTTAGCCCTAAAGTTTTCAAATTCCATGCCTAATTGTGCTTCTGCTTTCTTCCTTCTTAAAAATGGCAAAATTCTCTTTAACATAAAAACAGCCTGACTTTGACCTACAACCCACTTATATAAAATCTTATCTTTATCACCTGTTCTATTATAAGGTGTTTCGTAAATCTTTCCACCAAATACACCCAAACAAAAATCAAGGATCCGACCATCATTTTGAGTGACCGTAACCGCTAGATCATATCCCCTTAGATCATATCCCCTTCGAGTCCGATTTCTATGAACACGGATACAACCTTCGCCATCTATGATTCCTGCTACATACGCGTATTTTGCTGTTTTACTTTGTTTCATCTTTTCCTTCTCTGCTTGCTAAGGGTTTCCATTTCAGGATTTCCCTTTATTAAAAACCATTACGATGCAATAGTTTACATCAAATCAGCCTTGATCCTCAACCCACCATCAAGTTTCAAAATCCGTCCCTTTGATTCCATATATGCTAAGAACGGACTTGACTTGATAATGTTCTCCCTCATCTTCCCCATCTTCGCCTCAAGGGTCGAAGTGGTTATCGCATCCCACGATCTCGTTTCGCTAGTTGCAGCCATTATCAATCATCTCCTTTAATTAAAGTGTTTTTGGTACTCACGAGTGAATGCCTGTTCAGGAGATAAAGAATCAAGCTTGCCTCCACCTGGATCAGCATCGTTGAGTTTTCCATCGCTAAGCTTCTTTAATTCGTCAAGCTTCTTCTTGGTCTTCTCATCAACTAATCCCATGACCCGATCATGTTGTAGCTTGGCGATCTTATCGATCTCTGCTACAACTTGCTCGTCATTCATGTTGG
>JAYEOW010000022.1:0-15803 GCA_034723395.1 Candidatus Margulisiibacteriota bacterium
ACCAAACTTATCAGTCAAAACGTAGAAGCGGTACCCGAAGATCAAAAACCAAGGAGGTGATTTCGGTTAGGTCTTAGTTGATTTAACGATAACCATTTCGGTTAGGTTTTTATATGATTTGACACGGCAAGAATATCAGAAGATAAAACTATTTTTTAATCCAATCTCGCCCGCTTTGAATTCATCAGCGCTGAAACAAAGGCGGTGACCGGGATACACAGCACCAGACCGATGCTTCCGGCCAATGCCCTGACTGCTTCAACCGCTATCATCTCCATATTCAGAATCTTGGAGAAAGACATATTGTTCGCAACCAGTAAAAGGAGCAGTGGAAGCGCCGATCCGGTGTAGGCCAGGATCAAAGTATTAGACATTGTCCCCATCACATCTTTACCAACGTTCATCCCGGCATCAAACAGGTTCCTAAAATTAACTTTAGGATGCACTTTATGGACCTCTTCAACCACCGAAGCGATCGACATCCCGACATCCATGATCGCCCCTAACGCGCCAATTAAAATACTTCCGAAGATAAGTCCCTGATAATTAATTTTTAATTCCATCGAATATAAAAGGATCCTCGCCTCCTCCGAACTCAGTCCGCTAAGGTGGACCATATTCCCGACGACATAAGCGAGCAGGCCGGCGATCGCAACTCCGATAATCGTCCCGATCGCCGCCGAAAAGCTCTTTACGCTCCTCCCTCCAATGATCAGAAAAACGATCACCGAAACCGCGCCAGCCAGCAATATTGAGACCAACAACGGATTAAATCCCCATAAGGTCAGAGGGAAGAGGACCAAAAAGATCAGACAGATAGTAATGATCAAACTAAGGAGGGATTTTAACCCCCTTATCCCGCCGATAACTACTAAGAGGATAGCGTAAAGGAGCGCCAGCAGATAGATCGGAAAATCGCGGGCGTAATCGGCAATACTTATCACCGGGCTTCCGTCTTCACTTTCGGCTTTGGATGGATGCTCGTCGATATAAAGGATCACTTTGTCCCCCAGCTTGATCACCATCTGCCCCCCCATCATGCTGGAGGTTATATGCTGGACCTCAACTATTTTATCTTTATATTTGCCCGAGGTTATTTTTAATATTACATCCTGGCTCTCCCCGCCAGTAATGTCCCGGTCATCAAACGTGTAAACATCCATGACGGTCGCTTTTTCGTAGAGGGGCGGGTGAAGTTCTTCTGCTGATGCGGAAAATCCAAATAATGAGACCAGAATGATGAATAAAACCCAGATGGCAGATCTCTTAGACATTATTGTCCTGGTCAAGTAAAAGTACCGCGGCGGCAATTACTGTCGTAAATACCCCCCTCTGCCCGATCGCGCTCTGGGTGATGTTCGTGGTCTTAACGATATCGTTGGATAATTTCCATTGCTCCTGGCGTTCGTCCCAGCTCGAAGCCTCATCAAAGGGAATTCCCAGCGTCGTAGCCAGCATCTGCGCGGCAATATCTTCCGCGTAATCCCCCGCCTCTTCATCGGTCGCACCATAGGCATGATGCTCGCTCAGGTAGCCGTATGATTTTTGGTCGGCGGGGATCGCCATCCCCACGGAGGCGGAGATAAGCCGATGGGTTTCATCGGTATGGTTACGCGCCATAACAATAAAGGTGATTTCACCCGGTTTAATTAATTTTACCCCCTGCTCTTTTGAGATCTGTTTACATCCGGGAGGAAAGATCGAAGATACCTGGACATAGTTGACTGCATGGATCCCGGCATCGCGCAGCGCCATCTCGAAACTTGCTAATTTCTCTTTATGGCGCCCGACCCCTCTGGTTAAAAATATCTTATTCGGTACCAATAAGCTCATATTATTATTTTAATGCATAAGCTTTAAAAAATCCAGCTTTTTAAGCCATCTAAATACCCACCCTTTTTTCCCACCGCCGCCAATTCCAAAGCCTCTCCCCATCCTGCCTATGCGAGACGGAGTCCCGTATAAGAATGGACGATAGTAAGTTGCCATATCGACCGGGTGATCATTTTTATCGATCGCTCCCGGGCGCACACATGTCCCGATCTCTCTTGGTGTCATTTATTTCCCCTCCTTTATCATACGTTCCAGATCTTCGATCCTCGACTCGATATCCTCTTTTTCCGCCCTTAAAATCCTGATCTCCTCTTTCACGTCCTCTTCGGTCGGATCGTAAGGGAACGGCCCCGAATCCTGCACCCCCCACATCCAGGGAGGAGGCTCCCAGCTTTTCGTCCTTTTTCTCCCCCCTCCCGTTTCCGGTCCCGGCCCTTTTAAATGCTCCCTCCTAAAGAAAAAATTCATCGTTTTTTTCCCCCTTTCTTAAATGAGATATATTTTGGATAGGTTATCTGGATGCCGTAACCTTTGATCAGCGCTCCGACCACTTTGAATCTCCCTGAATTCAGTAATCTTTCGATCGTCCTCCGCGACACCCCCACCTTTTTAGCGGCATCTTCGTGGTCGAGGTCGTCCACGTCACAAAGGCGCATCGCCTCGAGCTCATCAATTTTCAAATTGGCGATTTTATTTTTGGACGGACTCATCCCCTGGGGCTTAAAAAAGTAATCCCGAAAGAGCGTGCTGCATTTTCTCCATTTGTACGGCCTAGCTGCCATGAGTTACGCCCATAAGGGCATAATATCGGACAAAAAAAATATTGTCAAGTCCCGGTTACCATATTATAATGCTCCGGGATCCCGCAAAGCGGGAGGGATAATTTTACCTTCGTGCTATTTTTAGAACCCCTGAAATTTTTAATGATTGTGAACGACAAACAAAATGAGAGCTATGAAAATACATTGTTATTCCAGGAGTGTAAACAGAGCGCTGGCGCTAAGAGGCAAAACCCGCCTGCTCCGACGCCATGGAATAGCTTTTCCTGCTTCCGGAGTTATAGATCGTGGGATCATTGAAACTCGCGAACAGATAATGCTTTCCCCTTATGCCGCTCTCAGCTCACAATCCAGGGGTCAAGCCAGGCTTGCGACTGAGGGGTTAGCCGGCATCGGATCAGTTTTCGAACGCGACCGCTCTAAAATACTCTCTTCATTATTTTTCAGGCGGCTGTCGGGCAAAGCACAGATATTAATTGCTCCTTCCCAAGAACATGTTACCACGCGACTTTTCCATACTACAAGCGTTACTCAAATCGCCAGGGCTATCGGCCGGACCCTGGGTTTAAACGAAGATTTAATAGAAGCAATTGCTCTTGGCCATGATCTGGGCCACACCCCATTTGGTCACGCCGGGGAAAGAGCATTAGACAAAATCTCCATGAAAAACCTAAAGACTAATTTTAGGCACAATCGGCTAAGCCAGTTTATTGCAGATGAGATATTACATTTAAGCTTTGAAGCACAGGATGGGATATTGCGCCACAGCGGAAAGCTCCAGCTTGTTAACGCACCTTCCAAAAACGCTGGAACAGGCCTTACAGATGAAAAAATAAATGCCACAACCCTGGAAGGCGTCGTCGTTAAAATTGCGGACAAATTGGCCTCAGCAGCGCAAGACCTGGCAGATTTGAAAAGTGCGGCAATTTTCAGTGTAAATCTCATGCAAAGAGATGATGGAAATGAGAATCCAACGCATAGAACCCTGCTTCAACCGATAACAAACATTTTTGGGGAAAACATAGGGAACTGGTACAAAATCCTTATTAATGATGTTATTGAAAACAGTAAAGGAAAAAGGGCTCTTTGCTTCAGCAAGCCTGTATTTGAAGGGCTTCAAAATTTGATGGCCCTCAACAAAGGAATTATCATCGGCGAATATAAAGGCATTTCTTTTGATGGGGTCAGTTCGGAGGATGCTAAAGTAGGCGCCATCGTTGACGCACTCCACAGACACTATACCAGGAAATATCTGGATGGTACATTGAGCCCTGGAAATTATTATTTTAGAGAAAAATGGCAGATAGCAATGACCGCTGAGGAACTGGACAAAACCTACGATCAAGCAGCGATCCATCGGATAGCAGGCATGACCGACAGGATGGCGATTGAAGAATATTTAAAACTGCCTGGTTCCGATCCAAAACAGGTCCCTAAATCACCATTGTAATCACAAATCAAAAGTGGTTCTTAAAAAAGTGGGGGGAATTATCTGGTTTCGGCCCAGGTAAGATAAAGATCATAAGCCGCCCGATCGACCACTTTTACATAAACCGCTTTCGTTCTCAAAAAATCTTTTAAGGCTTGGAAGCTTCCCTTCTCCGCCAGACCACATTGAATTTATCGCGCTCAACAAAATACCACTCTTCCCCACCGTTCCTTTCATCAATTACTTTATAAAATTCCAGGTTCTCAGCAGGTATCCCCCGCGAAATTAATACTCCACGCATCGTCTTATCTTCCCCGCGGTCTAATTCTCGTCTCTCCCCCCTAATACCCTTATTCGGATCAACCACATATAACATATCTGCCGCGCGGTGCCGGCAGCATCCACCCTCTTCCTGGAAAAATCCAAGGGACAACAACATCCCTTTTTTCCCGTGCCCCTGCAGATTAGAATAATTTTCATCCAGCATGTCGGCAATTTTTAGCGCCAAACTTTTTTCTTCCCCGGAATGCTTGCCCTCTATTTCTCGAGCTCCCTGCCGTAAGTTTCGGTTTTCCCAAGAACAAATTCATGCCCGGGTAAAATGTCACCGTCTTGTAATCTTTCCGCATTCGGAAGTTCGAAATAATTGATGATATTTATATCCTCGGCGGCCACCCGCGCCATCTCGATGGAAATTTGGGAATCCCGCATAGTCTCTCTAATGCCCGCCCTAACGACCTCCGGAGGCGGAGGTTCAACCGGACGGCTCGGGGAAGCGGAAGATGCTTCTTCCGCTTTAAGCCTGACCTCAAATGCATCATTGTTTTTAATGATTATAATTCCATAAAGCTCATTACTGCCAGAAGAAATCCTCGCCCCTCTCATCATGGGGTACCTTCCTGAAAATTCGACCGGCACAACATGAATACTGTGTCGGCCCTGACAATCTTTAAATATGGAATATTTATATCCACCGGCTAAAAATTCAACTTGATTGCTCTTGGCCGCGAAGTGATAAGTATTCCCTGGATTTAAAACGTAAGGCTTTCGCCGAGGCGATAAATAAATATTATTTAATCCGAGATTTGGGATTGGTGTTCTTGGACTCATTTGCGCTCAGATCCTCCTTAGGGATTCACTGTTAAAAAATGGCAATAATTTCACTATTTAACCATAAAATAAAGTGAAATTTCATCAAATATACTACGATATTAATATATGAAATTACCAAGGCTGGCCAAACTAGGAGGATGCTACAGCCCTTACCTCACCAAGGGACGCTTCCGCGTAAGAGAAAAATTCATCCGCATCTATCAACATGAAAACCGCCATGTCCGCTCAAGACTGGTTGCCTGCACGCCCAAAGCATGGAAAATAATAAAAAACGACAAGGATATCTTAAGGAAATTGCGCGGGAATATAGGCGCTCATAATGATGGAAGAATAAATAAGGCAACCATAATCGCCCTGAACAATAAAGGAATTTATATTGATTTTTTATCAAGAAGCAACAAAGGTCTATTTGCTTTGTGCCTGATGGAAGAAAAAGACTCAGAAATATTTTTAGATTGTTTCAAAGAGCTGGAAGAACCGACAAACAGGAATCTTCGGATCTTTGAAAAAACTTCTACTTTAAAATTAAACTTCCAAGACCTCACCGTGCGTCAACGGAAACAATTACTGGGATTCTTAGCTGATCAAAAGGTAAAACTTGAACAAATACAACAAGTTTTATTGGTTGACGGAGCCGAAATCGAAATATTACCTTCGATCAACGGGAAATTGACCATAGCCTTCGGGAGAAATTGTCTTTACGCCGACACCGGATTCATAAACTGGGTCCCTCAAGAATATAAGCCAATATTATTTTAGCCGGTAGGCATAACCATAGTTGACTTTAGCCTGGTTACTTACTGCCACAAGACCGTGAACCCTAGGACCCCTCCCCTGCTCTCCCGCATTTTTTACTTTTAAATAATCAGCATAGAACTCCTGCGCGCCGCTTACCCAGCTCCCTTTCGGTTTCTTGGCGATGACAACCGCTACCCTTACCTCTTTATAATTTCCGTCCAACATCCGCCCTTCGTAGACCCCTTCTTTTATCTTCCTTCCGGTCAAAGTAACCTGCCCAATCTTTTCACCTTTTCCATGAAGAACATTCCATGCTTCTTTAGGGGCCCCTATATGCTTCAAGCTTTGGATCGGGCCCTTTATTCCAACCCCAGTCCCCCCATTACCACTATGCCTTCCCGCTTCAGGAACGCGATGACCTACTCCATTACTATTATGGAACTCAGTCATACGCATAATTAGTTGAGCTTTAAACCCGGCATCAATTATATAGGCTTTCTGTTTTCCTTTCGGACCAATAACTAATATAAACTTACTAGCGTTTTGGCCAGGCAGAACAGTAACTTCACCTTTTCTATAATGGTTTTTAAAACTCTTTAACACCTCGCCTTCCTGCCCAGGCTTAAGTATTACCGCTGTGCCAACTTTTCTCTGATCTGCTCTTCCCGCTGGTTCGGTAATATGCCTTCCTGCGGCTGGAGTAGAAATAGGCCTTGGCATACTCCCGATAACATCACCCATCCTGCTCATAAATTCTCCGCGTTGATGGGCGGAAACCCGATATACAATTCGATGATTGTTCTTAAATATAGTGATCCTGTAATGCGTGATCAGTCCGCCGTTGGGAAGAGTTTCCGGTCGAACCTGATGATTGCCATTCAATGAGGCTTTCCTCAATGTTCCACTGTCAAATACCTGGCCAAAAACCTTTGAATCGCTCCAACCCGAAATATCCAGAGGTTTTTTGTTTGTATTTCTGACTATGCCTTGGATAGAATTCTTCGTATTCATGGAGACTTTATACTGATACTGTATAGATCTTCCCTTAACATTGTATATAAAAATATAATATTGACCTTTATTGCCGGGAACCGGGGTAAATTTTATCCGATCGGACTGCGCAAGCTTTACGACGCCTCCTTCCCTTCCAAGGGCAAATAAAACTTCTTTGGTTCTAAGGCCCGAATAATCCCGTTTTTGGACCCTGGGAACAGCAAGTTTTCCCACTCCACCACTACGATCCGGGCCGCCAGCCAATCTTTTTGCTGAAGGCATACCTTCTCCTGAATCGATTACCGTCTCCTTGGTAACAAATCTATGCCGTGAAGGGGCTGAAGGAGTTGCTAGAGGAGGCGTTACCCCTCGGTTAGAAATTCCTGGCTCTGCTATAACTGCCCTGCTATCCGGCTCAGCAACACGTCTTCCAACTCCCGGGATTTCTCCTGAATTCTTATGGATATCAAATTTAATGTTAATTATATATCGCCTAAATAGCCCTCTTACCCCTTTCGGAATTCTGTATACCTGACCATTTATTGAAACATTGCTCGCGTTCAAAACAAAGACCCCCCCCCGCTTAGTGTGACGATCAACCCTGGTTTTTATGTCGATAACTTGCTTTAGCAGCGCCAAAGCTTGTTTATTAACGTAAGTATAATAAATCTTGGCAGCCCCACCCTCGGTAGTTCTGGCCTCAACCCTGTAATAATCCGAATCGCCCAACCTTACGATCTTCGTCTGATCCGCTCCCCAAACAAGTTTTTGGATGAATATACCAAGTTTCTTTACCCCCAAAGTCTGAGTTTTTGCCCTATTTTCGGCGGTAAATTTCCCAACCTTTGTGACCTCAGGGCTCCTTACGCTCCCGATCTGTCCTCTCTGATCATAAGCAAACCTCCAGAAAGAACCTAACCCGACCATTCGTTTAATCGTATCAGCAAGGGATAACGGCTTAAAATGCATCGGCTTATTAACATTGCTGAATATCTGATAACCATTTCCAGCTTTGCGGATCTGCCAATGGCTGCCCTTGTAATTCACAATCCTTACTTTTATTTGGCCATTACGGGCCTTTGAAACAACTAAGATATCTGCGGTCGCAATATTTTTTCTTTTACAAAGAGCTAAAGTTTGGGTTATAACATCCGAGGTCAGTTCAACCCCTCGGCTATATACGTATTTAATGCCCAGCGATTTTTTCAGCGCGCTATTTTCATCCAATGTGATAACTTTTGCCGGCGTCCTCACAAATCTGGCAAGCCGCGCCATAAAAGTGGAAGAAGGCCCAACATTGATCCCGGCTTCCCTTAATTGCGATTCGGTCGTTACGGCCTCTGCCGCTAATCTCTTTATACGTCGGTTAAAACGTAGAATTGCTCTATAAGTACTTCCTGGAAGAACGTCTTTTCTTCTTAAGTTAAGAACGGATCTCTCATATCTATTACTCAACTTGGCAATCTTTTTAAGGAGGTGGACTCTTTGCCCAAATGTTTCCGCCGCGGTGCCTAACTTCTGAAGTTTTTCATACAAAGCATTTATCCTCACCTGATATCCCTTTGCAACACCATATAGACGCCTGGTCCTTAAATCCCTTATCCTTGCGCCAACTTTCAACCTTGCATTACGCAGTGATTTTGCCCCTCTTTTTGCCGCACCACCGGCCAATCCCATTGCGATCGAAAACTGAAGTGCGCTGCCAAACTGGCCTTTTATATTTTTATAACTAAATATTTGTGAAAGCGATTGATTACTATCCATTACCTGTTTAAAGATCCCCCAAACCGTGAAGAACCCGGTATCAACTACTCCAAGCCTTAAAAGATTTTTTGAGAACGAAAGCGGTTTCGCCACTAATTGCCCGGCCGTGTTTCTGGCTAATCCGTCTAACTTCAGTTTTCTCAATAATTTACCATGGGCATAAAACATTGCCGTGCTCCAGATGGCCGACTTGAAAAAGCCTTCTTTATGTTTTACCCCCATTATCCTGGATTCAAGCTGGCGGTTTATCCCGGTAAAGGCAAAACCCCTTGCGACATGGACCGATCCGCGGGCAACAACTGAAGCGATCCTCCAAAACCGGGTTGCGGTTTGGGCCGCCTTTGCCGTACTGTAAGCGCTGGCAAGCTCAAACGGCAGGGTAAACAACTTAGCTACGCCGAGAGAGACCGCCAAAAGGGCGATGCTTGTAAAAATATTTTCCCATTTATCGATAAACCCTGCCGTACCGTAAGCCGCCTTAACGAAATTATTAGTCGGGCGGAAATATTTTTTAACTAATCCATGGAATTGCGAATCACTTAAACCACCAAGCTCTCCTGGAATTCTTACTTTAGTATTGCTATAAGATAAAGTAAGTGATTGTCCGCTCCTTATCGCCCGGGTGAAACCCTTTAAATTGCCCAGATTCTTACGCGCTGCACTATCCAGTCCGCTTGCATCAGAAAATCGGGAATTTCTCAGAAATTTTACTCCGGCGTTCCACTGTGCATTATTGGCATGTTTCACCAGCACGCGCATCTGAGCCGACATTACAATAAGCTGAATTCTTCTTTGGATATCTTTCTTTAAAGCGAGGGTCCCGCTTGACCCTGTTCTCCCTTTTGAGGCTAACGCGTATAATTTTTTCAAGCTTGCATTAATAGCCGGGATCTTATCAAATCCCCCCTTAAAAGCTGCTCTCAATAACCCCCTCACGCGGCTCTCTAGTTTCGGAGGAAGTTTTGCGCACACTCGAGATATAACGGTATTAACAAATCCTCCATTCTGTAATCGCTCTGCCCAGCGATAAGTCTCCGCGATCCCCTGTAATCGGGACAATGCGGCAGTAAACCTTTTCGCTTCACCCCTTGAAACCTGTTCACCTCTTGCCATTTTTTTGCTGATATCTAGAACAAATCGCTCATCTGAAGATCGATCCACCCTGATCCCCATTGCCTGAAGGCCCGCTCTGGACCGGCGATAATCCGCTACAACCATAAGCTGTGAAGTGCGAACTGCAAAGCGCATAAACTCGCCATATTTAAAGACCCCTCTCCCGTAAGCTCTGGTTAAAAGAGCCGTTTTATTCCTTCTAAATATTCTTGCCGAACGAGCCAAACCTAGTTTTCCACCACTGTTATTGTCCCATTTAATCAACTGGTCCAACCGGTCTGATGCGTATGCATCATGTATTTTTGTTTTTGGATCCCGCTTTCTCAGCAAACCGGTACTTAATTCCATGTAAGGGAGACCAAGGCCTCTTACAAATTTGCTAACAGACCCATCGCCCGGCTTTAAATGTATCAGCCCAAATCTCAGCCCCCCGATCGCCCGGGATATTACCTTATATTTGTTTTGTATTTTTGTGGTAATAGAACGGGAGGTAATCATCTCTTTTATCAGATAATTTGTTTGGCGGACCAGGCTTCGATAAGATAGCTCTAATGCCTTAAATCCCACAGGTAATTTTAAATTTGCAAGGGATTTCCTGTCTTTTAAGGCCTGAGCAACTAAACCAAGTTTTTGAACGCCTCTTCGTAAGACAACCCCGTTTTTTTCATATTTAACCGCAACCCCTTCCAACCCCCTGCTCCATCTTAAAAATTTGGCACCTGATCGTTTTATTCCCGATAAGGAAGCCTGTAACTTCACATATTCAGCCATGATATTCTTTCTTAAACGGGGCGTAATCCGGTAAGACACATTACTTAAACAAACGTCTATCTCTCCCAAGACCCTCTGCGCACTGCCTGCTTCAATAACATAACGCATATACATCGAGATCCGGTCACGGATCCGGCCGCCTTTGACATAATATTTTAACGCGGCGGCAATATTACCTCTCTGGACCGCCCGTTTTGCCTTAGCCAGATAAGCCCCTCCCAAGCTGAACAACCTGCTGACTTTCCGGCTATTAAACTCACGGCTTACTTGTCCGCGCGTATTATTCATCTGGATCCCAAACTGCTTATATTCTCTCGATTCTCCGTAAACTTCCCTGCGGACCAAAGATTTATATCTGGCTTCAACCTTTCTTCTTTCGGCTACAATTTGACCAACTAATTTTTTAGCTGTCGCCCTATCGGCTTTTGCAGCCTGGGCAGCAAATCCACGAATGCGCTTTAACGCCCTCGCCGCAAACCATCGAAACCGCCTTAAGGAACTCGATCCACTCGGATTATTAGAAAGGAATATGCTCAGGTTTTTTTCAAATTGGCCAAATACCCTGCCGGCTTCCCGCGGACTTAAGATAATTGAGGCCTTTAGATAGCTCAACGCTTCATGACGGGTAATTTGCTTCTTGCCGCTGGTAGGGCCGGTTGAACGGGCTGCAGGCAGACTGGTAGTTTCAGGAATTCTAACCTCGACAAAAGAGGCTAAAGCTTTTAGTCCATTATAAAGGACATTTGATAACAGGAAAGCAGTCGAATACGACTCAGGGTTCTTAATAAAACCGGCGGTTTTCAAAGCAGCAATAGTCCGTTTTGTGATTTGTAGCTTCGGCCGGCTGCGATCGTCGTTATCCCTTAAGATCTTTACAAACTGTTCTCTCTTTTTTCTTGCTTCAGCAGTTTTTCCTGTAGGAATGTTAAAAACCAGATCTCTGGCGGGGGTTTTAAGCTTTTGAGCTAAGGAGAGTATCTGATCATCCTGTTTAGAGTCAGTTATAAGGCGGGTTATTCCAGTATCTGCCCCTCCCAGCCTTGCTAAATCATTACTTTTAGGCTGTGGAGGCTGATTTCCAAATATATTGTTGGTTTCTAATGGCACTCTCTTGTTCCTCCTGGGGAATCTTCTAAAAACTCAAAAAGCGAACCATCTACAGTTCGCTCATTTTGCAGATGGCTTCGTGTCTCTCACTAGTATTATCGTAATATAATGTAGAAAACTTGCATCATTCTCGCATCATTGAAAAGCTCGAATACCCGAATTATGCTGCTCGAATTCCCTAATACTAGTGAATTCGGATTCCTCATTCGGGCTTTCGAGTTATATATGTTCGAGAGGGTTAAATTTTGACATTTTTATGCCAAAAACATTGCTGAAATTTCCGACCGATTCTATCGATAATATATTGGTGAGAAAAGGAGACCAAATTGAAACTAATACAATTCCGCATTAATCCCAATCCAAGCTGCTTCAACCGCCGGCTGGAAAACTGCCCGCCGCGGGGCTATTGCAAGACCATGCGTAAAAAGCCTGCCACCTGGCAATGTTTTAAATCTTATCCCCACCGTTTTAAAGTGCGGCTGCTCGGCAACAGCAATAATCCGGAGATGCTCCGGGCCAATCCGGAACTTATTGAAAGGTTTTCCGACGCGGTCCTGAAGAACTTTGAAGCGCGCACCGAAACGCTGACGATCGAAATCCAGGCTTCACTCCTCGCCTCGCCGCGCAATTTTAATCTCGTCCTCAAGGGCCTGGCCAATAACCGGGACGATCATTACAACGGCATGCTGCCTATCGCAGATAAAGCATTTAGCCATTTCCCTAATCGCGAAGTTTCCCGCGAAATGACCGTGAGATTCCGGATGCGGGAACAAGATGAAGTATCCATGGATATCACCAGAAGAACATTCGACGGTATCGTCGAAAGAGTGACCGGATTTATTATCGAGAGTCCGGATAAATCACGGATCGGGACGATTCCAAGAGTATCAATGGAAGCAAAAAAAGACATCGCCGGCGCCACTTCCGCCGTTTTGCAAAGAATGGTCGAGCTGGGGATGATACCTAAGTAGGCTGAAGAAACGGGAGCGACGGGATTCTCCCGACTCACAGTCGGGATCCCGATGATTCCATAATCACATATTATAATGACCATCGGGAGAACCCTCGATCTCAGACTAGTTTGGGTTAGTTTCATTGTTAGAAAATTGTTAGAAGATTTTTAGAAGATTAAAACTTAACTATTTAAAAGGATTATAATCTGGATGTTCCACCAAATATTGTTTTAAGAATAAAAAAGCCTCTTGGTTAAATCTTCTTTCACGCACTTTACCAGAAACGGTCCTAAGAGTATAACAGTAATCTTTATTATCCGATATCTTCAACTTCTTCAAAGCCTGATAGACGAAGCCTCCGTTTTTCCCTAACTCTTCAGCAATTTTTTCTGTCCGATACGAAAACCTCAGAAGCTTATCAACCTCTTCTGTTTTCACAACTACAGGCATCCCCCGACCTCTCTTCATAATCTTCACGGGTGGGATTTCTTCCATTTTCATCTCTCTATTTATTGGAAATTTAGCGACCAGATTAATCCTCTTCATAAACTCGTCCAATTTCTCAGCCCACATTCTGTCGTAATCATCTTTGGTAGCTAAATTATTCTCTGAAGAATGCCTAACCCAAACTTGCCCCTCATAAAATTCGGCTTTTTGTTGTGGGGGCGGAGAAGGATTTTCATACATACCTGGCTTGCGAAATATATGGGGTTTAGATACCGAATTGGGGACGTATATTATAATTTTTTTATCATTTACAGAACTGATATTTTGAATCCTAGGTCCAATATAGCTGTTCACTTTGTCGTCGATTTTTGCGGAATCAAATTCTTTAGGGGATATCCTGCCAATATTGAACAATCGGATTTCTCCCCCATTTGTATTTGCCAAAGCAACGATCGTTCTAATTATCCTTAGCCATTCTTTTGCACTTCCCGCAAACTTTGATTTATATTCAACTTTTTCGCTTTCAACAATTTTCTTCATAAATATACCTAAAAGATTAGGGTTTCACCCAGCTGCAACTAGTTCGTATATGTTACTTCAATTATTTAATTTAATGTAATACTTAAAATACTGAGGGATATCGTCCAGATACTTAACATCCACTTGAATCTTCTCAAAGGGCCGCAGTTTTGCCTTGATGGCTCTCAAATCTCTCTTCTTTTGGTATTTTCTCTTCCTCTTGCCTATCAGCCCATGATCTTTAAGTACGCGATAGATAGTGCAGGTAGAATATGGCAGCTTGAGCGAAGCCTTAATTGCCCAGCAGGAAATCCGGTTTTTACGCCTTTTTCTCAGTTCAACGATCCTTTCCTCATCAGCCTTCGGAAGCTTTCTTGGTTGTTTCGGTCTCTTTGACTCATCCAGCAAACCATCCAGCCCCTTGCTCAAATACCTCCTATGCCATTTCCTGACCGTTACTACCGAAGCCATATATTCCCTGGCAGTTGGCTTAATCCCTATCTCCTTTACCCTTTGTACCATTTTTAACCTCCATCCATATTTATTTGCTGATAGCCTAAGGTTCTCATAATATGTTATGCTTATTATAGGGATCACTCCTTTCTTGTGTTGTTGCTAACATCATTATAAGGGTGGTCCCCAACCTTAAAAAGGCCCGATTTCATGTTTTTTGTGATTTTTTTGATATAGCCACTCCGAAACCACCTCCCCAATCCAAACACCCCTTTACCGTCGAGAAACCCTATTTCTGCCAATTCCAGGGGTATACCATGTTCCAGATCATTTCTAAAAATTTTGGGATTTCGTGAAATTTCTTGTAAAAAGTGTCGATATAAATATAGTGGGAGATGAACCTCTCACAAAAACCAGATGCTCCTCGACAAGCTCGGAGCAAGCCCAACGAGGCTTGCAAGGTCGATATCTGGAAGAAGAAAAAAAAGAAAAGTTAATAAAAATTAAGGAGGATGATATAAATGGCATTATTTGGAACAAGAGCCGTGCCAAAAACAATTATAAGTCGGAGAAACGCTTTAACTGTCTCGGGAAATAGCCGTTTTGCCAGAATTGCCAATCTTACCGGTACGGAGGTTCTTTTGAAGGTGGAAAAGGCGGCGGGTCGTTTGGCAAGAAAGGCCATAGATTGGTTTAATTTTGGGGGGCCGCAACCAGGATATGCGTTTGCAGGTACAGAAGGAGCGGCTTTTCTTGGAGGAATCGAAAGGATTGACGCAGATGCCACCATTAGCAGAATGGCCAATAATTCGGAAGGGACAAAGGTTGGTGGAAAAATAATCGGCAGTGGTAATGCAGTAAGGGGACAAGAGGCCTTGAAGCCAGATAGAGAAGAAAGTGTGGACGCTTTTCTTGAAAAAATGCGTATATTTGAGAAAGAAGCTGATAGAAGCTTCAAAATAGGAATGTTCGGAAGAAATATAGGGCTTTCCATGATAGGCGTTGGAGCGGTGCTTGCCGCTGGGTCAGCGTTTTTTTCGGGATCGGCCTTGGGCATCGGTGCATCGGTTTTATTGTACGGTGGATCAGCTTTGTTTGCTGGTGGAGTAGTTTTGCTTTGTATTGCTTTGACCTGGTCACAAATCCTGCTTATGAAAGCTATGAATAAAAAAGATAGGCAATGAAAAATTCTTAAAAAAGGAACCTGTGATTGGAAGTTTCACAATAAGCGCCGAATAATTTAACCATTATTTCGGCGCTTTTTCTTTTGATATTCTAAAATCCCCGCCCCCAAAAAGAGCAAGAATTTTTTCATATTTAAATACAGGAACCGAACCGCTCTGACGAGCAAACTTGAAGAAGAAAGAGTAGACTAGCCATTACCTTATTAATTTAGAATAATGTGCCTGTTTTCTCGTATATTCGGTAATAACAGCATATATTTGGCCTTTAAAGGCATTGTGGGTGTTGTGGTAAGGAGCAAAAAGCATTCGCTTGACCACTTAGCAAACTTAGCGGGGAGAAAGTTTGTCCGCTGTAGTTTTAACGAAAGCATATAAGCATCATTCCTTTTAAGATTTGTTCAATGGATACCTAAAGAAAGGCCTTGTATCATTAAACCTGACTCTCTATCTTTAAGCTGAATATATGACATTTCCCTAATTAAGATAACGTAAAATAAGGTGTGCAAAATGACAGGAAAGAAAAAGCCATCGCAAGCCTCAAAACTGGTAAAATCATTACCAGGGATTAAAAATAAAGGAGGCAATACGATGGCAAAGACAACTGTAT
>JAYEOW010000023.1:0-15413 GCA_034723395.1 Candidatus Margulisiibacteriota bacterium
CTTATGTGCGATCAGGTCGGTCTCCTGGACCGTTCCTAAGATGTCGCCGGTCTTGACCTTGTCCCCTTTTTTAACCCCGGGATTGAATTCCCATTTCTTTTTACGGTCAAGCGCGTTTACCGTAACCCCTCTTTCAAGAAAGGCGCCCGCCTTCTTCTGAATCTCGGCTAAGGGGCGTTGAATTCCATCGAAAATCGAGGTCATTAGTCCCGGTCCGAGCTCGACCGAGAGGGGCATGCCGGTCGATACGACCGGATCGCCAACGCCAGTGCCTGCGGTCTCTTCATAGACCTGGATAGAGGCTTTCTCGCCTTGAAGTTCGATGATCTCGCCGATAATTCCCTGCTCGCCGACCTTAACCACATCTGCCATCTTTGCGTTAGGGATCCCTTCGGCAACGACCAGCGGCCCCGCAACTTTTATTATTTTTCCTTTGTTCATTGTCTAATTATTACCTCCGCGCCTATAGAATTTTTAACCAGGTTTTGGATCTTTCCCGATGCAATACCGATGCTTCCCCGGTTGTCCGGGATCATCACTATATTGATGTCTGCTTTTTTGTTCAGTTTACCTATCTCTTCCTGCAGATCGGCTGCTAATCTTTCGGTAATAAAGATCAAGGCTGGTTCCCTTTTGGCGGTCGCTTCATCCAAAGCGCGCCGGGCATCCGTTTCACTCTCGGCCGGGAATGTTTCGATCCCCAGGATCTGCAGCGGGGCTATTAGATATTTGGGCGCGATGAATTTTATTTTATGCATTAGTAGGATACCCTAAGCCGTTCTTTGATCTGTTCATTCTTGACATAATTCTGTTTGCAGATGAACATGAACCTTAAAGTCTTAATTTCGGCCTGTTTAGCCATATAGAATCCGACCAGCGGTTCAACTCCTGAATTTACGTACTTTGCCTTCCTGAATTTTTCGACGATAAAATTATCGATCTCTTTTTCGATCAGATGGATAGGGAGGGAGAGATCGAGGAAATCAAATTCCATGCCGGGCATCGGCTTTTCACCTTTGCGCAGGCTGGTACGGACCTTTTCCAGCCCGATTTTATTATTGGCCATCTGCCGGATCAGCGGAGAGGACGCGTTTTTGAGGGCCGAATAATTATCTTCGACCAGCGCCTGGATGATCTCGTTCCCCGGCGCAAGTTTGTTCATCAGTTTGACCAGGGCTTTCTTCTCCAGTTCGAACAACTCTTCAAAATCGAAGGGGTGTTTTAATTTCGGCAGGGTTTCGGCATACGGGGTCTCAGACAGGATATTAAATGCCGTTTCAAAATCGTCTGCGACTGCCATCCGCTCCAGTTGGGGAGGGGTAACCAGCCTTGCTTCCAAAGCCCTTATTCTGGCAACTCCGTAATAAAATTTATCCATAAAGTATCTTTGCCGCCTTGACTTCGCTGTCTTCCCTCAGTTTTACAAGCTCAGCGCCAGAAATTTCTTTCTCCTTTTTAATCTCTTTGTAGATAGAGCCTAAGATCTTCTGTTTTTCTTCGAGCAGGGCTTTTTTTGCGGAAAGCCGCGCGGGAACGATTAACGCCCGCTTTTTTTCTTCGGCCTTGCGCTTTGCCTCTTCGATGATCCCAGCTTTTAACTCCGCGCTTTGCCGCGCTTGCATTTTTTCGAGCTGCGCGAGATTTTCATCGTGCTCCTTTCTCAGCGCAGCCGCCTCGGCGCTTGCTTCTTCAATTATCCGCTTTTCGATCTCTTTTATCGACATCTAGAGTGATATTCCGCTCACCATTAAAATTGTTGCTAACAACCCGATGACCGCGTAGGTCTCGACCATTGCCGGCATAATGATCGCTTTACCAACTTCTTCCGGCCTTTTTGCGATCAGGTGGATGCCCGAAGCCGAAGCCTTCCCTTGATAGATCCCCGAGATCAGTCCGGTAAATCCGACCGGCAGGGCGCTAAAAAGGAGCGCTAGTCCTGCCATTGGGGAAACCGCAGTTCCTCCCGCAAGCAGCCCGATCTTCATCATGATGTAGAATCCGCCTAAAAACCCGTAGAAACCCTGGGTCCCCGGAAGGGCGACCATAACCAGCAGCCTTCCGAACTTTTCCGGGTCTTCTGTCAAAACTCCGCCGGCCGCTTCACCCGCGATCGCTACCCCCCAAGCCGAACCGATCCCTCCCAGTAAAACCGCCAATGCAACCCCGCCAATTGATAACGCTAAACCTAGATCCATGATTATCCCTCCTTGATGATTGTAAACTCGGCCTCCCGTTTGAAAGGCCTGAATTCCCGACCTCCTCCTTCATAAAATTTACTAAAAAACTCGACCATTTGCAGTCTGGTTGAGTGGACAAAAGCGCCTAGAGTGCCGATAACTAAATTAAAGATATGGCCAAAGATCAGGAGGATAACCATTAATACAACTCCGAGAATTGGAACGCCGCCCTTAACCATTCCTGCTAGAATATTGATAACCGAACCGATGATCGTGGTCGACATACCGAGAGCTAACAGCCGTGAATAGGAGAGGACATCTCCCATATATCCTGATAATTTGTATAAGCTTAAGAGGCCGCTTAAAAATTTCTGAACGATATTCTTTTTATGCCTTCCTTGAGTTAAGACCATCAAAACCGCTCCGGCAATGCTTAGATTAGAGGCAAGTTTGACCGTTGACGGGAAGGCGGCGCTGGAGATGATCAGAAATACTAAAGAGCTTAAGAAATAGATCCAGAGGCCGTCATCCAAAATCGCGTCCATAAACTGCCGGTTCATGATCTTATGGGCCATCTGCAGGCTGATCCCAAAAAGGATCTGGACGACGCCTAAAGCTAAAGAAAAACCGAGCATGGTCAAAGGATTTTTAATAGGATCGATAATTTGGATCCTGCTCAGAATTGGTAATAAAACTGGAATATCCTTGGGAGTGAATCCAAGATAAGATCCGGTCAATAGCCCGACAATTGTTGCTACCCCTCCGCCAAAGATCAATAGATTAAAAAGTTTTACGCCGCCTTTGGGCAACTGGTAACGTCTTAGAAAATAAAGCGAGAAAGCGATCAGGACCAGCCCGTAGCCAAAGTCTCCCAGGCATATTCCAAAGAAGAGGGCAAAGAAAAAAGAGAGGGGGCCGGTCGGGTCGAGCTCATCCGGTTTTGGAGTGCCGTAAATATTGGTGATCAATTCAAAAGGGGAGAGCGCCTTTGCGTTCTTTAGCGCGACCGGAGGTTTTTCTCCCTTTCGCGGACCAATTTTCGAAACCGCTGCTTCAGGAGTTATCTGCGCAAGCCGCTTCAGGAGCTTTTCGTAATCTGATTTTTTTATCCAGCCTTCGACCACGAACGTATAACTGGTATCGATAAATTTATTTTTGGCCTCGGCGATCGATTTATTATCGAGGTTGTGATCGTAAATATATTTTATCTTATCGAGATGGCTTAGTAGCTGTTTTGCCTCTTTAACATCTTCTTCGATATCTTTTTCGGCGTCGGACAGGATATGCTGTAGTTTTTTTATCTCTTCTCCGGGCGTTTTTTCAGATATGGGGAGGATGATCTGTTCAAAACCGGTCTTTGACAGAAAATTGACCAGATCATTTTTCTCTGCAGCCAGATAGAGGAGGACCATGTGGGCCTCTTCTTTGGTCTGTTCGGCGATCACAATATCTACTGCGTCCGAGAATTTTTCGAATCCGCTTTTAAAATCGGCAAAAGCGCCGGTCCTTATCTTTCCGGCGGCAACGCAGGTTTTAATGCCGCCGCCCAGCTCTTGCAGCGGGACATCCAGTTTCCGCCAGGGGAGGAGTTTTTTAATGTCATTATTCAGTTCGGTTTTAAGGTTTTTCAGGTTGGTGAGCTTACTTTCGATCCCTTTGCATTTGTCGATAAACTTTTTGCAGTCGAATTCCCGGCAAACGGTGGTGAGCTTTTCTTTGCTGATCTCTTTTTTTTCGGTAAAAAAACTTTCGATAAACCCCTTCTTTATCTCGCCGATCGTTTCGAGGAAAGCAATGACCGATTTGATCTCCGCGAGCTGCAGCTCATATTCCCCAGGTTCTTTGGCGGGAGCTCCCTCTTCGACTTGCTGAATGTCGATAACTTCACTATTTTTAAGTAGATTTACAATCGTATCCTGGTGTTTTTTAAGGGAGGCGAGATGGATCTTTTGCATCTCTACGATAGACATCGCAGAATTTCCTTTTTCGCCGGGGCAATATTTTGTTTTACGCTCTTTTTAAGCTCTTTAATCTCTTTTTCCGAATCACTTTCGATCTTTTTTACCTCTGCCTTTGCCTCTGCCTCTGCTTTTTTAACTAGTTCCTGGCCTTCACTTTTCGCCTTTTTACTTATCTCCTCAAGCTCCTGATCATGTTGTTTCCCGCGCTTTTTCGTATCCAACGCGCACTCCTGCCGCATCTCTTTTACGATCGCCGCCGCCCGCTCTTCAATTACTTTTATTTTTTGGAGTGTTTCAGACATTGTAGAGGGATAATTTTAGCATAAAAGGGATAGTCTAGTCTAATGATTATTCCCTCACCCAAACAATTCGCTGCTGCACAAAATTCTTGAACTCCCTCTCCCTGGGGGCGAGGGAGAAATAGAAATACTATAGATCAATGGAGGGTTGGATGAGGGTTGTTGTTTAACCAATTCTATGCTAAAATAAAAACCCGTAATGGCAGTATATCTCCTAACCTTTTTGCTGGCTTTTTTTGTAACCTACTTGACCACTCCAGTAGTCAAAATATTAGCCTCCAGATTCAATGCTTTAGATATTCCCAACGATCGTAAAGTGCATAGCGAACCGATCCCCCGGTTAGGCGGCCTGGCTATCTATATTGGATTCATGGCGGCAGTTATATCCGCCTTCTTTTTTGCCGATTTTACGGGGATAGTTATCGATCCTCGAAACATTATCGGGATAATTATCGGGGCTTCATTTTTAGTCGCGGTCGGGATCTATGATGATATTAAAGGGCTAAGGCCGACCCTTAAACTAATCGGCCAGATCGCGGCGGCATTAGTAGTGATCTATTTTGGAGTAGAGATCACCTTTATCTCGAATCCATTGAATGGGCTTTGGCCGATCGGAGTATTTGCCATTCCTTTGACCTTATTATGGATCGTCGGAATTACCAACGCGATCAATATGATCGATGGTCTGGATGGTTTAGCAACCGGTGTTACAGCGATATCGGCGATCACCCTGTTCTTCGTGGCGATCAGAACTCATCAAATAGGGGCGGCGATACTAATGCTTGCTTTGGGCGCTGCCGCGCTCGGATTTTTGCGCTTTAACTTTGCACCGGCTAAGATCTTTTTGGGCGATTCGGGATCGATGTTTTTGGGTTTTATTCTGGCGAGTTCCTCGATTATCGGGGTATTGAAGACGACCCTGGTGGTTGCGCTTGTTATTCCGGTTTTAATTCTCGGGGTGCCGATCTTTGATACCCTTTTTGCGATCGGGCGAAGGCTGCGATCGGGCAAGCATCCCTTTGAGGCGGATAAAAAACATATCCATCATATGCTTTTGAGGGCGGGATTTAATACCAGGGAGGCAGTGCTTTCGATCTATATCGCCTGTTTTGTTCTAAGTTTCATTGCGCTGATCATGGCACTACAGAAATGATAAATAAAAAACGGATAATGTTCGTATTCGGCACTCGGCCCGAAGCTATAAAAATGGCTCCGGTGGTCGCTGAGGTTGAGAAACACCCGGATATTTTGGAGCCGATGATCGTTTCGACCGGCCAGCACCGCCAGATGCTCGATCAGGTATTGAAATTATTTGGCCTAAAGGTCGATTACGACCTTAATATCATGAAGCATAACCAGACTTTGACCAGTATTTTAACCAGTACACTGCAGGGATTGGAAGAAATTATTCTGCGTGAAAAACCGGATATGATTTTGGTCCAGGGAGATACCTCGACCTCTTTTGCCGCCGGCCTGGCCGCTTACTATTACAAAGTGCCTCTGGGACATATCGAGGCAGGATTGAGGACCTTTGATAAATGGAGCCCGTTTCCCGAAGAGATAAACAGGAAGTTAACGACCTCCCTGGCCGATCTACACTTTCCGCCTACACAAAATTCAGTCGCGAACTTGGTGGAGGAGGGGGTAAGCCGCAATTCGATCTACCTGACCGGGAATACAGTGATCGACGCCCTGCTTGAGGTTGTAAAAAAGAATTATGATTTAAAAAAGATCGGCATCAATCTAAATCCGGACAAAAAAAACGTGCTGGTTACGACGCATCGGCGGGAGAGCTTCGGAAAGCCGATGGAGAATACCTGCCGGGCGATCTTACGTTTGGCGGAAAGACATAAAGATGAAGTCGAGATTATCCTGCCGGTACACAAAAATCCGGTAGTGAAGGATACAGTTTCAAATATTTTAGGCCCGGTCGATAATGTTAAACTGATCGATCCGCTCGATTACGAGCCATTTGTCCATTTGATGAGGGCTTCCTACATTGTTCTGACCGATTCAGGAGGGGTGCAGGAAGAGGCCCCTTCGTTGGGGAAACCCGTGCTGGTAATGAGGGACAAAACCGAACGCCCGGAGGCCGTTTCTGCGGGAACGGTTAAATTGGTAGGTGCCAATGAAGAATTACTTTTTGGAGAAGCGAATAATTTGATTGAAAACAGTGAGGCTTATAACGCAATGTCGAAAGCGATCAATCCTTACGGGGATGGCCGCGCTTCAGAGAGAATTGTAAAAGCGGTCCTTTTTTATTTTGGGGCGGTCGACCATAAGCCGGAAGAATTTAAGGTAATAAGATGAGAAAAATATTAATTAGAGGAAAAAGCAGGTTGGAGGGAGAGGTCCGGATCTCCGGATCGAAGAATTCGGGGCTGGCGATCCTGGCCGCGACAATTCTATTGCCGGGCAAAACGGTTATCCGTAATGTCCCGAAGCTTTTGGACATTATAACTTTTATTCGTGTATTAAGAGCATTAGGTATTCGGGCGGAATATTCGGGTTCCCAGCCAAACACCGTTGAGATCTGGAATAGCGGGGTAAAACATGTCGCGCCTTACGAGTTGGTAACTAAAATGCGTGCTTCCTTTTTTGTTGTCGGTCCGGTCCTGGCGAAGAACGGCTTGGCAAAAATCCCGCTCCCCGGCGGATGCGCTATCGGTTCCCGCCCGGTTAACCTGCATATTAAGGGATTAGAGGCGCTTGGGGCAAAGGTAAGGATCGAACACGGTTTTGTGATCGTTGAAGCAAAAGAGCTTAAAGGGAGCCGGGTCTATCTCGATTTTCCGTCGGTCGGGGCGACCGAAGCGATCATGATGGCGGCTACTCAGGCTGAAGGGACAACGATCATCGAAAACGCCGCCCGGGAGCCGGAGATCGCCGACCTGGCTGAATTCTTAAACAGGGCGGGGGCGGATATTACCGGGGTTGGAACTGAGGAGATCAAAATCAAAGGGATAACAAAATTAAAGCCGGTCGAATACTCGATCATTGCCGACCGGATCGAGGCGGGGACGTTTATGGTCGCCGCGGCGATAACAAGGGGAGATGTCCTGGTAAAAGATATTATCCCCGAACATCTTGAGGCAACTTTTGGGAAATTAAAAGAGATCGGAGTGGAGATAAAGGTAAAGGGGAATGAGGTTAGGGTAATCGCCAGGAACGGGATCAAGGCGGCGGATATAAAGACGATGCCGTATCCCGGTTTTCCGACCGATATGCAGCCGCAATTTTCGTCGCTCCTCTGTATGGCGAAAGGGACCTCGGTTGTTACCGAGACCGTTTTTGAAAATCGTTTTATGCATATGCACGAGTTAAAAAGGATGGGGGCCGATATAAAGCTCGAAGGCCAAAGCGCGATTATTAATGGGGTGAACGATCTTTCCAGCGCGCCGGTCAAGGTTTCCGACCTGCGGGCGGGAGCGGCGCTAATTCTTGCCGGGTTAAGGGCGGATGGGGAGACGATGATCGAAGACCGGGACCACCATGTTGAGCGCGGTTATGAGAATATTGCCGAAAAATTCAATAAACTTGGTTCGGATATCACAATAGTATAGATGTTTGATAGTTTAGTAAAAAAGATTTTGAAAAGAGAACGAGTTAAAGGTAGAATTAACATTGTCCTAATTGATGATAAAGAGATACGGAAGCTGAATAAGCAATTTAGGAAAAAAGATAAAGCAACTGATGTGCTCGCCTTTCCGATGGGGGAAGATGGGATCCTGGGGGATATCGCGATCTCGGCCGGGACGACAAAAAGAAACGCAAAGAGTTACGGGGTGAGTTATAAGAGCGAGTTGAAAAGATTGGTTGTCCATGGCGTCCTGCATTTGTTGGGTTACGGCCATGGGAAAAGGATGAGCGATGCCGAAAAAATTTATCAAGGCCTTTAGGTTCGCGAGAGCAGGGGCCGAGCATGCCTGGAAGACCCAGCGTAATCTCTGGATCCACTTTTGCGTCGGTTTGCTGGTGCTCGCTTTCGGTGTATACATAAATGTAAGCCTTTACGAGCTGTCGATCCTGATCCTGGCGATCTTTGGGGTGATCGTCGCGGAAATGTTCAACACGAGTGTTGAAGAAATGGTGAACATCCTTTCTCCGGAACGGAGAAAAGAGGCGGAGCTGGCGAAAAATGTTGCCGCGGGGGCGGTTTTGCTGTCGGCGTCCGGCGCGGTATTGATCGGACTAATGATTTTTGGAGCGAGGTTATTTCCATGTTATTAATTGTGTTATTTATTCTATCGGCCCTTTTCTCGGCTTCGGAGACCGCCTTTACCAGCCTCTCAAGGATAAAAGTGGGGAGGATGGTTGAGCAGAAACTCCGCGGAGCAAAACTGGTCAGTCTATTAAAAGAGAATTCGTCCGACTTTTTGGCTACTATACTGATTGGAAATAACCTGGTAAATATAGCGGCCTCGGTGCTGGCGACCTCGATCATTATCAGGATGTTTGAGGAAAATGGATGGAATATGGGGCTGGCAGTTGGGGCGGCAACCGGGATCATGACATTATTAATCCTGACTTTCGGAGAGATTATCCCAAAAACCATTGCTATCCGAAGGGCGGAAAAATTTGCGCTCCTGGTTGCGCCGCTGATCTTTGGGCTGAGCATTATTTTAAAGCCATTTGCCTTTATATTCAGTATTATCAGCCGGCCGTTCATCTTGCTTTTTGGCGGCAAAGCTCCGGAGAAAGGGCCGTTTATCTCTGAAGAAGAGATCAAGCTGATCCTGGCGGCGGGAGAAAAAGAAGGGGTGATCGAAGAAGAGGAGCGGGAAATGATCACATCGATCTTTGAGTTTGGTGATACGATCGTTAGGGAGGTCATGACCCCTCGTCCCGATATTTCAGC
The DNA here is from genome assembly GCA_034723395.1 of Candidatus Margulisiibacteriota bacterium. Classification (GTDB taxonomy): domain Bacteria; phylum Margulisbacteria; class WOR-1; order O2-12-FULL-45-9; family O2-12-FULL-45-9; genus JAYEOW01. The sequence continues at coordinate 9,296 of JAYEOW010000023.1, forward strand.
CTGCCAGGCCGACCAATCGATCGGCGGGTTGATTAATGTTATCGTTGACAGCGGGCATTCGAGGATCCCGATCTACGAAGGGAACCTGGACAATATAGTGGGGATAGTTTACGCCAAAGATATTTTAAAGCAGGGTAAAGATGTGAAGATAAGGGAAATGCTAAGAACGGCGATCTTTATTCCAGAAACGAAAAAAGTGCCTGAACTGATGCACGAAATGCAGGCGGCGCGCACCCATCTGGCGGTGATCGTTGATGAATATGGGATGACCTCCGGATTAGTGACCCTGGAGGACCTGGTCGAAGAGATTGTCGGCGAGATCCATGATGAATTCGAGCGCGACGAAAAGATGCTCGAAAAGATCGATAATAATAATTACTTGGTCGTCGGCCGGATGGCGATAAAAGACCTTAACGATGAATTAAAGTTGAACCTGCCCGAAAAAGATGTCGATACGATCGGCGGATTTGTCTTTGGATTGTTGGGGCGTTCTCCATCGGTGGGGGCTTCTGCCAAATACGAAAATATTATCTTTAGCGTAGAAAGGATCCATCGCCGGAGAATAACCCGCGTAAAGATCGTTAAATCGATCGGTGATTTCGGAGAGGAGTCTGTGGGAGGGTAGATGAAGTTCTATGAACACTAAAATTGGTTTTGATAGTGACAAATATCTGAAAGAGCAGACCGACTCGATTATCGAAAGAGTAGAAAAGTTTGGCAATAAACTTTATCTTGAGTTTGGCGGGAAACTTGTCTTTGATTATCATGCCTCAAGGGTGCTTCCGGGATTTGACCCGAATATTAAAATGCGCCTGCTCCAGAAGCTAAAGGATAAGGCCGAAGTCATCCTTTGTATTTATGCCGGAGATATTGAAAGAAAAAAACTGCGGGCCGATTTTGGAATTACTTATGATGCGGCGGCCCTGAAGATGATCGATGACCTGCGGGAATGGGGAGTTGATATCCGGGCGGTGGTAATTACCCGGTTTGCCAACCAGCTGGCAGCTAAAATATTTAAGAACAAATTAGAACGCAGGAATGTAAAGGTTTGCACCCATTATTTTACCAAAGGGTATCCGGCCGATATCGATCTGATCGTCAGTGATGAGGGGTATGGGGTAAACGATTACGTAAAAACTAAAAAGCCGCTGGTGGTGGTTGCCGGGCCGGGGCCGGGGAGCGGCAAATTAGCTACTTGTCTTTCGCAGCTTTATCACGACCATAAGAACGGGATCAAAAGCGGCTACGCCAAGTTTGAGACCTTTCCGATCTGGAATATTCCATTGAAGCATCCGGTGAATATCGCCTATGAGGCGGCCACGGCGGATATTAAAGACTTTAATATGATCGATCCCTTCCACCTTGATGCCTACAACGAAAAGGCAATTAATTACAACCGCGATGTTGAAGCGTTTCCGTTGCTCAGGCGGATCTTGGAGAGAATTACCGGCGCGGAGTCGGTCTATAAATCCCCGACCGATATGGGGGTAAATAAGGCCGGCTTTGGCATTATTGACGACCCGGTTGTGCAGGATGCGGCGCGGCAGGAGATAATCCGCCGCTATTTTAAGTATGCCTGCGAATACATGCTGGGATTTACCGATAAGGATACGGTGGAGCGGATCGAATTGATCCTGGACGAGATCGGGGCCAGGCCGGAAGACCGGAAAGTGGTAGGCGCGGCGCGGAAGGCGGCGGAAGATTGCGAAAAAAAGAAGAAGGGGAACGAGGGATTCTTTTGCGGATCTGCAATTGAGGTAAAAGACGGTACGATTATCACGGGCAAGAACTTTCCGTTGATGCATGCGTCATCCAGTTTAGTTCTAAATGCGATCAAACATTTAGCCGGGATCCCGGATAAGCTTCATTTGTTATCGCCCGGCATTATTAAATCGGTCAGCAATCTTAAGCGGAATGTTTTAAATATGAAAGCGGTTAGTCTGGATTTGGGTGAAACGTTAATTGCTCTGGCGATGAGCGCTACAACAAACCCGACCGCGCAGCTCGCGATGGAAAAATTAAAGGAGATGCAAGGCTGTGAGGTGCATCTTACGCATATACCGACGCCCGGAGATGAGGCGGGCCTGCGGCGGCTGGGAGTGCATATTACGAGCGACCCCAATTTCTCGACGAAGAGCCTTTACGCGGGATAAGCATGGCTAAATATATTTTTATAACCGGCGGCGTAGTTAGTTCTTTAGGGAAGGGGATTACCGCAGCTTCGCTGGGAAGACTGCTAAAAGCTAAAGGGCTTAAAGTTAGTATTCAAAAACTCGATCCATATATCAATGTAGACCCGGGAACGATGAACCCGTACCAGCATGGGGAGGTTTTTGTCACCGAAGATGGCGCAGAGACCGATCTGGATCTCGGCCACTATGAAAGATTTATCGATGTAAACCTTGAGCGGGTAAATAACGTTACCACTGGGATGGTCTATTGGGAGGTAATTACCCGGGAGAGAAGGGGGGATTATCTAGGAGGTACCGTTCAAGTAGTCCCCCATATTACCAACGAGATCAAGGGCCGGATCCGCGCGGTCGCAAAAGATTCTGAGTTTGATGTGGTTATCTGTGAGATCGGCGGCACTGTAGGCGATATCGAGGGGCTTCCGTTCTTAGAAGCGATCCGCCAGTTCAAAAAAGAGGTCGGAAGGGATAATTGTGTTAATATTCACGTAACATTGATCCCATACCTGGAAACTACCCACGAATATAAGACCAAGCCGACCCAGCATAGTGTAATGAAACTGCGCGAGATCGGGATCCAGCCGGAGATTATTATCTGTCGGTCAAGAGAGCCACTTGCTCCAGAATTGAACGATAAGATATCTCTTTTCTGTGACGTGTCCAGCGAAGCGGTTATCGGTCTGGCGGATGTAAAATTATTGTATGAAGTCCCATTGGCGCTCGAAAGGGAAAAACTGGACGATATTGTCCTGCAATATCTGGGGATTCCGGCTAAGAAGAGCGATTTGGAAGATTGGGAAAAGATGGTTGATGAGATGAACAAGCTTGAGAAGAACGTGACCGTTGCTATCGTCGGTAAATATACCGCCTTAGAAGATTCGTATATCAGCATCGTCGAATCATTGAAGCATGGCGGGATTGCAAACCGGGCGAAAATTAATTTTGTCTGGATCAATGCGGACAAGCTTGAGGAAGAAGAAGATATCGAACCACTCTTTCGAGATGTGCATGGGATCGTAGTCCCTGGAGGATTTGGCGCCAGAGGGGTAGAAGGAAAGATCAAAGCAATCAGGTATGTCCGGGAGCGTAATATCCCGTTTCTCGGATTATGTCTCGGGATGCAGTGCGCGGTGATCGAGTTTGCCCGGAATGTTTGTAAGCTGAAAGGAGCTAACTCATCCGAATTTGATCCGGGGACAAAGTATCCGGTGATCGACTTAATGACCGAACAGCAGGGGGTAACTGATAAGGGGGGGACGATGCGGTTGGGGGCGTATCCTTGCAAGATCAAGAAAGGGACCAAGCTCTCTAAAATTTATGAAAAAGATGAAGTAGCCGAGCGCCACCGCCACCGTTACGAATTGAATAACGGGTTCAGGGATACGCTGGAAAAAGAGGGGATGGTATTCTCGGGGATTTATCAAAAACTGGACCTGGTTGAAGTGATAGAGCTTCCCGAACATCCCTGGTTTTTAGCGACACAGTACCATCCTGAATTCAAATCGCGTCCCACACGGCCGCATCCGATCTTTGCCAGTTTTGTCCAGGCGGCGGCGAAAAGGCTCGAAGAGCAGGGGAAACTTTTTAAAGAGAAGAAATGAATTTTCCGATCAATTCTTTGTAGTGCGGCACTTTTTTGTTGGATAAATAATTTTTGATCTCTCCAATTATCCTTACCGGCGCTTGCGTATCGACAAAGTTGGCGGTGCCAACCTGGATCGCAGAAGCTCCCGCGAGGAAAAACTCGATCGCATCTTGGCCGGTTGCTATTCCACCGATACCGATGATCGGGATCTTAACTGCTTGAGCAACCTGCCAGACCATTCTAAGGGCAACCGGTTTAATGGCCGGGCCCGAAAGCCCGCCGGTCGGCATTCCTAATTTGGATTTTTTAGTCTCAACATCGATCGCCATTCCCCAGAGTGTATTAATTAAAGAGACCGCATCTGCTCCGGCATTCTCCGCCTCTTTCGCGATTAGTGTTATGTCGGTAATATTCGGCGAAAGTTTTACGATCAGCGGCAGGCTGGTCTCTTTACGGACCGCTTTAACCAATGCTGCGGTAGCTTTGGGATCGAAGCAGAAGAACATCCCCCCTTGACTGACATTAGGGCAGGAGATATTGATCTCGATCCCTTTTACCTGCGGCTGTTTGTTTAATATTTTCGCGAGCTCCGCATAATCATTGGCCGATTCACCGGCGATATTGGCGATCACCGGGGTTTTAAATTGTTTCAGGAAGGGGAGGCGGTTTTTGATAAAATCTTCTACCCCTTTATTCTGCAGGCCGATCGAATTTAGCATCCCCGAAGCGGTTTCGATAACCCTCGGCGGCGGATTACCTTCGCGCTCTTTTAAAGTTATCGTTTTAGTGATGATCGCGCCTAGTTTATCGAGATCGATATACTTAGCCGCTTCTTCGCCATAACCAAACGTCCCCGAAGCCACCATCACCGGATTCTTTATTTTTATCCCCGCTATTTCGTTCGCTAATCCTGCCATATTATATCGTTTCCTTTAAATACCGGGCCGTCGCTGCATACTTTCTGGTACCCGGATTTGGTTTTAATTACGCATCCCAAGCAAGTGCCAATCCCGCAGGCCATTTTTTGCTCCATCGAGACCTGGCAGTCGATCTTATTTTGGAATGCTATATCAGTGATCGCTTTTAACATCGGTTTTGGTCCGCAAGCGTATATGGAGACAATGCCGAATTCCGAATGACCGAATGACGAATTAAGGAGTTTTAATAATTGATCTGAAACAAGACCTTTCTCTCCATAGCTGCCGTTGTCGGTTGAGACTAGAACTTGATCGGCAACCAGTTTAAATTCTTTTTCGCAAAGAACTCTATCCCTGTTTTTTGCCCCAATTAAAATAAATAATTTATTTGTCATTTTTAATTTGTCATTTGACATTTGCTCCGCGAGTGTAAGGAGCGGAGCTACTCCCATTCCTCCGCCGACTAAAATTGCGATCTCTTTCTTTTGATCGATCTTAAATCCTTTTCCGAGCGGACCGAGAATGTCGAGCTCTGATCCGACACTATATTTGGAGAGGAGTTCTGTTCCTTTGCCGACTACTTCATAAAGGAGTTCGAATCGTTTATGTTTCTTCGACGCGCTATGAATGGAGAGTGGTCTTCGAAGCAATGGATCGTAACCATCACTAACTCTGACGTTAACAAATTGGCCCGGTTCGGCGTGGGATGAGATATAGGAGGAAGAAATAATTAACTTGAAATGGTTAGGGGCGACATTTTGATGATCGAGGATCCTGCACTTCTCTTGGATCGACATATTATATTATATTCTAGCAGAAAATCGAAATTATTGCTATAATTGAGGTCTAAGCGGGCGTAGTTCAGCGGTAGAATGTCTGCTTCCCAAGCAGAGGGTCGTGGGTTCGAATCCCATCGCCCGCTTATTTAACTAACAACACGAGCCGATTTCATCGGCTCTACAACTGCCAACACGGCCCTTCGGGCCTACAACTAATGATATAATTATCATATGTAGATATTGATTGGAGATTAGTAATGACTTTCAGATTCCTAAAATTCCCAGTTTATGCGGATATAAAAAAATATATTAAGAATATATATTCTATTTCCTCTCAGTTTCCTAAAGAAGAACAATTTGGAATGATTAACCAATTGAGAAGGGCAGCAACCTCAATTGCATTGAACCTTGCGGAAGGCTCCGATCGAGGTTCGGATAAGGATTTTAAACGTTTTATTAATATGTCAATCGGTTCGCTTAATGAGACGGTTGCTGTGCTGGATCTTTCATTGGGAAATGGGCGTGTCAAATCATATAAAAACCTAACCGAAATGGTTATCGTTAAATCAACTAAGACCTAACCGAAATCACCTCCTTGGTTTTTGATCTTCGGGTACCGCTTCTACGTTTTGACTGATAAGTTTGGTA
>JAYEOW010000024.1:0-86365 GCA_034723395.1 Candidatus Margulisiibacteriota bacterium
GATACAGTTGTCTTTGCCATCGTATTGCCTCCTTTATTTTTAATCCCTGGTAATGATTTTACCAGTTTTGAGGCTTGCGATGGCTTTTTCTTTCCTGTCATTTTGCACACCTTATTTTACGTTATCTAATCCCGGTCGTAGTCGTCGAAGTTGTAGTAGAAGCTATAGTGGTTGATGTGGAAGTCGTTACGATAATTTCTCTTTTTATGATAACCGGTCCTGTTGCTTTTTCCAGTCTGGTTTCTTTTTCAATTATTTTTATCGTGGTCAGATCTTTCGCATCATCAGCAGATAAAATATTCGCAGCAAAGAAAACAATTAGAACCGTTATAAATAACAGCTTAGGTTTCATAAAAAGAAGCGGTTATTTTACAATAACATCTTCATAAGGTTCGAGCTTCACCTCTAAAATAGTGCCTGTTAATTCCGCCCAACTATTTGGCGAACTACAAGTGCGGACATCGAAACCTGCTACCGCATAGTATTGGCCTGCCGGCAATGCTACATTCGTTATAACTACTTTTTGATCAGGCCCTGTCTTCGTAATATCAAAGTACCTGATAATTTTCCCTTCCGGTATGGCAGGATAGTGTAAAAGAACAGATTGGTTATCCGAGGTTCTCCGGATATCAAGTGAAACCCATAAAGTGCTGGGCACATCAACTGATTGATCTAACGCGGAAACGCTATATTTTATAGATGCTTTGTATTTACTGCTGACAGATGTGTTTACGTCCCCGGTTCTAACCAAAAATCTTGCCAGATCGCTTGGCGGATCAACATTATCCCCCTGCGCCCTTAACGAAGCCGTTCCAGTATTCAAATCATAGTTCAGCGTGGAATTACCTCTCTGTTCCGTTCCTACGCCCAAATATGCCCAAGCCGCAGCATAAGGCGGAGTTACAATCGAGTTCCCTACCATGATCTTCGCAGGATATTTTACTCTAACATCCTTAAAAACCTTTCTATCCGGGATATTTTCGATCTTCCTGGAGGGAACCACCTCAATTTTTCTGGTCGGAAGGGGAAGATCTCCATTTACCACCGGAACAAAAAACAAAACTAAAATAATCGTCCCAAGAAATTTTTTCATGCTTTTTACCCCCCTGTTATAAACTCCTTAACCTGAACAAATTGTAGCACTTCAGAGTGTTTTGTCAAGATTTTCTAGGATAACCCTAATCTCTTAAATATCGTCTCAATGTTCCTTAGGTAATACCTGATGTCAAAAACTTTCTCGATCTCTTTTTCAGAGAGCTGTTTGCGCGCCTGTTTATCTTCGATGATCAACCCCTTTAAATGCTTGCCCGATGTCCTCGCCTTCATCGCTGCCGCCTGAACAATCTGATAAGCCTTTTCACGGGTTAATCCTTTATCGATTAATGTCAACAATAATCTTTGTGAAAAGGTTAATCCTTGTGATTTTTCGATATTTTCCTTCATTTTGTTAGGAAAAACGACTAAATTATCGACAATATAAGACATCTTTTGCAGCATGTAATCGACTAAAATAGTGCTGTCGGGAACAGTAATCCTTTCAGTAGATGAATGGCTGATGTCTCTTTCGTGCCAGAGAGCGACATTTTCTAATGCAACCATCGAATTTCCGCGCACTACCCTGGCTAATCCACAGATCCTTTCACAGGTGATCGGATTTTTCTTATGCGGCATCGCCGAAGAACCCTTTTGCCCTTTCTTAAACGGCTCTTCAACCTCCCCGATCTCAGTCTTTTGCAAGCCGCGGACCTCGAGGGCGATCTTTTCCAGGGTCGCGGCAACGATCGCCAGCGCGGTCATATATTCGGCGTGGCGGTCCCGTTGTAATACTTGCGAAGATATTGGCGATGAAATTAGGCCGAGTTTTTTACAGGCATATTGTTCAACCTTCGGATCAACATTAGAATAGGTCCCGACCGCGCCGGAAAATTGCCCGACATTGATCGCGGCTCTCGCCCGGAACATCCGTTCGAGGTTACGCTCCATCTCTTTCATCCAGAGGGCAAACTTTAATCCCATAGTCATCGGTTCGGCATGGACCCCGTGAGAACGGCCCATCATCACCGAATCCTGGTACTTTTTGGCCATTTTCTTGAGGATCTTTATAAAATTCTCGATATCTTTAATGATAATATCAGCGGCATCGCGCATAACCAGTGCAAGCGATGTATCGACAATATCAGAAGAGGTCAATCCCATATGGATAAAACGGCTGTCGGGGCCTACATTCTCGGCAACATTGGTCAGGAAAGCAATGACATCATGATCAACCTTCCGCTCGATCTCATCGATCCGTCTAACGGAAAAATTGGCTTTACTTTTTATTTTTTTAAGCGAGGGTTGAGGTATTTTACCCAATTTCGTCCACGCTTCGCAGGCAGCAATTTCAACTTCAAGCCAGGTCTTGAATTTATGCTCTTCAGACCATATTTCTCTCATCTTCGGCAGCGTGTATCGGTTGATCATCTTTTTTCCTCCAGCTATCTGCGGACAACCACAAGGGCTGTCCCCACATTAATTAATTGCCATGCTCTCGATCTCATCCATCAGAGCATCGATCATTTCGCTTTCTGGAACTTTGCGAACAACCTGGCCTTCACGAAAGATCAATCCTACCCCTCTTCCACCAGCCAATCCAACGTCCGCATCGGCCGCTTCGCCCGGCCCATTAACCTCACACCCCATGATCGCGACGGTCAAGGGTTGTTTGATCCTGGCTGTTCTCTTCTCTATTTCACGGGCAATCGGAATAATGTCTATATCTGACCGCCCGCAGGTCGGACAGGAGATGATCGTTACTCCATGGTAGGTTAGCTCCATCGATTTTAATATCTCATAAGCGATCCGGACCTCTTCTAAAGGATTATCGGTAAGGGATACACGAATTGTATCCCCTATCCCCATCGAGAGGATCGCACCGATCCCCGCGGCAGAGCGGATCGAACCGACCTTGGTGATCCCCGCTTCGGTAATTCCGACATGTAACGGGTAACTAACTTTTTTTGAGATCATCTGGTAGGCTTTGATCGTCATTGGCACGCTGCTCGCCTTTAAAGAGAGGACAATATCGGTAAAATCGAGCTCCTCAAGCATCTCAATATTGTTCAAAGCGCTTTTTACCAGCCCCTCCGCGGTGACATGGCCTTGATATCGCTGCCGGATCCTCTTTTCCAGCGAACCGGAATTTACTCCGATCCGGATCGGGATTTTATGCGCCTTGGCGGCGTCAACTACCGCCTTTACCTTTTCTTTATCGCCGATATTTCCGGGATTGATCCTCAGCTTATCGACTCCGGCCTCAGCCGCCATTAAGGCATAAGTATGGTTGAAGTGAATATCAGCAACTAATGGAAGGTTGATCTGTTTCTTAATTTCTTTTAAAGCTTCGGCCGCCTCTTTATCCGGCACCGCGCAGCGGACGATCTGGCACCCCGCCTTTTCCAGTTCGCTGATCTGCTTGACCGTAGCGTCGATATCTGCGGTATTGGTCTTGGTCATGGATTGAACGGCGATGGGATTACCACCGCCGATCTCAAGCTTTCCGATCTTTATCTTTTTTGTATTATTTCGATTCGTCAACATAAGCGCAGGCGATCGCTCCCATGGCTATCGGACAGGTAAATAGATACCCAATTCTAAAGACATAATAGCCGAGGTTCCCAACCACTCCAGCAAGGATTATAAGAAGCAGATGTAACCAGAGATTGTTTTTCCTGACCATCACTTTACTAGCGGCCATCCCGGCGCCGATTCCCATCCCTTTATCAAAGATGAACAACGCAGTGAACATCCACCAGCTCGCCCAGATAAATCCGGGGACGATCAAAAGGACCAAGCCGACCAAAACTAATATTGATATCCAGATTGAGCTGAAAAATAGGGCAAAAAAGCGTTTTATCGGAGAAAAAATGCTCATAAACTCGACCGGCTCTCCCTTTTTGGCTTTAACAAAGAGCATCATTACGCCGACAAAAAGCGGCATAGCTAATATCCCAAAGGTAACCGCGCTAAGGATCATGGCCACCAGGGTGGCTAAGATAATAACCACAAAGTTCTTGATATAAATATTAAATGCGTCGGTGAATGATTTTACTATATCCATTATAATTTCTCCTTACCTGTTATTTTTTTATAAGCATCCATGTACAAAGCGTGGGTCTTTTCTACCACCTCCTCAGATAATCTTGGAGCCGGCGGCTCCTTATTCCATTTGATCGAAACCAGATAATCGCGGACGAACTGTTTATCAAAGCTTGGCTGTGGGCCTCCCGGATTATAACCATCTTTAGGCCAAAACCGTGAAGAATCTGGAGTCAATATTTCGTCGATCAGGATGATCTTGCCGTCCGATTTACCAAATTCGAACTTGGTATCGGCAATAATAATCCCCTTAGTATCAGCATAATCGCGCGCCTTATTGTAGATATTCAGTGTAGTATCTCTCAAAATCGTCCCGTCCTCGGCCCCGATAATATCCATCATCTTCTTTTCGGAGATATTTTCATCGTGGCCGGAGGCGGCCTTAGTGGCCGGGGTAAATATCGGCTCCGGTAGTTTATCCGATTCTTTTAACCCGGCAGGAAGTTTTATTCCGCAGACCGAACCCGATTCCTGGTACTCTTTCCAGGCGGAACCGGATAGATATCCGCGAGCAACACATTCGATATCGATCGAATCGGTTTTTTTGGCCAGCATGGTCCGCTTATCCAGGACCTTTCTAATGTCATCGTTAATATTTATACCTGCCGGGAATTTGTAAACATCTGCAGAGATCAGATGGTTGTCGATAATATCCTTGGTCAGGTCAAACCAGAAAGCAGATATTTGGGTTAAGATCTTCCCTTTGTCTGGAATTCCGTTCGGCATTACCGAATCGTAAGCTGAAATTCGATCCGAGGCGACCAGGAGCAGCTTATCTCCAAGGTCAAAGACATTTCTTACTTTCCCCTTCTTGAACAGTTTGATCCCAGGAAGTTCAATATTTAATAAAACCTTAATATCTTCGATTTTATTTACCATAATAAATGAATTATACCACTTTTTTAAATAATGTTAAGTATAAAAATTTAGGGAGAGCCAACTGTCTTTTCCACCTCTTAGGCTCACTAACTAATCGATAAAGCCATTCTATATATAGTTTCCGCGTCCACTTTGGAGCCCGTTTTTTACGTCCGGAGATCACATCCAGGCTTCCACCGATCACCATGCAGACTGGAACATTTAGCCCTTGCAAATGCTTTTTGATCCACCTTTCTTGCCTCCCTGCCCCTAATCCGACGAATAAGATATCCGGTTTTGTATCCCTGATCCCTTTGATAACCTTTTGGTCATCGATAAAGTACCCATCCGTATTTCCCACTACATTAAGTCCCGGACATTTTTTGGTTAATTTTCCAGCCGCCTCAACAGCAACCCCCGGCTCTCCTCCCAAAAGATATATTTTAAAATTTGTCTCTTTACATATTTGAAGCATTAGGTCGATCCCTGAAACACGCTCTTTGAGCGGGTTTTTAAGCATGCGCGAGACAACAACCATACTTATCCCGTCCGGCACGCGAAGGTCGGCCGAATTGATAATCTCTTTTAATTCCGGATATTTCTGGGAAGCGACGATTATCTCCGGATTGGGGGTGACGATTAGATGCGGCTTCCCTGAGGCAACAAATTCCTTCACTTTGGAAACAGCGCCTTCCAGTGTTATATTGTCTACTTCAATTCCCGCAAAATCAACTATACTCATTCAATCCCTTCAACCACAGAAAAATTCTTTTGAGCCTTTTCCTGAAGCTCTTTTTTCTTGACGGCTAATTTTTGTTTAATACTTTCCCTATTTTTTATTATAGCTTCAAGTGCCGCTTTCATCCCTGCTGGATGATTAATGTCTACATATGGCTGTTCGATCTCTTTCATAAAGGCCTCAACCTTCGGGTCATAAGAGATGCCGAGCATAGGAGTAATGTTCAATGCGGCAAAGATCAGGGAATGGAGACGCATGCCGATCACCAGGTCAAATTGAGAGAAGATCGACAGCATCTCCGACGGCATACAGTTTCTGAAGATAATATGTGACCCCTCTCTTAAATTGGATATTATCCGGTTTGATTGCCCCATATCTTCCGGGGCCTGGAAAGGGACCAGTACCGGCGTATAATTATATTTTTCTGAAAGATAATCTATGATTTCAACAAATCTAACTGAGAATTCTTTCGGGAGAGTGCGGACTGCGATTCCCAGCAGAGGTTTTTCACCGAGTTTAACTCCTTCAAGCGTTAAAATAGTTTTCCCTATCTCAGGGTCTGGGAGATTCAAAATGAATGTTGGATCGGCGGTTACTTCGATATCTGGACGCTTAACTCCCAGTTTTTGTATCTCACGGAATGAATCGTTGTCCCTTAGGGTGATGATATTTACCCGGTCAAGAATAAGCTTTGCCAGAAGGCGATTTATCCTCCCTTTTAAGGGTCCGAACCCTTGAGCAATAATCATCACCCTGCGGCGGAGCAGTTTTGCCAGCAGAATAAGACCCAAATAATAGTAGAAGCTCCGGTTACTGGTCTTGTTTTGGAAAAGGGTCCCCCCTCCGCTTAAGAAGAGATCGCTGCGCAGTATTTCACGGACAATCTTAAAGAATGAATAGCGGATTTTTTTCTCGATGACGGTGAGTTCGTGATCCTTAAACCCCCGCCTGATCGCCCGCAGCACCGCCTCGTCACCGCAATTGCCGAATCCGTAGTAGCCGGAGATCAGGATCTTCATTTTTTAATAACTTTATTTGCTATAAAGGCAACGATCGAGCCAAATAGAATTCCGAGCGCTAACCCATTTATAGTCCGGATCATCGAAACGATGATCGGGGTGTGGATATGCGAAAATGTATTGATCACCGAGATCGGCGCGATCGTTCCGATCGCCGCAACTACCCATAGCCATTTTGTTTTCCCTCTCATGAGCATCGTCGCTGCCAGGAACAGGAATGGCCAGCCAACCATGAATTCCTTCGTCCTCGGCCTGATAAAAAGGATCGTTTCCAAAAGATCACGGAAAGATTTTTCAAATCCAGGCACCGGGAGGACAAAATTACCGGAGCGGGCGACAAAAACCAGGAGAGCTCCCGCTGCAAACAATCCGCCAAGCAGCGCCGCCATTTTAACGTCGATATCGAGGAATGAACGGATCCGCTCTTTAAGGTTCCCCTTCCCCTGTTTTAAGATAAAATACGCGGCAACGATCATGATCGGCAGTAGCAGCGCGATCTTTACTCCAGTAAAGGTTTCTACGCCAAGAGTGAACCTGTAATCCGCGAGAACGCCGATCAGGAGAAAAACACCGATCAAGGTCTCGGCCAGGATATTGATGATCATTAAGACCGCCTTCCATACCGAAAATTCCGGTTTTTTAACAAAATCAAAGTTTGAAACCACCGCTAAACTTGGAAAAGTTATCGCAGCCAGCAAGGCAAGTGATTTTTGGACCAGGGTCACGTATCCCGCTCCGCCTAACACGACCATTCCGCAGATCGCGAGCGCAACGGCCAGCAGCATCAATAGAATATGGACAGTTATAAAATAGTTAACTAAAAACAGTGCGCCAACAACGATCGCGGCGCCGAGGACAACGATTTGCCAGCCAGCTACCCTGAACTGACTGGTAAGCTCTGCTTTTCCGAGAACAAACCCGGCTCTTTCAAGTTCCGATTTTAACATCGAAAAATAATCGAGGTTATAAGCGACCGGATAAGCCTCGACTTGCGGAGGTAAAAAAGGCCTTAGATAAATCAATCGGACCTTTCTTTCTCTCGCGGCACGGACGAATCGTTTGATGACCGCCGCACGCTTTAGCTTCTTTAGCTCCTCCTTGGGAACGCTGTGGACCCGGAGGACCTCTCTATCCATCATTTTTTTTAGCGCCCTATCTCCATCTTGTTTGACGATCTCAATATATCCGTATCGGACCTTGTTCTCTCTTAATGCGTCCGCGGTAATTTTCAGATGGTCCGGATAGCCGAGGATCTCTTCTCCGTCGAAAATTATCGTGTCGAATTCTTTAAGCGCGGCGAGCTTTTGCCTGATATTCCGGTTATTATAGCGAGGGTCATTCCACACTCTCGGAATGATGCGGAATCCTTTCTTGTAAAGGAATTTTTTCTGTAAGCCGGAAATACCGAGACCGATATCCCTAATCTCTTCTTCATATTCGTTCGCTTCCAGGATATTACCCTTAAAATAATTCACATTGTTATACCCGAGAATGAGTTTTAATTGGTCATTGATCCGTTTTCTCGCTTCATCCAAAGGGGCATAGATATAAGTGCGCTGATTATCGATCAACCCTTTCTTTCCCAGTTGGCAGTAAAGCGGATTTAATTTAACCCGCATCACTCCCGGACCGCTGGCATAATAGATCTCACCAAGAGAATTGGCATCCGGCAGTGTCTCTTCAAAAACTGCGATCGAGCTGATCCCTCTTTCTTGGACCTGGTCAAGGATCGGTCCTAGCGCCCTCCCTTCGTAGGCGGCCATCTTTTTTAGATCGTTAAGATCGACACAGAGTTCAACGGTTCGATCCTGCAACTCTCCAAAATAGCGGGCGTAACCGAGAAAAGCTCCCAGCAAAACTCCGATCGTTAGGATAAAGATCAATAATCCTTTTCCAGTATTTCTTAACATCTTACTTGCCCCTCCTTAATGCAGCCTCGATGAACTCGTCCAGATCGCCATCGATCACTCTTTGTACATTGCCGACATCGACACCATAACGGTGATCTTTTACCATTGTATAGGGATGGAAGACATAAGAGCGGATCTGGCTCCCCCACTCGATCTTTTTCTTCTCCCCGCGGAGTTCTTCGATCTTCTCCTTCCGCTGTTCTAACATCATCTCGTATAAACGCGCTTTCAATATCCGCATTGCCGAATCACGATTTAGATGCTGGGAGCGGTCAGATTGGCTCTGCGCGACGATACCGGTCGGAATATGGGTTATTCGTATCGCTGAATCGGTTTTATTCACATGCTGCCCGCCGGGCCCTGAAGCTCGATAGGTATCGATCCGCAAATCGCTTGGATCAATATCAACATCAACATCTTCGGTTATTTCGGGGATCACCTCAACCGCAGTAAATGATGTGTGCCGCTTCCCTTCGGATGAAAATGGGGAGATCCTGACCAGCCGATGGATCCCGCTCTCATTTTTTAAATAGCCAAAAGCGTAAGGACCGGAAATCATCAAGGTTACACTCTTTAATCCCGCTTCGTCACCGTAGGATACTTCGGGCATCTCCACCTTGTAATCTCTCGCCTCCGACCAACGGGTATACATTCTAAGCAAGATCTGCGCCCAATCCTGCGCATCTGTCCCGCCGGCGCCGGCGTTGATCGATAAGATCGCGTTATTTTTATCATATGGCCCGCCAAGCAGGGCGGCAAGTTCGAGCTTGGAAGCTTTTTTCTTGAGCTCCTGCAGTTCGATCTCCATCTCTTTTAGATCTTCATCTTTGGCCATTTCGATCAGGGTAGAAAGGTCCTCAACCCCGTTCTTAAGCTCTTCAAAGCTGTTTAGCTCCCGCTCAAGTATCTTCTTGTCCTGCAGAAGTTTCTTTGCGCGTTCGCCATTCTCCCAAAGTTTGGGGTCGGAAGCCTCCTGATCGAGTTTTCCGAGCTCTTTTTTCTTATTTTCAATCTTTAAGATCGATCCGAGCTCGTCACCCTTCTGTTTTAACGTATTTATTTCTGATCTTATTTCGTCAAGCAGCATTTTTTATACTTCTTCCCCGATCCGCACGGGCATGGATCGTTCCTCCCGACTTTGACTACTTTTACCGGAGAAGCCTTTCTTTCACCTTTTTCCGGGGCGCCGTACTGGACATCCCTCGGTTTCTGCTCCACCGGTTGTTCTGCCAGTTGGACTTTTAAGATCATGCCTACGATCTCCGAGCGCACCCCGCCCATCATCTGCTGGAACACCCTGTATCCCTCTATTTTATATTCAACCAAAGGGTCCCTTCCGCCAATTCCCCGTAGTCCGATCCCCTCCCTCAGCGAATCCATATTGTGGAGCTGCTCGATCCAGGCGCTGTCGATTACCCTTAGCATGACCAGCCTCTCCAGCTCGCGCATCTGCTCTTCGCCCATCTCTTTCTCTCTTTGTTCGTAAGCGGCCTTTAACTTGGCAAGGATCGTTTCTTTATTCCTGTCATCGCTGGTAAAGATCGGGACGATCTCATTTAACGCATTATTAAGCCCGTCATAATCCCATTCATCGGGATGGATCTTTTCGCTGCAGAAAGCTCCGATTAGATCATCGATCACCAGGTCCATCATCTCATAGATCTTCTCTTTTAATTCTCTTCCTTGAAGTATCCTCTGGCGGAGGCCGTAGATCGTCTCCCGCTGTTTGTTCATTACATCGTCGAATTCGAGGACCTGTTTACGGATCCCGAAATGGTATTCTTCTACTTTTTTCTGCGCGTTCTCGATCGCGCGGCTGATCAACTTGTGCTCGATCGGCGTGTCCTCCTCTATCCCTAACCGGTCCATCATCCCCGAAATCCTTTGTGACCCGAAAAGCTTCATCAGGTCATCTTCTAAAGAGACAAAGAATTTTGTCGAACCGGGATCACCCTGGCGGCCGGACCGTCCGCGCAGCTGGTTGTCGATCCTTCTGCTTTCGTGCCTTTCGGTCCCGACCACATAAAGTCCGCCAACATCGGTTACCCCTTCCCCAAGAACAATATCGGTCCCGCGGCCCGCCATGTTGGTCGAAATAGTTACCGTCCCCGGCTGGCCCGCTTTGGCGACAATTTCGGCTTCTCTTTCATGCTGCTTAGCATTTAAAACGTGGTGGGGTATCCCTCTCCGTTTTAACATCTGTGAAATAAGTTCGGAGTTCTCGATCGAGATCGTACCGACCAGCATCGGTCTTTTCATTTTATGACCGGCCGCGATCTCATCGACCACCGCCTTGAACTTTGCCCGCTTGTTCTTATAGATCACATCCGACAGGTCATTTCTGACCATCGGCTTGTGGGTTGGGATAACCAGAACTTCGAGCCCGTAAATTTTCCAGAACTCGCCCTCTTCTGTTTTTGCGGTCCCGGTCATTCCAGCTAACTTTTCATATAATCTAAAATAATTCTGGAAGGTGATCGTGGCCAAAGTTTGCGATTCGTGGCGGACCTCAACCCCCTCCTTGGCCTCGATCGCCTGATGCAGTCCTTCGGAGTATCTGCGTCCTTGCATCAGCCGGCCGGTAAACTCGTCAACGATAAGTACTTCGCCCCCTTTAACCACATAGTCGACATCCCGCTCAAAACAAAAGCGCGCTTTTAGCGACTGGTTTATCTGGTGGGCGATATCCATATTGGCCACATCAAAAAGATAGTCGATCCCCAGCATCCGCTCGATCTTCTTTACCCCCATCTCGCTTAAGGTCGCGTTCTTGGTTTTCTCATCGGTTGTGAAATCGCTTCCCTTTAGGAGTTTCTTCGCGATCGAATCCGCTTTCAAGTATCCGTGCACCGAATCTTCAACTATACCGGAGATGATCAAAGGGGTCCTTGCCTCATCGATCAGGATACTGTCTACTTCGTCGACAATCGCATAATGCGGTTTTCTCTGGACACAATACTCTTTGGAAAAAGCCATATTATCGCGCAGATAGTCGAAACCAAACTCGTTATTAGTCCCGTACGTGACGTCCGCGGCATAACTTTTTTTCCTATCCTCATGGTCCATCCAGTGCTGAATGGCGCCGACTTCCAACCCGAGAGCTTGATAGATCGGCCCCATCCACTCGCTGTCTCTTTTTGCCAAATAATCATTGACCGTAACAACATGAGCCCCTTTTCCGCTCAAAGCATTAAGATAAATTGGCAGTGTGGCGGCAAGAGTTTTCCCTTCGCCGGTCTTCATCTCGGTGATCTTACCCTGGTGAAGGATTATCCCCCCCAACAATTGGACATCAAAATGCCTCAGGCCGGTCGTCCTGACCGATGCTTCCCTGACCGCGGCATACGCTTCGGGGAGGATATCGTTTAAGCTTTCTCCGCTTCGCAGTCTTTTCCTGAAGAACGAGGTGAGCTCTTTTAATTTTTCGTCAGATAGCTTCTGCATCTCCGGCTCGAGGCCGTTGATGGTATCGATAATCGGCTGGTAGGTCTTTAGTTTTGTTTCGTCCGAACCGCCGAAAAAATTACCAAGCCATTTAAAGATCAAGGGCGTAGTTCTCTTTTGAGCCGGGCCCCTTCTCTTCTTCTTTCCTGCACATGCCTCTCTTTGTGTTTCTCTATCTGGCGCTTAGCCTCTTCGAGGACCAGGTCAAACGCGGCATAGGCGTCCCGGCCTGCCTCTCTGGCCACAACAACTTTTTTCCCTGCCAGCCACGCCCGGATCTCGGCCATCTGCCTTTTTTCCACGTCGTCGATCGCGTGCGCCTCAATAACCACTTCGATCTTTTGGGTGTTATTAAAAAAAGTTTCTAATTTTGCCACCTTTTCCTGGATATAATCCCTGATCGGCGGTGTAATTTCGGTCCCTCTACCCGTAATTTTAATTTGCATGATTTCCCCTCCTACTGGCTATTTTATCAAATATCGGTTGCTCTGGAAAGGGTTAAAATCTCCACCCTTTTTGCCCCAGCACTCTTTAATGCCTTGGAACATTCAATAATGGTCGCTCCAGTCGTGTAAATATCATCGATCAACAGGATCCGCTTGTCTCTTACCGCATTTTGATCGAAAACCCTGAAGGCGCGATAGACATTTTTGAACCGCTCTCCTCGAGGAAGGTCGAATTGCGCTTTCGTATCCCGAGCCCTTTCGACCGCCTCTACCACCGGGGTGCCGAAATAACGGTTCAAATTTTCCGCCAGTATCCCGACCTGGTTAAAACCACGCTTGCGGCGCCTCTTTTTGTGCAGCGGAACGGGAACGATCATATCCATCTCTTCCATATTCAAGGTCGGCGTATGCGATATATATTTTACCAGCACCATTCCCAACGCATCGCCAAGATTTTTACGATTCTTAAATTTAAAACGGTGGATCGCCGTGCGGATCACCCCTTCGTAGATCGAAACGCTATAGATCCCCAGGTGCGGTTTCATGAATTTTATCTGAGAAAAACATTCATGGCAAAGCGCGGCACGGCTGCCTTTTTTACAAACCTCACAGCGTGGGGGAAAGATAAGGTTCAGGAAATTGGTAAACCACTTTCTCATTGCTAACTATTATAGCATATGCTATCATAGCCCCACCATGACTTGGGAAGAAATTGTGTCCCTCTTAGACCAAGGCGAAGGCCAGTCGGTAGAATTCGAAAAAACCATCCCATCAGAAGATGATATCGCGCGCGAACTGGTCGCTTTCTCTAACGCTGACGGCGGCAAGATCATCTACGGTTTGGATGACAAGAACAAACATCTGGTCGGGGTTGAAATGCGCGACGATCTTCATGATTGGATCGAATCGATCGGGAAAAAGCGATGCGAACCTCAAATTATTCCCACCGTTGAAGTCGAAGACAAAGCCGATAAATATATTGTGGTAATAACGGTTCCCGAAGGTGAGGATAAGCCTTACCGCTGTGATGAGATCTGTTACGTGCGCGATGGAAACAACTCCCGCCCGGCGAAGGACAATGAAGAGAAAGAATTGACCAATCCCTGGTCCGGGAAAGGGTTAAATAAAAGACAGATTCGGGCAATGGCGATAATCGCGGAGCATGGCAGCATTACCAACCGTGAATATCGCGAGGCCTTTAACGTCTCACACAAGACCGCTCACATCGAACTTACGATCCTGGCCGACAAAAGGCTTGTTCTAACCGAAGGGGCCGGCCGCTCAACCCGCTATACCCTCCCCGCGCAACCGGAACAGTACTAATTTTTTATAAAAGGAGACTAAAATGCGTATACCGATCATGGCTGGCAACTGGAAGATGTTTAAAACTGAGATGGAGGCGGTCGATTTTGCGAATAAACTTATCCCCCTGGTTAAAGATGTTACGGACCGGCAAATTATAATATTCCCCAATACAACTTGTTTGTCCAAAGTTTGTGACGTTGCCTGTCCGACTAATATTGGATTAGGCGGACAAAATATCCACTGGGAAGACCAAGGGGCCTTTACCGGCGAGACTTCAGCTAAAATGTTAAGGGGTGTCGGCTGTAAGTATGTCTTGATCGGCCATTCTGAAAGAAGACAATACTTTGGCGAGACCGATGAAACGGTTAACAAAAAAGTCCATAAAGCACTTGCTGAAAAGCTCTCCCCTATTATCTGTGTTGGTGAGACCCTTGAACAGCGAGAATCCGGAAATACCATGAAAATTATCGAAACTCAGGTAAAAGGCGCGATTAAAGATGTTCAAATTAAAGATTGGGATAACATCATTATTGCTTATGAACCTGTCTGGGCGATCGGCACTGGCAAGACTGCTACTCCCGAACAGGCACAGGAAGTTCACGCCGCAATCAGAAAAATGCTGCCCGCAGAAGTTGCCGATAAAACCCGCATCCTTTACGGCGGTTCGGTCAAACCAGCCAATGTTAAGGATATAATGGCTCAGCCGGATATCGACGGAGGATTAGTCGGCGGAGCGAGTTTGAAAGTGGATTCATTCGAACAGTTAATCAAATATTAAACTATGTAGGTATTTTCCCTGCCGCAGGAGTATTCCACAAAGGCAACTCTTCCCTTCCTGTTGTAAACATATCCAATTAAGTAGGTTGGCTTAGTTGGGGAAAATACAGTCGCACGCGGAAATACCTTCTTCATAAGCTTGGCAACATTTAATCCGTCTTCTCTGCCTTTCCCTGTCGAACAGGAATATAAAACGATCACGGAATTCCCCGCCAGACTATTTGACAACCCCAGATCGATCATTTCCGCTTCATCTGATAGATCAATATAAAGCTCTTCTCTTTCGCCCTTCTTTGCAGCAGGGTCTTCCGCGCCGAGCGCCGTCCTTTCCTGCACGCCGTGGCCCGCCAATACAAAAAGGTTGGCCTTTTGTTTTTTTGTATTTTCTTTAAGCGCCCCATAGACATCCTTTTCCTCGCGCGCTTCAAAATAGAGCACGCGGTACCCGTGCTTTATCAGCTCGGCTATCTGGTTCATCTTGAAAACATTTACCCCGTCCTTCTTGGGATAAACAAGCAGGGCAAGGGGCCGGCCGTCGATTTTATCGGGATTCAGGCGATTTTCGATAATCTCTTTTATCGCATGCAATTCTTTGAAACGCGACGGGAACTCAATATCAAGTTCCTTCAGGGATTGAATAATACCTTCGTATTCAGCCTTAAAGAGATCCGGATTCGGCAGGAATTTATAAGCATGGATATTTATCTCAAAAGCAGACCTTACAAACGCGGGATCATTTTTCAAAACATCGTCAGCGTGCTTAAACGCCTGCCCTTTGTCGTGCACTGCCGCCAGGACAACTTCCTTGTCCCTTTTTAAAACTTCCGCGGCGAATGTCAGGGCGTCTCCATCGCTTCTGACCGCCGCCAGAACAATTTCTTTGTCTCCTTTTAGAGGATCTAAAGCCTGGTTTAATACCCATCCATCCCTTTTTACCGCTGCCAGAACAATCTTTCTGTTTCCTCTTATGGAATCTGGCGCGAGGCGAAGCGCGTAAGGATCCTGTTCGATTGCCGCTAGTGCTTTTGCGCGTCTGCGTCCCCTGATCACCTGGACAGCCCGTCTGCGGACAGAGCTAATGTTATGGGGGTGTGTTCTTATCTTAGTCATATTCCTTCTCTAACTTATCGACAACTCCGGGATAAAATTTCAGTTCCCTGCTTTTTTTATCAGGCATTTTATGCTAAACTATAAAATCGTTATCGATAAAAAAGAAAAAAAGGAGAAATAATCAATGTCAAAAAAACCTTATGAAGAACTCGGTCTGGTAAATACGCGCGAAATGTTCAAGCAGGCGGTTAAAGGCGGCTTTGCCATCCCGGCCTATAACTTTAACAATATGGAGCAGCTGCAGGCAATCATCGGGGCCTGCGCCGAATCAAATTCCCCGGTAATCCTCCAGGTCTCCAGCGGAGCCAGAAAATATGCGAACCAGACAATGCTAAAATACATGGCGCAGGGAGCGGTCCAGATGGCCAGAGAGGATTTCAAGAGCAATATTCCCATTGTCCTGCACTTGGACCATGGCGACACATTTGAACTTTGTAAGTCCTGTGTGGATTCCGGATTTTCATCTGTTATGATAGATGGATCTCATCATCCATACGAAAAGAACGTAGAATTAACCAAGCAGGTCGTTGAATACGCCCATAAATACGATGTTACGGTCGAAGGCGAGCTTGGTGTTCTTGCCGGAATCGAAGATGACGTTAAAGCTGAAAAATCACATTACACCCAGCCTGAAGAGGTCCAGGATTTTGTCAGCAAGACCGGCGTGGATAGTTTGGCTATTTCGATCGGGACTTCTCACGGCGCGTATAAGTTTAAGCCGGGTGAAAAGGTCCCCCCGCTCCGCTTCGATATCCTGGAAGAGATTGAAAAGAAGCTCCCCGGTTTTCCGATCGTGCTGCACGGCTCTTCATCTGTTCCTCAAGAATATGTTGAAATGGTCAACAAATACGGCGGCAACATGAAAGGCGCGGTTGGGGTCCCCGAGGATCAGCTAAGACAGGCGGCTAAATCCGCTGTTTGCAAGATCAATATCGACAGCGACGGCAGATTGGTCGTTACCGCGGTCATCAGAA
Source organism: Candidatus Margulisiibacteriota bacterium (assembly GCA_034723395.1). GTDB lineage: Bacteria > Margulisbacteria > WOR-1 > O2-12-FULL-45-9 > O2-12-FULL-45-9 > JAYEOW01. The sequence goes on from JAYEOW010000024.1 coordinate 16,720, forward strand.
AGGTTTTTACGGAAAAACCAGCCGAGTTCGATCCCCGCAAATATCTCGGGCCGGCCAGGGAAGAATTAAAGAAACTGCTGATCCATAAAAACAGAGAGGTGCTCGGTTCGGCTGGGAAGGGATAATCCCCCACTGTCCCTCGACTTCGCTCGGGACATCTCCCCCTTAATAGGGGGGAGAAAGAAAAGAGGGGGTTGTTTATGAGGAGAAATTTAAACTATGAAGATCAAGTTTGAAGGGAAAGAGGTCAATATCAAAAGAATCGGGATCCTAACCGGCGGCGGAGACTGTGCCGGCCACAACGCAGTTATTCTTGGTCTTATGCGACGCATAAACCTTGAAAACCAAAACCTGCCTGATGCTGAAAAAATGGAGTTAATAGGCCTACTTGAAGGTTGGAAAGCTTTAACTCGAGATCCGGGCAGCGAAATGGACAAAATTGTTCAACCACTTAAGCTCCAAAATATTGATCAAGACTTCAAACTTGCTGGAACACTTTTAAAGTCTTCCCGCACTAACCTATTTTCAAAAGCTAATCTTGAAAAAAAAGCTCCAGAACTTGCCATGGAAAACATCAAAAAATTAAACCTTGATTGTTTAGTTGTGCTGGGTGGAGACGATACCTTAGGCGCTGCAGGGAAAATGGGTAAGCAATTTTCATTCCCTATGTTTGGCGCACCTAAGACAATGGATAATGACGTGTTTGGTACAGATTTAACTTATGGTTTTCAATCTGCAGTTGAAGAATCTGTGCACTTTATTGAAAACATCCGCACAACTGCCCGCTCCCACAATCGAACCTTTGTAGTTGAGGTGATGGGCCGGCATGCTGGCTGGGTTGCGCTTTACGCTGGTGTTGCAGCAGGTGCGGAGATCACTCTTCTGCCTGAAGAAGAGGTTAATCTGGATGATGTTATTGCCCAGGTTAAAAAAGCCATGGCTTATCAAAAACATTGTGTACTTGTTGTTTCTGAAGGCGCGCATCTCTTTGACAAGCGCTATCCTGATGCCGTCAATAAACGACATCAAGAACTACTTGATGCAGTTATTGCTGATCCAAAATATGCCTTAATAAAAGCTCGCCACGAAATGCCAAAAAAGCTCGATTCTTTTGGCAATGAGCAACTTGGTGGTGTTGGAGAATACGTATTTTCTATTCTCGAGAAACATACTAAAGGGATTGAATATCGTTACCAGAACTGTGGTCACGCGATTCGCGGCGGGATTGCTCATACTATGGATCGAATTCTTGGTCTCCGCTATGGCGATGCGATCTTTTCGTTTATCAAGCAGAACAAGTTTGGAGTATATCCCGGGCTTGAAGGCGATAATATTGTCGCACAGGACCTGTTAAAGGTTAAAGGCGGACGATTTGTCCCCGAAGATAACCAGATTTTCAGCATGCGCAACGCGGCTATTTATTATTAACTCGCCAGCATATCGGCCACTCGCAGCTGCTCCATATCGATCCTCTTAGATGATCGCATGACTTTTTTTAACGGGGTTAGTTTTACCCTATCCGAGGCCGCACCGACTAAGTAGCAGTGATCCCCATCGATCATCGACTCTACCGCTGCAGCGCCTAGCTTACAGGCCAATTCACGGCTAAAAGAACTGGGGGTCCCACCCCTTTGCATATGGCCCAAAATCGTTAAGCGCACCTCTATATTCAAAAGATCGCTCAATTCCGCGGTGATCTTGTTTACATCCCCCGCTCCCTCGGCTGCTACAATAATAAAACTCTCTTTTCCTTTCTCTCTTCCAACCTGAATTTTGTGGGCCACATCTTCGATATCATATTTAACTTCAGGGATCAGGATCGCTTCTGCGCCGGCGGCCAATCCAACATCAAGCGCGATAAAGCCGTTTCTCCTCCCCATAACTTCGATCACAAATACCCTTCGATGCGAAGTCGCGGTATCGCGGATCTTATCGATCGCTTCTAATGCGGTATTTACCGCGGTATCAAAACCGATCGTATAATCGGTGCAGGCGATATCGTTATCTATACTTGCCGGAATAACGTTGACCGGGAGACCAAACTCTTTCGTTAAATTATATGCCGCGGCCATCGAGCCGTCGCCGCCTATCGCGATTAAACCATCGATCCCACGAATCTTTAACTCTTTAAATGCGATCTTACGGTTCTTTTTCTCTCTAAATTCCGGACATCTACGAGTATGGAGCACGGTCCCGCCGCGATTAATGATCCCGCTGACCGCCTTATGGTCCATCTCTTTAAGCAAGCCGTTCATCAGGCCGAACCATCCGCGTTCGATCCCCCAAACCTTTACACCGTGGAAGATAGCGGTCCTGACCACCGCGCGGATAGCGGTATTCATTCCCGGCGCGTCACCACCCGGGGTTAAGACAGCAATTGACCTGACATGTTTTTTCTTTTTAGCCATAAAACCCAGCTCCTTGCCCCGAGCCCCGAGCTTGTCGAGGGGTCGGGAGGCTTTTCGTGTATATTAGCATAAATATTTGTGTATAAAAAGTGAAATTCCTCTAACTATTTAAAGATAAACGATTATGAAAGCCGATCGAATAGTACAGGGTAAACAACAACTTCAACGATACAGAAGAAGGAAGTCTACCGGCCCAAAAATTGCCTTCTTCACCGGCGGGACTGGAAGTCGCTTCCTCGCCCAACGAATGCTCACTTATACCCATAACGCCTCTTACATAATAAATACATCAGACAGCGGCGGAAGTACGCGGCAGCTAAGACTACTTTTTAATATGCCGGCGATTGGTGACTTTCGTAGTAGGCTGATCGATCTAGCAAGTGTGAAGACTAAAGGTTACAAGCAAACATCAGAATTACTTAAACGAAGGCTCAAAAAAGACACCTCTCCAGGTGAATTAGAAAAAGAGCTGCATGATATTATTATCGGTTCCGATCCAATGGTAAAAGCAATTAAAGAAGTAAATCCAAATTTCTCAAAAATGCTAACCCATAACCTCCTTGAATTCCAAAAGTATAGACTTATTTATGAACGACAAACCGGCAGATCCTTTGATTTAGCAGGAGCTAGTATCGGAAACTTATTTCTCACTGGTGCATACCTCTATTATGGTAAAGATCTTGAACTTCCGATCTATTTATATAAACATTTGGCTGGAGTAAAAGGTGATGTTGTTCCGGCAACGCTAGAAACGGTAAATCTAGCTGCAGAAATGGCAGATCAAAGTACGATTGTTGGCCAGCATTTAATTACCCATGCTGATAATGGCCCGGTTGATAATATATGGTACGTTGATCGAGAGGCTACGGATGCTAGAAGGGTTTATCCAGCTGCTAATCCAAGGGCATTGGATGCTATTCGCGAAGCCAAGTTGCTTGTGTTCTCGATGGGGAGCTTCTATACCAGCATCCTCTCAACCCTCCAACTTAGGGGGATTGCTGAGGCGATTAGAAAAAATCCAGCGCCAAAAGTATTTGTTGCAAATTCTAGAGAGGATGAAGAGACGGTTGGAATGACTGTAGGAAGTATGGCTCATGAAATTGTAAAGGTTTTACGGGAAAATGACTCCATTTCGGGCGTAAATAGCCAATACCTGACCCATGTTGTAGCTAATCGATTTAGTGGACAAGCGGTTCTTTTTAAAGGGCAATATAGGTATTTCCCTCCAGACCTGGTCAGCTTACCAAAAGGAATAATGTCCGACCAAGTGAGCCTTCTTGAAAAAGCTGGATCAAGTTATTATGATCCATATCGAGTATCCGCCCTACTTTTTTCTTTTATAGACTAATCAAAATAAGGTGAAATTTATTATAGATCGATCCGATAAATAATTGATAGAGTTTCTGTTACATTATTTTATGGAGGAAAAGAAAATGGCATTAGCACCGATTGTCCCGGGAAGAGTCGCTCCACGCCACATGTTAGTAAACATCCAAAAACTGATTTGTTCTTACTATGAGTTAAGAACACAAAAACCAGTTAAATTTGGTACTTCAGGTCATAGAGGTTCCTCCCTAAATGGATCATTTAATGAAGCGCATATTTTGGCCATAACTCAGGCAATCATAGAATACAGAGCAAAAGAAGGAATTACGGGACCGGTCTTTATGGGATTTGATACCCACGCCCTTTCAACGCCGGCCTTTATGACCGCGCTTGAAGTTTTAGCCGCGAATGAGATTGAAGCTGTTATCCACAAAAATGATGAATACTCACCTACTCCAGTTATATCACGCATGATTGTTAACCATAATAGAGGAAAAAAAACCGGATTCGCAGACGGAATTATAATTACTCCTTCACATAACGGACCTGCTGATGGCGGATTTAAATATAATCCTCCCCATGGCGGACCGGCCGATACAGAGGCCACGGGCTGGATCCAAAACAGGGCAAATGAACTTCTCTCACAAAAAAATAACGGTGTAAAACAGAGCAATTACCCAAGAGCAAATAGGGCAGGTACAACGCATAGAGAAGATTTTATTACCTCTTTTGCCAGAGAGCTTGCATCGGTGATTGATATGGAAGCGATCCGGGAAGCAGGGATCGAGATCGGAGCAGACCCGATGGGCGGAGCAGGAGTCCATTTCTGGGCGCCAATCGCGGAAATGTACGGGATTAATCTTGAAGTTGTGAATCCGCAAGTCGAAGCAGACTTCAGGTTTATGACCGTTGATGGAGATAAGACAATTCGGATGGACTGCTCTTCCCCATACGCTATGGCGGGCTTAGTTGAGCTAAAAGACAGATTTGACATTGCTTTTGGAAACGATACTGATTTTGATCGCCACGGCATTGTAACTAAAGACGGGTTAATGAATCCTAACCATTATTTATCAGTTGCAATCTGGTATCTAATTCAAAACCGGCCAAAATGGGGACAAGGGCTTAAAATTGGAAAGACCTTAGTTAGCAGCACCATGATCGATAAGGTTGTTAAAGGCTTGGGACGAGAATTATACGAAGTTCCGGTCGGATTTAAGTGGTTCGTTGATGGATTGGCAAAAGGGACATTAGCCTTTGGCGGAGAAGAGAGTGCCGGCGCCTCCCTCCTCCAAATGGATGGTAAGGTTTGGACCACCGATAAAGATGGTTTCTCGCTTGCCCTTTTAGCTGCCGAAATTATGGCCAAGACCGGAAAGTCTCCTTCAGAGATATATAATAATGTACTAGTTCCTCAGTACGGAGAGCCGTATTACAAGAGGAACGATGGGCCGATTACCGATAAACAAAAGGCAATCCTCGCAGCAATAACTCCTGGATCGATAACCGCTACTACGGTTGCTGGAATTAGAATTGCCAACGTTATTACCCACGCTTCTGGAAATAATGCCCCGATGGGCGGAGTGAAAGTTAGCCTGGAAGATGGTTCGTGGTTTGCTATCAGGCCATCCGGAACTGAACCTAAGATGAAGCTTTATGTTGAGAGTTTCGGCGGAGAAGCGCTCTGGCACCAGATCGTTGCCGAAGCAAATCCATTAATCTTTGGTGCATAATATAATTTTACAAAAACCTCCTGATACTATAAAATGTTTTCAGGAGGGTTTTTTTCTATGTTATTTACGAACTCTTTATATTATAAAAAGTTGAAGGAGCTTGCCGGCTCCTCCAAGCCAGACCGGCCTAAAGGCTTTGATGAAGCTTTCACCGTAAAAACCGAACATGCTTACTTTGACTTTTCCCGCCAGCTTGTCACCTCGGATGTCATGCAATCGCTCTTTGAACTAGCCAAAGAAAGAAATTTAAAAGATAAGATTGAAGCCATGTTTAAGGGTGATAAAATCAACAAAACTGAAAACCGATCGGTTCTTCATGTTGCCCTGCGTAGTGGAGAAAATCCTGAGGTAGAGGCAGTCCTGGCCAAGATCAAATCCTTTTCCGAAGAAGTTCTATCTGGAAAGAGAACTGGCGCAACTGGCAAAAAGCTTAAAAATATTGTATCCATTGGCATTGGTGGATCCTATCTTGGACCCGAATACTTCGCGGTTGCCCTTCGGCCATACGCTCAAAAGGATATGAATCTTATCTTTGTAGCAAACGTTGACGGGACCGATTTTGCCGAAAAAACTGCCGGGTTAGATCCCGCAGAGACACTTATTATTATTGTTTCGAAAACCTTTACTACTGCAGAAACGATGTTAAATGCAGATACCGCAAAAAAATGGATTCTGGACGGATTAGAAAATCACCCCGAGGCCATAAAAAAACATTTTGCCGCGGTTTCAACTGCCAAGGATAAAGTCAAAGCTTTTGGAATTGATGCAGAAAACATGTTCGGATTCTGGGATTGGGTCGGCGGACGTTTTAGCGCAACTTCAGCAGTTGGAGCGGTCCCGCTATCGCTTTATCTCGGATTTGATAATTTTAAAAAGATACTCGATGGCGCCAAGTGGATGGATGAGCACTTTAGAAATGTCCCTTTTGAACAAAATATACCGGTCATTTCGGCCTTAATAGATATCTGGAATATTAATTTCCTGGGATTAAAGACTCGCGCGCTGCTCCCCTATTCCCAAGGATTGGCAAAACTTCCCGCCCATACCCAACAGGTAGAGATGGAGAGCAATGGAAAACGGGTAGATCTGGAAGGAAATCCAATTGATTTTGATACGGGAGAGGTTGTTTTTGGAGAGCCGGGAACAAACGGACAACACTCTTTTTATCAATTGCTTCACCAGGGCGCCCAGATCATCCCCTCTGATTTCGTCGGCTTTATTAAACCTCAGTATCAACTAGGTAAATCAACTGATAAAACAGTTACTCATCATCAGGAACTTATGACCAATTTTTTGGCACAACCTGACGCTTTAGCTTTCGGCAAAAAAGATTCCAACCCGGCAAAGGACTTCCCCGGCAACCGGCCTTCGAGTTCCATGCTATTAGAGGAGCTTAATCCGTTTACTGCTGGTCTCCTCCTTGCCTGGACCGAACATCGAGCCGCGACCAAAGGATTTATTTGGGGGATCAACAGTTTTGATCAGGAGGGGGTTCAGTTAGGTAAAGTTTTAGGTAAAGATCATCGAAGGAGAATGTTAGAGTTTAATTCATCTGGAAAAGTTGATGTTAAAGGATTAAGCCCATCGACCGCAGCCATGCTTAAGAGGATATTAGCTTAATAAACTCGGCCTCCCCCTACGCTCTCCAAGCTCCGGGGGACATGTCGGAGATTATCTTCAGGTTTCCCAAACATGCAGGAATACGCTATAATAAGATTTATGAAAATTGTTAGCAATCCGATAACACTACAAGAGATCAAGCAAATGGCCAAAAGTAAATTTGGCAACTTCGTTAAAGCAGTGGTAGACATCGAGCGTTCCTTAATTGTACTCGACGCTGAGCTGCATGCCGATGAGGAAGCTCTATTAATTGAAAACGGATCAAAATCTCATGATTTATGGGGTATAAACCTGTATCCCGATCTCCCATTTGAAGATTTCATTGAATACGATTCTATGATCAACCTTAAGCCTTCAGAGAACAATCGAAGTCGCGGGGTTGAAAGCCCTGAAATAAGGGAAAAAATAACCCAGATCGTAAGGAAGTTCATCAAACTATGACTCCGCAACATCAAGAACTGGCCTCTGGAAAATGGAAATCTTTGAGCTTTGTCGAGCAAATGGCAAATATCGGAAGCGAGGTAGAAAGGGCTATAAGCTGGCGGAATAAGGCCAATCAAGAATATAGCCGCTTGGCTTTTGAACGATCTCTTGAGCTTTTGGATTTATCACTTTCCGCCGGACTATCCTTTCCACGATTAAAAGAACTAACTCGCCTCAGAGAAATGCTTGCTGATTATTTTGTTTTCGGGAATAGTTTTAATTCGACGGACTCCCAGTGGCAGAAATATTTCTTAGCCTTTAACTTTGCGGCCAGAGCCTAATAAATTCGGCTTCGGAGATAATCTTGAGGCCGAGTTTTTTTGCCTTCTCAGCCTTCGATCCAGGATCATGCCCTACCACCACATAGTCGGTCTGCTTAGAAACTGACGAAGATTGAAAGATGAATTCCCAGGGGGAACCACCCCTTCTGTCCCTCGACCCCTCGACAAGCTCGGGGCTCGGGACATCTTCCCCTTATAAGGGGGAAGAACACGAATGCGCTGATATCTCTTTCTTGATTTGTTTAACAACAAGATCAATGTCTGAAAAGATCTCATCATTTGTACATCTGAAAACCCGAATTCCAATACTTTCGAATATCCTTTGGCGCTCCTGATCATAGATCTTTTGGTCTTCATCAAGATGATATCCACCATCAACTTCAATTGCCAATTTTAATTCGGGCGAGTAAAAATCAATCACAAAACCGCCAATACTGTTGTCATGTCTTAATATAAATAATAGTCTCCCCCTTTATAAGGGGGAGATAAAGAGGGGGTCGTTATACTCAAAACCTTCCTTTCCTTTATAAGGGGGAGATTTAGAGGGGGTTGTTGGAACCACCCTCCCCTCACGATATCAGAGGGGGTCGTTAGAGAAACTTCAAGAACTCTTCCTCAGAAATAATCTTAACACCCAATTTCTTTGCCTTATCATACTTCGACCCCGGTTCATGCCCCACCACCACATAATCCGTCTGTTTTGATACTGAGGAAGAAGAATGTCCGCCCAATTTTCTAACCATTTCTTCCGCGTCGGATCTACTAATTTTATCTAAACCGCCGGTAAAGACAAAGGTCTTTCCCTTTAACGGTTGAGGTCCTTTGGCCTTAGCAGTTTTTACCTTTACCCCTGCTTTTTTAAGTCGTTCGATAATTTGATGATTTTCTTTTAAAGAGAAGAATTCGGCTAGTGATTCTGCCACTTTTGGACCGATCCCCGCGATCTTCTCAAGATCTTCTGCTTTAATATTAAATAGATCTTCTAAGTTATCATATTGTTCCGCGATCAAGGAAGCGATATGTGAACCTACTAAGCGGATCCCAAGAGAGAATAATAATCGGTCATGCGGTCGGTCTTTGCTCCCCTGGATCGAATCGATCGTATTCTGGGCCGATTTGTCTGCCATCCGCTCAAGCTTCTTAATATCCTCTTTCTTAAGATCGTAGAGATCAGCAACATTCTTAATATATTTCTTCTCCACTAGCTGATCGATCAGCGCGGGACCGACACCCTCAATATCCATCGCCCCGCGCATGGTGAATAGAATAATGCGGCCCTTAACTTGGTTTGGACAGCTCGCGTTAACACAGCGCGCAACTGCTTCCCCTTCGGGACGAACAATTTTCTCACCACAAACTGGACAAACCTTTGGCATATGGAACTCTTTTTCCTTACCAGTCCGTTTATCCTTAACCACTTCTACAACTTCCGGAATAACTTCCCCTGCCCGCTGAACCCTTACATGATCCTTGATCTTAATTCCTTTACGCCTGATCTCATCTTCATTGTGCAACGTGGCGCGTTTAACGACTACACCAGCCAAATGAACCGGTTTTAAATGTGCAACCGGAGTAATCGCTCCAGTTCTTCCAACCTGAACCTTAATGTCTTCAATAATTGATTCCGCCTGCATTGGTGGATACTTAAAAGCGATCGCCCAGCGCGGATGGTGGCCGGTAGCTCCTAACTTCTTGTGATCAGCTAAATCGTTAAGCTTAACAACTATTCCATCTATTTCATAATCTAGTTTTTCGCGCTTCTTATCCCACTCTTTAATATATTTCTTAACCTCTTCGATGCCATTGCACATTTTATTATTCGGATTGGTTTTGAAACCCAGCTTGCCCACGTATTTTAATATCTCGTAATGGGTTTTTAATTTGGGAACATCACCGTAATAAAGGAATATATCCAGCGGCCGCGAAGCTGTAATTTTAGAATCAAGCTGTCGAAGTGATCCAGCAGCAGCATTACGAGGGTTGGCAAATAGAGATTCTCCACTCTCCTGGCGGACTTCGTTAAACTTTACAAAATCATCATATGGCAGGTATACTTCACCGCGAACCTCAATATCTACCGGATCAGACAAAGTTAATGGAATTGAGCGAATAGTCTTTAGATTCTGGGTAATATCCTCCCCACGGCTCCCATCGCCACGCGTGGCTCCTACTTCAAACTTTCCTTTCTTGTACTGCAGGGAAACCGCCAGCCCATCCATCTTTAGTTCGCATACATATTCGATTTTATCTGCGCCTAATCCTTTTCGAACCCTTTCATCAAACTCTTCCAACCCTTCTATATTCATCGCGTTATCAAGGGATAATAAGGGAGCTTTGTGATAGTAAGGTTTAAATGATTTAAGTGGCATTCCTCCTACTCGCTGAGTAGGAGAATCAGGGATGATCAGGGATGGATTTTTCTTTTCCAGTTCTTTTAGTTCGCTGAAAAGTTTGTCATATTCACGGTCAGAGATCTCCGGTTTATCCAGAACATAGTAGAGATAATCGTGGTGGTTGATCAGTTTTCGTAGTTTATTGATTCTATCTTTACTCACGCCTCACCCACCGTCGCTCATCGCGACGGTCCCCCCTCTCCACAAAGTGGAGAGGGCAGAATTGTACTGGTCGGGATAAGAACACTCTCCAGCCGCCCTACTTTTGCAAGGGTGATGATTGTGTCCATGTTTACCGCCTGGGTAATATGGAACGGCCGGGCATAGGTTCGCATTAGTTTCGAAAGGTGCGCGCCGCAACCTAGATCATCACCTATATCAGAAGCCAGCTGGCGAATGTAGGTTCCCTTCGTACACATAACCTCAATCGTCACCTTAGGATGTTCCCCTGCCTCGAAGTTGATCAGCTTAATGCTGTGGACCGTTACCTTCCTCGGCTCCCGCTTAACTTCGATCCCCTCCCTAGCTAGTTTATAAAGCCGTTTCCCTTTAACCTTAACCGCCGAATACATCGGCGGCGTCTGTAGTATTTCACCCTTATATTTTTTTATTATTTCTTCGATTTCTTTGATTGAAGATTTATTTGTAATTTGACATTTGTCATTTGAAATTATTTGTCCGTCACTATCCAAAGTATCAGTCCTAATCCCCAAGGTCATTTCGGCAAGATACCCCTTATCTCCGCTCATAAAATGCTGAATTGACTTAGTCGCTTTTCCAATGAAGATAGGAAGAACACCGGTCGCGTTTGGATCAAGCGTGCCCGAATGGCCTACCTTTTTAGTTCTAGAGAGGTTCCTGATCTTAGCGCACACGTCAAACGAGGTCCATCCCTGCGGTTTATTTACGATGATTATTCCATCCATATCTACACCAGATATTTCATCGCTTTTAAATATTTTGTTACTTCGGCGATGACCTTTTCCTTGGCATCCTCAATATTACCAGAAATTATCGCTCCGGCGGCGCGTATATGCCCGCCGCCGCCAAATCGCTTGGCAATATCTGACACATTCACTTTTTCCTTCGACCTTAAATTTACCTTGACCTTATTATGATCTTCACGAAATTGGATCGCTACCTCTACCCCTTCGATCGATCGGATAATATCCACCAATCCGACCAGGTCCTCCCCCTTTGCTTTTATTCTATCCATCATCTCCTGGGTAACCGTTATCCAGGCAGCTTTCCGGTCGGGTGATGTCTCTAATGTGGCCAGCGCCAACGCAAGCATGTGGATACTGGCAATGCTTTTTGTATCATAGATCTTTGTTGTTATGTCATGTGTATCTACACCGGCTTTGATCAGATCCCCCGCCATTTCAAAGGTTGCGGCGGAAGTATTTTCATAGCGGTAATTCCCGGTATCAGTGATCAGGGCCGCGTAAAGGTTCTCGGCCATCTCTTCAGTGATTTCAACCTCTAAATATTTTGCCAGCCTGTATACCAGTTCTGCGGCAGAGGAACATTTCTCCACAAAATTCATATCGCCGTAGTTTGTATTGTCTGGATGATGGTCGATATTTATAACCTTATTGGCAATCTCCCTGATATCAACGTCATCCCCCAAACGGTTTTTGCTGGATGAATCTACCGCTACCAAAAGATCATAATTAAGATCGTTCCGCAATTCGTTCTTTACTTTTTCCATCCAGGGGAGAAATCGATAGACGCGCGGGATGCCGTCTTTGGAATACATGTCGGTATTGATCCCCATGCTGGTCATGATCATCGCCATGCTGATCATCGATCCGATCGAATCTCCGTCCGGATCGACATGGGAGACGACCAGCGCGGTGCGGGCTCCTTTGAGCGCTTTTTTAATGGTGGCTAGAATTTCTCTCACGTTTTAGGATACCCAGGACCTTGTCCCCTTTTTCAAGCGAATCGTCACGGACAAACCGGATGTTGGGGACCTCCCTTAACTCAAGCACATTACCTAATTTACCGCGGATAAAACGGGTCGCGGAAATAAGCCCGGCCATGCTATCTTTTTTCTGGGATTCATCACCAAGGATACTGACAAAGATCATGGCGTTTTCGAAGTCAGGGGAAATATCGACATTAGTAATGCTGACAAAACCGATGCGCGGGTCCGACACATCTTCGCGGATTATTTCGCTGATCTCTTTCCTGATTAATTTACTTAGACGCTCTACCCTGCTCACTCTTCCCCCTCCTCTTTTCCCGGATCTCATAGGCTTCTATGCTATCGCCTTTTCTAAATCCAGGGAAACTGGGGATCACGACTCCGCACTCAAAACTCTGATCAACTGATTTGACGTCATCCTTAAAACGTTTTAGCGATTCGAGCTTTCCTTCAAACACCTGATCGGCGCCTCTGGAGATACGGACCATCCCTCCCCTAACTAACTTACCATCTTTCACAAATGATCCGGCAATAACGCCGACCTTCGATGATTTAAATATAGAACGGACCTCGGCATGGCCAACGACCACCTCTTCGTACTCCGGTTCGAGCAGCCCCTCCATTGCCAGCTTTACGTCTTCGATCAATTTATAAATAATATTGTAGCGGCGGACCTCGATCCCCTCTTTCTGGGCGACCGCCTCCGCGCTCCCCTCAAAACCGACATGGAAACCGATCACGATCGCGGACGATGCGCGCGCCAGCATAATGTCCGATTCGGTGATCGGGCCTACGGCGTGATGGATAATATTTATATGGATATTCTCAATAACTAATCCGGTCACCGATTGGGAGATAGCATCGATCGATCCCTGGACGTCGGCTTTTAAGATCAGGGCGAGGTCCTTTTTCTCGCCCTCTTTAACATGTTTGGAGAAGTCTTCCAGAGAGAGGACCTTTCCAGACAATCTCTTTTTCTTTGTTTCCAGTTTCTGCTCGGCCATTTCACGGGCCACTTTTTCGGAAGAAACAACTCTTAGCGTATCGCCCGCGCCTGGGACTTCGACACACCCCAAAACCTCGACCGGGGTCGACGGGCCTGCCTTTTTCATCCGTTCACCCTTATCGTTAAAAAGCGCGCGGACCTTCCCATAAGTGGCGCCGATGTTAAAAACATCACCAATTTTTATGGTACCGTTCTGGATCAATACCGAAGCGACCGGGCCACGCCCTTTATCTAACCTGGATTCAATGACCACCCCTGAAACCGTTCCATCCGGATCCGCTTTCAGCTCCTGCATTTCGGCAACCAATAAGATCATTTCTAAAAGATCGTTAACTCCCTCTCCTTTTAAGGCGGAGGTGTGGACCATAACCGTTTTGCCGCCCCAGTCTTCGGGGACCAACTCTAATTCGGATAATTGCTGTTTAACGCGATCGGGATTAGATTCTTCCCGGTCGATCTTATTGATCGCGACAATGATCGGAACCTTGGCCGCTTTGGCGTGGTCGATCGCTTCTAATGTCTGCGGTTTTACTCCGTCGTCGGCCGCAACCACAAGGATCGCGATATCAGTTACCCTGGCGCCGCGGGCGCGCATCGTAGTAAAAGCCTCGTGGCCGGGGGTATCAAGGAAAGTTACGTCTTTACCATGTACCTTTACCTGATAAGCTCCGATATGCTGGGTTATCCCTCCCGCTTCACCTTCGGCAACCCTGGTTTTCCTGATGGCATCGAGCAGTTTTGTCTTACCGTGGTCGACATGCCCCATAACGGTAACGATCGGAGAGCGATGTTTTAAGTTTTCAGCTTTAACTTTTACCTTACCCTCCGAAACTTTAGCGAAGGAGGATTTCTTGATCGTGATATCTTTTCCGAGGTTACCTGCGATCTCTTTGGCAGTTTCAGCGTTGATCCGCTGGTTGATATTGGCCATAATTCCCTTCATCATTAATGCCTTGATCAATTCTGAAGGCTTTACTTTTATTTTCTCGGAGAGGTCTTTGACCGAAATATCATCGGTCTCGATAACCGGCCCTTTTGGAGCTTCAATTTTCTTCTCTTCTTTTATCGGCTCTTCAACAACTTCTTCTATTACTTCTACTTGCCCCGAGCTCTGTCGAGGGGCTTCAACTTTTTCTTCGGATGGTTTAACAACTTCTCTAACAACTTTAGCCGATTCTTCATCGATCGATGAAGCCGCGGTTTTGACTTCGACCCCTAAATCCTTGAGCATTTTTATGAGCTCTTTGGACGCAATTCCAAGCTCTTTTGCTAATGTCCCTACTTTTACTTTTTTCATTTTTATTATTATATCCCTCACCCAATATTTTCTCTATCCTCCGGCCATCCAGACCGTCCCTCTCCCTGTGGGAGAGGGAGTGAATGAAAAACCATTAGACAGATAGCGCCTGGGTGAGGGCTGTAAACCCTACCCTTTCAACTTTCCCAAAGCTTCTTCCGGCACAATACTATTTGCCGCTTTGACTTCAAACCCGAGTTCCTTTAACTTTTCGATCAACTCTTTGCTCTTAATCCCCATTTCTTTTGCAAGAGCACTAACTTTGACCTTTTGTTCTTTCTCTTCTTTTACTTCTTCTATCTTGGCTTTTGCCTTCACCGGTTTCTTGTCCTTCTCCGAGTCAGGAAGAATATCCAATTTCCATCCGGTAAGCTTTACCGCCAGGCGGACGTTGATCCCTTCCCGGCCGATCGCTAAAGAAAGCTCTTTATCCGGCACATAGACTTTGGCGGAGGTATCTTCCTCGTTAAGGACGATCTTGCTCGGTTTTGACGGGCTTAAGGCATTGTTTATAAAGGCGACTGGATCTTTTTTCCATTCGATAATATCGACCCTCTCCGGCCCTAATTCTCTTACGATATTCTGGATCCGGTTTCCCATATGGCCGACGCATGTCCCGACCGCTCCGATCTTATTATCGTTTGAATATACTGCTATCTTAGTTCTCTTCCCCGCCTCTCTGGCGATCGCTTTGACCTCCAGCACTCCATCTTTTATTTCCGGGACCTCAAGCTCAAAAAGTTTTTTTATTAATCCGGGATGCGATCTGGAAATTACGACGAACGGCCCGCGCGGGGTCTTTTTTGTTTCGACAATGTAAACTTTCACGCGTTCACGCTCGGAAAGCTGCTCGCCCGGGATCTGTTCCGGCGGAGTTAAGACGGTCTCAATCCGGCCGATGTTCACCAGATAGCCGCCGTATTCCCTTCGCTGGACCGTTCCGGTTATCAATTCTCCCTGTTTTTTATCGAACTCACTAAAGGTCATTTCTTTTTCCGCTTCCCTGATCCTTTGGATGATAACCTGTTTTGCGGTTTGAGCGGCTAATCTGCCGAAATCTTTGGGGGTAACATCCTGCTTCTTTTTCCCTTCCTTGTGGATTATCCTCACTTCTCCGTCATCTTTTATCTCCACTTCAAGGTTTTCTTCTTCCTCACCCCTGAAACGTTTTTTGGCAGCAGATAGTAAAGATACTTTTATAGCATCAACGAGGACATCCTTGTTGATTCCCCGTTCTTTTTGGATTTCCTCCAACATCTCAGAAAATCGCTCTATTTTCATCAAAACTCCCTTGCCCCAAGGCTTATTAAAAAGACAAAAGTGGGAACTACGCCCACTTTTGCTTATCGTTCAGATTATACAGCCGGTGGCTGTACTTGTCAAACCTAGGCTACATCATTCCGCCCATTCCACCCATGCCTCCCATACCGCCTGGCGGCATTGCCGGAGCAGCCTTTTCTTTATCAGGCTTTTCGGCAATTAATGCCTCAGTGGTAAGGAGCAGTGATGCGATAGAAGCGGCATTCTGCAGCGCGGATCGGGTGACCTTTAAAGGATCGACAATGCCAAACTTGAACATGTCGCCATACTCAAAGTTCTGGGCATTGAATCCGCTGCCATCCGTCTCTTTCTTGACATTTTCTACAACGACCGAGCCTTCCATGCCAGCGTTGGTGGCGATCTGCTTCAACGGCTCTTCCAGGGAGCGTCGAACGATCGATATCCCTACTCTTTCATCACCCTGGGTCCCGGCTTCAAGCTTCTCCAACATTGGTAAAATTCTTACAAAGCTCGATCCGCCTCCGGCGATGATCCCTTCCTCAACCGCAGCCCTGGTAGCAGAAAGGGCATCTTCGATCCGATGCTTCTTCTCTTTGAGCTCCGTCTCGGTCGGCGCGCCAGCTTTAATTACGGCAACTCCGCCGGAAAGCTTTGCTAATCTCTCCTGGAGTTTTTCTTTATCGTAAGAAGAATCAGAAACCTCGATCTCTTTCTTGATCTGCGCAATGCGGGATTTTAATGAATCTTCCCGACCGGCGCCTTCAATGATCGTGGTATCTTCTTTCTTGACGATGATCTTTTTGGCCTTTCCGAGCCAATTGTCTTGAATCCCTTCGAGGGTCAACCCTTTATCTTCGGATACGACCTCTCCTCCGGTGACAACTGCGATATCTTCGAGCATGGCTTTTCTTCGGTCGCCAAAGCCCGGGGCTTTAACCGCAACCGCGTTCAAGGTTCCGCGAAGCTTATTAACAACCAGGGTTGCTAATGCTTCTCCCTCGATATCATCAGCGAGGATGAGCAGAGGTTTGTTTAACTGGACAGTTTTTTCTAGGGTCGGAAGGAGATCTTTAACCGCTGAGATTTTCTTATCAGTGATCAAGATCATTGCGTCTTCCAGCACACATTCCATTCTTTCACGGTCAGTGACCATGTAGGGAGAAGCGTAGCCTTTATCAAACTGCATTCCTTCGACAACTTCAAGAGAATTATCAATTCCCTTTGATTCTTCAACCGTGATAACCCCGTCTTTACCGACTTTTTCCATCGCGTCGGCGATCAGGTCCCCGATCTCAGAATCGTTGTTGGCAGAGATAGAAGCGACCTGCGCGATTGCCTCTTTACTCTCTACCGGCCGGCTGAGCTTTTTTAGCTCTCCAACCGCAAGCTCAACTGCCTTGTTGATCCCGCGCTTTAATCCCATCGGATTAATGCCGGAAACTACTGCTTTGAGCCCTTCTTTAAAAATGATCTGACCTAAAACGGTCGCGGTGGTAGTTCCATCCCCCGCGATATCGTTGGTCTTGGAAGCGATCTCTTTTAAAAGTTGTGCTCCCATATTTTCAAACGGATCTTCTAGATCTATCTCCTTGGCAATGGTGACACCATCATTGGTGATGGTTGGAGATCCCCATTTTTTCTCGAGTACCACGTTCTTACCGCGCGGCCCCAGAGTTATTTTTACGGCGCTGGCTATTTTAGAGACCCCTTTTTCCATCGATCTCCAAGCGTCATCGCCGAATTTCATTTCTTTACCTGGCATATCTAACCTCCTTAATTTTAGCTTTTAATCGCTAATATATCTCTTTCTTGTAAAATTACGTACTCTTCACCTTCGATCTTGACCTCGGTCCCGCCGTATTTGCTGTAGATCACCTTGTCTCCAATCTTTACCTCTAAAGCGATCTTCTGTCCGTTATCCAATACGCGGCCGGAACCAACGGCAACTATTGCGCCCTCTGAAGGTTTTTCCTTTGCGCTATCAGGAAGTACTATTCCTGATTTAGTTTTCTCTTCTGAAGGGGCTTGTTTTACAACCACTCTGTCTCCAAGCGGTTTTAGAATCTTATCTACCATTTATTTCACCTCCTGAAATCCGTGTTGTTAGCACTCTAACTGCGTGAGTGCCAATTGTAGCATGGGGGTTAAAAGTTGTCAATAGTTTTAAGGTTCCTCAGCAAAAAGTGTGCCAACTATACAAGGGGGTTCGGTGTAACCCCACAATGAATTGTGGGGAATTTCTCTCTATTATGATTACGGAGAACAGATATTCCACACATTTTAATGTGTGGTTTCAAGTCTATGTTTTGTAGGCACCAAATTATTAGAAAGGTTAGTAACAGTTTTGCCTGAAATAAAAAGTACATGTTTTTCTTTTAGTTTTTGGCACACTTTTTGCTATAGACCCGGACATATTTGCAGTGCCATTGCAAATTATACATCTCTCGAAGAATATACCTTAACCCGAAGGAGAAATGCCCAGGCAAATGCGGTCATGATTGCAAGAATAAGCAATAATGATATGAATTGCTGAAAATTGGCGTTGATCATCGATAATGCGATCGCCCCCAGGATCATCTGTACCGCATAGAGGGTTAAAACGGTCATCTTCTGCGAAAAACCCATCAGATGAATGCGATGGTGCGAATGGTCCTTGCCCGCCGTGCTCATTTTAATGTGATGCAGAAAACGGTTTACAAACACGAAACAGGTATCGAAGATCGGTATTCCAAGGATGATCAGCGGCACAACAAACGATATGAATTGAACTCTCGGGATATTCAAGATCAACGCGATGTTCCAGAGTTTAAATATATTTAGTTTTAGACTTATGACCGCCAGCAGAAATCCCATCAAGGTAGATCCTCCCTCGCCTAAAAAGATAGATGCGGGATTAAAATTATATCGTAAAAATCCTAACGAAGCGCCAGCTAGGGCTAATGCAATTAATGCCAGACTGGGCTGGTTATTGTTCATCGCCAGTATACATAAGAATATCGAAGCAATAAAACCGACGCCAGTTACCAACCCATCCATTCCATCCAGCATATTCATCGAATTGGTCATAAAGGTTATAAAACAGGCTACGAGGACCCAATTAATAATATCGATCCTGAATAGATTAAATGATATACCAGTTACCAATACAAATATAAAAGAGAAGGCCAAATGAGACCAGATCTTATAACGGGCACGGACCTTTATCCCGGCATCGTCTAAGAGACCAAATAAAATAAAAAGCAGACCGATTCCGGCAATGCCTAAAAGTTCTCGAACATCGGCCCCAGAGAGCCAGAAAGATCCGATAAAAGCAAAATAGATCGCGATTCCCCCGGTCAGAGGGATTGGCTTATCATGGATTTTACGTTCGCCGGGTTTATCGAGGATGTTAAATTTAACCGCTAGCTGTTTTGCGATCGGAGTAAAAAGCAAAGAAAAAATAAGGCCGATGGTAAAAACAACAAAATAACTAATCATTCGTGACTATATTCTCCCAAAGGTGGCTTAATTTGGCCGTGCCGGTAATTAATTTAACTACCCTATGCGATACATTATCGATCTCATATTCAAAAGGGATCTTATGCTGTTTGGTATTATTCCACTCGGAAGTGACCAGATCAACCGAATTATTTATCGTTGCCGGGTCCAGTCCGGTTAAAATTATGTTTCCAGAATCGATCGATTCTGGACGCTCGGTAGTGTTGCGGATCGTGACCGCCGGGAACGAAAGGATCGATGACTCTTCGCTGATCGTACCGCTATCGGAGATAACGCAAAAGGCGTTCATCTGCAAGTGGACATAATCGAGAAAGCCGAACGGTTTTAAGAACTTGATCTTGGGATCTATTTTGATCCCTTTTATCTTCTCCAATTGTTTTCTTGTTCTCGGGTGAGTTGAGACAATGATCGGCATTTTATACTCTTTGGCGAGCTTGTTTAAAGCGGTAAGCAGCGAAAGCAGGTTTTTCTTTAGGTCAATGTTCTCTTCACGGTGCATACTTACCAGCATATACTGTTTTGGTTTTAATTTAAGCTTATTTATGATTTTAGAAGCTTTGATCTTATCCAAATTCGCTACCAGGACCTCTTTCATCGGTGACCCGGTCAGGTATATCTGCCGTGGATGGATCCCTTCCGCCAATAAATTTCTTCTCGCATGCTCGGTGTATACCAGATTAAAATCGCTGATATGATCGATGATCCGCCGGTTGATCTCTTCGGGCACATTGAAATCAAAACATCGATTGCCTGCTTCCATATGATAGATCGGGATCTTCATCCTCTTGGCAATGATCCCGCCGATCGAGCTGTTCGTATCCCCCAGGATCAGGACCGCGTCCGGTTTTTCTTTAACTAAGACTTTTTCAACCTCTATGATTATATTCCCATACGCCTTACCGAGAGATGAGCAATCTACGCCAAGAAAATAATCCGGTTTTCTAACATTTAAATCCTTAAAGAAGATTTCGTTTAGCTCATAATCGTAATTCTGTCCGGTATGGACAATAACCTGGTTCATGTATTGATCGACCAGCGCCATTACCTGCGAAAGGCGGATGATCTCCGGACGAGTACCCAAGATAGTCATTACTTTTAATTTATTTTTCAAGATTTAAATACCTCCTCGGGATATGTATCCTTATCATTTGGATCGTAGAGCTCATTGCACCAAAAAAGCGTATAAAGATCATTCTTACCAACGTTTTCAATATGGTGGGTATGGAAGATCGGAATGTCAACAAATGCCGGCCTCCCCGACTTGATCTTGAATTCCTTGATCTCCTTGGTCCCGACCCTTCTCATCCGGATAACCGCATCGCCTTCGATAACACAGAATTTCTCCGCTTTCCTTATATGGTAATGGTTTCCCCGGATATGTCCAGGTTTTGTTTTGGAGAAAAACACCTGTCCGCCCTGGGCCAGCTTTAGTATCTCAAAAAGCTCCCCACGCTGGTCGCTATGAACCTGCGGATTATGGTTGAGTTTTTCATACTCTAAATAAGAGAGGAAAACATTATACAAATTTACCAAAAAAGGATCGTTAAGTTTTGGAATAATCCCATTCATGAAATAAGATTCTTTAAATTGCTCTAATATCTCCAGCAATTCAGAAACCTTTATTTTCTTTGTCCCTTTAATCCTAAGATTATCAACTCCCTTAGGAGAAGATAGGACTATTTCATAAATAGTTTCTGTCAGATCATTGATATAGATAAATTCCACTTCGCGGTCGGCTAGTATTTTTGGCTCTTCGCCGCGGGTTAATTGATAACAAAATGTGGCAACCACCGAATTATAGAAAGGCCGTCCGCGATCGCCAAAAACATTAGGGATAATTAGATTGGCCAGTGAAGCATTGTTCTTTTTCGCCCATTTTTCAAATATCGAACATGAGTCCTTTTTTGACCGGCCAAAAGCAGAATCAGTTGAGCTCAAAATCGAAGAGGCAAATACCAAATTTATTTTCTTCCCACTTTTCTCTATCGCTTTTACTAAGGTATTTGCCAGATCGATATTTGTCTTATAAATATCATCCTCATCGCCTCGGTTCATCCCCGCTAACTGGACAATACAATCACATTTTTTTACCGAGTTGAGTAATTCTGACGGTTGTTTAAATGAAGCATCTTCGATCGGAATAGCTGTAATATTATTATCACGGGAGAGACGTTCCAGCAGATGCGAGCCGATAAATCCGGAATAACCGGTTACCCCGATAATTTTTTTACTCATGAGAGATCGTTCTGTATTTCGGGCAGTGAAAGAAGGAGCTTTTCCATTTCAGGGATACTGAGACGTTGGGTGTTTGAAGAATTATACCCCTCTTTAGGGATCTTTCCCTCTTGGCCTTTGGTAAAAAATTTATCATAATCAATTTTTCGATCACCTTTAATCCGATAAAATTTATCAAATTCTTCGGAAGCAAAAAGTTCTTCCTGGGTAACAAGGGTCTCATGCATCTTTTCCCCTTCACGGATACCGACTTCTTTAATTTCATTATCTACTTTAAATATATTTGTCACCGCTTTGGCCAGATCACCCATCGTAGCAGCTCCCGCTTTTCGTACAAAAATATCACCGTTCACTGCCTTATCCATAGCAAAAATAACTAGCTCCACAGCAACCGATAGCGGCAGTAAAAATCTTGTCATGTCCGCATTGGTTACGGTCAGCGGTTTGCCCGATTTTGCCTGTTTTACAAACAGCGGAATAACTGACCCCCTTGAGTACATAACATTGCCGTAGCGGACCCCGCAAAACGTTGTTTTTGAATGTGCATTATACGAGCGGGCGATCATCAGCTTTTCCATGACCGCTTTGCTCATCCCCATCGCGTTTATCGGATAAACCGCTTTGTCGGTGCTTAAAACAACAACTTTATTTACTTCGTTGTATTCGGCAGCATCCATTACGTTGTTGGCGCCTAAAATATTTGTTTTAACGGCTTCAATCGGGAAAAATTCACAAGAAGGAACCTGCTTTAATGCCGCAGCATGAAAAACGTAGTCTACCCCTTTCATTGCACTAAAGATCGAATCCCGGTCTCGAATATCCCCAACCACGAATTTGAGCACCGGGTTATTAAGAGTAATCCGCATATCGTGTTGTTTTTTCTCATCCCGGCTAAATATAATGATCTGTTTGGGGGAATACTTCTCTAAGATCGCATGAAAGAAGGCATTACCAAAAGAGCCGGTTCCGCCCGTTACCATTATCGTTTTTTCATGAAACATTTAAACAGCTCCTCGTACTTTAAAACGGCGTCTTTACGCGAAAAAACGGCTTCTGCCGCTTTACGTCCGTTTCTACCCATTTTCTCGCACAACGGTCTATCATTATATAATTTTAGAATTGATTTTGCAAGGTTATCCGGCTCTCCGGCTCCGACGTATACTCCACAATTATACTGTTCAAGTTTCTTGGGAACATCACCACTTAGAGGGACACTGGCAACGATCGGCTTTTCGGCCGCCATAATGCTTAAAACCTTGCCCGGGATCGAGGCAACGGTAAGCTCTTTTCGTAAAGTAACCAGACAAGCATCGGAAGCGTTGAGGATCTGCGGATAAATATCCAATGGCTGGGTATTAATAAATTTAATATTCCCGATCCTCTCCTTATGAACCCGTTCCTCTAACAATTTTCTCTCAACTCCGTCCCCTACGAGAACAAACTGGATATCTTTGTTATCTTTTAATAGTTTTGCCGCGTCGATTACGCAGCCAAGGTCCTGCGCAAAGCCCATGGTCCCGGCAAAAGAGATAATAAATTTATCCAGCAGCTTATATTTCCTGCTGAAATCGTTATCCCTGTTTCCCGGCTTAACCATTTCGGGATCGACCCAATTATAAACAACTTCGGTCCGGTCAGCTTTTGCCCCTTTAGATACCACATACTCCTTATTCCCTTCGGTATGCACCGTGATCATATCTGATCTTCGATAGATAAAAGACTCCATCATCCGGGATATTTTGATCAACAGCTTATTCTTTAAAAGACCCAGGTCAATTACTCCCTGCGGCAGCGGATCTTGAATATTAACAATAGAGGGCGTCTTCCTTAAACGGCCGAGCCAGTAACCGGTGATCCCCAGGGGAAGCGGTGGAGAATAAACTAGAATAACATCTACATTCTTTACCCTTAATGCTCCAAAAAAGAAAATTATCGCCATTAGAAAGTGCTCGAATCCACGGATAAAGGGAATATGCCGGGCTAACTTGGGCATTTTAACGCGGTAAACTTCGATTCCCGACATCTCTTTGGCCGGTTCGCTGGTAAGATTGTATTGCGGCATCCGGGTTACTACCGATACTTTATTTCCCCGTTGAACTAAAGATTCAGCTAATTCAAAAAACAAAGTTGAAGCCGACTTAGTTTCGGGAGGGAACGATTCGGTAATGATCAGAATATGCATCGGTTAAAGCGCCTCTCTGCAAGGAACAAAATTAAAATCGTTTATTAACCGAGTAAATCTTTTTTCGGTTAACTTTAAGTTAGCATAATGTTTAATATTTTGCGGGAAAGGAAGCTTAACTTTTGGCTGTTTAGGATCAAATTCCCAACTGTGATAATTCAGCGTAGCCCCGATCCCTTTATTATTCAAACGTTTAACCGCCCATTTGGTTATTAAATATGGGAATAATCTGAAGTAAGAAGTCGTTGCTATCGGAACTTTGATGCCAAACAGATCGGTGGTAATAAGCGGAAATTCCTTTAATCCTTCCCTGATCTGAAAATGTTTTTGCGGAAATCCGGCAACTCCCCCCCTGGTGAATAGCCTCAAAGATACCGGATAGATGCTCGAATCATATTTTAATCCGCAATCTTTTATAATATCCAGTGCCCAGAGTGTATCTTTGGTGATCGTATAGCCGGGGGCCCGGAAACCCAATACATCTTTCCCGGTAATATCTTTTAACACTTTTATCGAACGCAACAGGTCCTCCTTAAATTCTTCGGGTGAAAGAGAAGATACCGGCTTGTGAGAATAACTGTGGCTGGCAACTTCATGCCCCGCGTTATCGATCATTTTTACGATCTCCGGATCCTCTTCGGCTAATTTCCCGACAATAAAGAAGGTCGCTTTTATCTGCTTAGGCTCTAATAATTCGAGGATTTTTTTAACTCCGATCTCTACCCTATTCCCTTCCTTAAGCAACTCGTCCTTATTTTTTACAAAAAAGGAATCACACCACGCTTCAACATCAAAAGACAAAATATTTTTCATCTTACGTCAAAATTCGATAAATTAACGTTCCAGTTGTTTATATCGAAGACCCTTTCGTCTATTTTGGAATCGATCAATATCCTGCCGGACATCCTGACCGCCTTTGGCTCGAATCGTTTCGGTACTTTCACTAGATTGATCGGGCGTTTATTTAATTTCCCGAGATAAGCGATTGCATCGATATCTTTTTCGTTATTAAATATAT
This sequence comes from Candidatus Margulisiibacteriota bacterium, assembly GCA_034723395.1. Lineage (GTDB taxonomy): Bacteria > Margulisbacteria > WOR-1 > O2-12-FULL-45-9 > O2-12-FULL-45-9 > JAYEOW01. Next base: position 41,411 of record JAYEOW010000024.1, read on the forward strand.
ATTTGACCGCGCCCTCTAACAATCTTTTATCTAATGGATAAAAATCGATCACAAAAGCGGTCCTTGCTCCATTCTCTATATCTATTTTATAAACAAAGAAGGCTCCATCAGCCGCTTTAACTTTTTTATAAGAATCATCATATCGGTAATTTATAAATTCTTCACTGTTTATTTTTTCAATATTGCGATCGGACATTGTCCCCATCTTGTATGAATCAATATCTTTAGCTAGTTTATTGGCCAATCCAGCGATAACAGCCGAACAAGGATTTAATAGCTTCAGCTTTCTTTTAATCGCGCCGATCATTAATGGGAGGATAAAATAATCTAATTCACCGATATCGATCCATCTCAGCATCTTTTTCCTGACCAAGTAGACATTTTCGTTGGGAAAACCAAAAACAAATGGAATGTTATCTTTAATCAGATTTTCGTAGACTGGATTCGCCATCTTTTTGATATTTGCAGGTTTTCCGCGGTAATCCTTATGGATCATCGTATCCACCGACAGGGCAAAAACATACTCTTTACCAAAATATTTATATTTAAAAGGGATGGAGGTGTAACTGCCTACGATCTTTCCGTCCGCAAGCATCAATCCATGATAGGAATATCCGAGGGTTGTATTTAAAAATTGCTGATCGAACTTATCGACCGTCTTCGCTTTGTTGAAAACATTCGCAAAGAGATCGCAGATCTGCTGTTTTTCTTCCGCAGTCAATTCATTGGTTTTTTTATGAATAAATGTCAGCAACTAATCGTCATCCTTTACCGGCCGCTCGCGGAAGGTGTACATGATCTTATGCAGGATATCGGCAAACATCGATTCATAAAAGAAATGGCTGATCGCCGGATGGAGCCAGGACGAAAGCGCCAGATAACTCCACATATCCCTTTTGAGGAAAAATTTATCTGAAACAAATGGCTTATAGTCCTGATTTAGCTCTATCTCGCCCTCCTTGGGAACTAATCCGTTTTTATATGCTAAGCGATAGTGCTTGATCGTTTTTAAATCTACTTTCATTAATTTGGCGGCTATCAAATCCGCAGCCTCAAAGCTTGTCGAAGCAATTAACCAGCCTAGATCGATCGCATCCCCGGCCATCGGTCCGCTGCGGGTCAATCCATAAGTTCCATCAACGATCGAAATCTTATTCTTTAATTCCTGATTGATCGCGTAAATAGCCTCATTAAATACGGAATGATAGCGCAGCCGCATAACGTTTGGCACACAACCCCACTGGTTCTTGTAAGAGAGACTTATTTTAGTCATCGCGTGTACTTTCGGGACCGGAAGGGTTATAAAAGAGTCGGTCTCATATCTTAAGATATTCGGCATCTCGATATTAAAATCCTTGCCGAACTTGCGTATTTTTATATATTCATACGGGAGTTTGGATAAATTGACAACCCTGATCCCATATTTTTTCTCAAGCTCAGGAAGACCGAAATCGTGAAAGACATCTTTAACCTCGTGGGAATTGTAGCCGCCGTCTGATTCACCGACCACGATCTGGCAGTTGTGATCTTTTAAAACTTTTATTAACGCTTCCAATAATTGCGGGGTTGTGGTTACGCCAGCTTTAAACCTGGGATAAGTAAGGTTCGGCTTTATAAATACACTGCTTCCCGCTTTTAAAAATGATTCCACATTTAGCCATTTAAAAGCATTGGCGATCTTTTCCTGATATTTGTTCTCTATGCGGTCGATAAATACTTTTTGTTTCACTTTTTTGCCACCTTTCTGTAAACCTGCTCATACCGTTCGATGATCTTTTCCCAGGCAAAGAGCTCTTTGACCATCTCTTCTCCGTTACAGCCGTATTTTTTTCTTAATTCCTCATTGGTTAGCAGTTTTTCCATCGCTTTTGAAAGTTCCTCATGGTCGAACGGGATAACCTCCCCCGCTCTCCCCTTAATGTAGCTGGCGACTCCCTGATTCTTAGTTACGATCACCGGGGTACCGCAGGCACAGGCTTCAAGCACCGATATGGCAAAGATCTCATACCAGGAAGGAAGCACGTATATATCCGAATCCCTTAAAGCAGAAAATTTGTCCTCGTCATACAAGGGACCGGTAAATATTACATGTTCTTTAATGTTTAGCGCGTTGATCTGCTCCTTGATCTGGTCAAGATATTCCTCATCCGGCCCCACTATAACCAGTTTTACGTTAGAAACGTGCTTTAAAAGATCGTGAAATGCACGGATCAATAGATCGATCCCTTTTATCGGGTGGATCCTGCCCAAGAAAAGGATGATCTTCTCGCCTTCGCTGATATTATTTTTTCTGCGGAATTGCCCTTTTTCGTGGAATTTTATCGAGTCGAGATCGACCGCGTTTGGGATAACGGTTACTTTATTTGGATCGATATTATGCTGTTTTACCTGATCGCTCTCCATATTACTGACCGCGATGATCTGCGACGCGTTCTTGATGATCTTTTTACCAAACATCGCTTCAAACAGATATTTCCTCCCATACCCCTTCATCATGATCGGCAGCGATCCATGGGGAGAAAGGATGTAAGGAACGTTATTCTTGACCGCGGCATTTGATGCGATTATATTCTGGTATGACCAATAATTGTTCATATGGACCACGTCGTAATTTAATATTTCACGTTCAAGCGCCCGTTTCATTGCCGGAGAATATCTTAGAAACCCTAACTTACTCGGGAACGCGATTACTTTTGCCGGGGCAACCAGATCGGCATAATCCGCGTCGTAAGCGTCGTCGGTAGTAAAAATAGTCACTTCGTGGTCTTTTTTCAATAGCTGTTTGACCAGATTGTATACGTAATTAACGGTCCCGCCCCGCTTCGGGCTGAAATATTGGATAACTTGTAATATTTTCATTAGGCCAGTACCTTATTAAATAGATATTCGTATCGCTCTGCCGCCGATTGGACCGTAAGATTTCTTAATATATACTCTCTCCCGTTCTTTCCGTATTGTTCCCGAAGCTGCGGATCGCTATAAAGCCTTAAGATCGCGTTATGAAATGCCTCTTCGTCGCCCGCACCAACAACTATTCCGCATTTTGCCCGATTGATCAATTTTGGAGCGTCTCCGCCGATCGGAAAACTTGCCAAAACCGGCCGTCCGGCCGACATGATACTTTTAATCTTTGACGGTACGGTCGGGGTCGCCACCTTTGGATTTAATGTAACCATTCCAACGTCCGAAGCCGCTAATAGATTAACATATTTGTCCCGCGGCTGGATAGGAATAACTTTAACATTCTTTAATTCCATTTTCTTGATCTTTTGCATCGTTTCCTCATAACGCGGACCATTCCCCGCGATCAGAAATAATATATCATCGTTCTGCTCTAATTTCTTCGCGCTGTTGAGGATGATATCCATATCTTGAGAATCGGCGATACAGCCAGCGAAGGATAAGATGAAATTGTCGCCAATACCAAATTCTTCTCTAAAGGCATTATTTTTTCCCCCCGGAACTATATAATCGGCATCGATCCAGTTTTCTACCACAGATACGATCTCTGGTTTATTTGAAGTCCGATCAACGATCTTCTTATTACCTTCCGACATAACAGTTAAAAGATCAGATCGCCGATAAATATCCTTTTCCAGAAAACGGCTAAAGGAAATCAGCAGCTTATTTTTCATGCCCCCCAGGTCCACCAGGTTTTGCGGAAAAATATCCTGCACGTTCAAAATCATTTTATTGCGGTGGAAAAACCTGGTCAGTACGCCGGCATACCCCATCACCAGCGGCGGCGAAGAAGTCAGGATTACATCCGCCCTGCCCGCCTTTAACGAAGCAATGAAAAGAAAAACGATATGCAACAAATAATCCAGCTCCCTCATCAACGGTATTTTCCGGCTGAATTCCGGGATGTTTATCCTGGTGATTTTTATGCCGCCCTGATCTTCTTTCACCAACCACCCTCGACTGGTCTTCGGGGCGATCTCTTCCGGCAAATGGCGCGGGAACCTGGTCACGACCGAAATCGAATGCCCCCTGGCCTTTAATGCGTGGGCCAGCTCCGAACAGAGATTGGCCGCCCCTCCGATTTCCGGAGGATAAGCGTTAGTTAAGAGCAGGATTTTCATGCCGCTCTCCTTCCAAAGATTTATTATAAATAATTACCGTCACCCCCATGAAAGTCCAAAACACCGATGCCTCTTCGAAAGAAGCCCCCACCCCGGTGAAAAATCCGGAAAAAAGAAAGGTAAAGGTGGCGATAATAAAACCGTTGATCAATTGTTTAAAATACGGGTCCTTCGTTTTCCTTTCGGTAATAAACAGTAATTTTAAATAACAGCACATCACCCAAAGAAAACACCCCAGCCCGATGATCCCGATATCGTTATACAGCTCCAGGTAATAGAAATCTATAAAACCACTTTTTAGGTCCTCTGAGGCCAAAGCCTCGGGGACCGCGCCGGTCGTCCCCAATCCCTGGCCGAATAAAAAATCTTTCATGTTATCTGTTTTAAATGCGTAAACGCTGAACGCCTTCTCAAACCGGCTCTGTTTTGAAATATCTTCTTCATCAAAGATCGATTGGAATCTAAGCATCAGCAACGGGGAACTTAATACCATTAATGCCGCAAGCACAGCTACGATCACGATCAGCCAAGCCCTTTTCAATAAATACTTATATTTGATAATGCCCCAAATAGCCGTTCCGGCCACAATCGCTATCCAGGCTCCCCTGGAAAGAGTGAACAGCAGAGCCACCATAAATGCCATCAATATGACCGAACAAATGATCAGCTGTTTTTTGTCCTTTTCCATAAATATCGAAGCAATTAACACAGAAGCTAAGAAAGCAAGATAAAAACCTAAAACATTTGCGCTCTGGAAAAATGAGGCTGCCCTGCTTACACTAATATCGTATCCATATAGCCCACCGGAAGCAAGGGTAGCGGAATGCAGAAGATTTGGAAAAAAGAGCCACTGTATGATAGCCCCTATGGCCAAAATAAAACCCACAGCAAGCACTATGTTCACTAATATTTTTATATCCTCTTTGCTTTTTATTAATGATCCGGTTAAAAAGAACATAAAGGTAAAAATGATCGTTTTACGGAAACCGATTAAACCGGCAATCAAACTACTTGAATTTGTCAGGAACAAAATCACATTTAGCGCAATAAATATCAAGACTGGTTTATACATTCTTGAAAGCTTAAAATTATACTGTTTTTTTGTGATGATCACCGCCATAGTTGACCCGAGCAGAGAAAAAAGCAATAGATCCTTGTAGATCCCGATGACCGAAGCCAATAATCCGGGCAGGAACAACGACAACACCAGTTTTAAGAAAAAGCTAAAGGGGATCAATAGGATCAAAAGAAAAAACGTTTTCTTCTTATTAAGAAAGACCAGCAAACAGGCGATAAAAATAATGACTAACACAAGAATCATATAATTTTGTTTCACGATCCCTAATCCAATCTGGTAAAGAACTAACGCAAGCCCCGCATACAAGATGATGTCAATCCGTTGCTTAATAATATTTAGAATATAATTAATCCTATTTTTCATTCAAGGCAACCAAGCTATGTATTTTATCGATCCTCTTTTGCCAGGAATTATTCCTTGCAATTATCTTACGTTTACTTATTAATTCATCACTATCGTTGTTTAAACTCTTTTCGATCATCTCGATAAAAAGCTCTCTATTTTCCGTTGTCCTAACAACACTTTCATCATATTCCATTGCGCCCCGCAAAATAACGTTTGAAACGATCGGTCTCCCGGCCGCTAGATATTCATAAAATTTAAGCGGCACCCAAAACATCCGGCTGAACGCACTCTTTTTATAAGGAAGCAAACAAACATCTAATGCTTTTATATAATTCGGCAGCTCTTCCGGAGCTTTGTTTCCTAAAAAATGAACATTAGGACGCTCTTTTAATTTTTCGATCCATTGCCGATGGATCTGATCGGCCTCCGCAACCGGCCCGATCAGAACGATCTCCCAATCGCCCCTTCGTTCAGCCACATAATCGATAAGCTCGTAATCCAATTTCCCACCCAAGACCCCTACAAATCCGATCCTTGGAGAAGAGATCTGTTCATATTCAGTTGGCACAATGGAGCCAGCGTTATTAAAAAGATCGATGCGTACCCCATGCGGGATCAGATGGGTACTCTTGTTAAATACTTTTTTTTCTTCTACCAGAGTATGAGAAACTGCAAATACAAAATCAACTTTCTTTATAAGCTCCTGCTCAATTTTTATTATGCCTTCCCTTTTCTTCCCAGCCGGGGCAAACAGATAATGAGGATCATTGCAAAAATAAATACTCACTTTTTCCTTAAATCTGCCGACTAATTCCCCTGCCGGAAAAGCAAAGACCCACAATATAGGATTTTTCAGCTTAAGCATAGCCACAGCAACTTTGACAAACAGTAATAGAATTTTTTGATTAACCCAATTTATCCATGGTATCCAGTCCCCTCCCGGAAATATTGGCGGTGGAGCATATAAATACAAGTTATCTTGCTTATGCCTTATTCCTTTAAAAACCTTTGACAATCTTTTCCATTCAGAAAATCCCTTTAACAAAAGAAACAAATTGACTGGGCGTTCAACAAATAAGACCTTATTATCCTTAGCCAATACAGACATTAAATGATGCCGACAGCGCTTAGCCTCATCCCAATCAGACATTGTTATACAAATAATATCTTGATTTTTAAACATACTAATTAGCCCCTAATAACACGTACATCTCTTCAAGTTTATTAAAATTCTTATCCCAATCGGCTCTCTCTTGCGCTATTTGATAGTTTTTCTCGCCAAACTGCTTCTGTTTCGCATCGTTCTTTAATAGATCAATTATTCTATTCGCCAGCAGCTGCGAGTTTTTACGCGGCACTATGTATCCGTTTTGGTTATTAACTACCCATTCCAGATATGAAGGGACATCTGACAGAACCATCGGCAAAGCAGAGGCCATCGCTTCTAAAAGTGCGAGCGAAGTCCCGTCACTCAGCGAGCTAGAAATATAGATATCCGCGGCATTCAGATATTCCGGAAGCTCTTCATTTTTTATAAACCCTGCAAAGTGAACATGGTCCTTCAGCTTGTAACTATTAATGATCTTTTCGAAGTCGTCTTTTAACGGACCATCACCGCATAATATTACCCTTGTCTCCGGACACGATTCGACAACCTTTGGCAAGGCATGGAGAAAATATTCCACTCCGTATACCGGCCGAAATGAACGGGTCATTAAGAGGATCTTATTTTTCGCCCACCCCAACCGTTCACGGATCCGGTTATTCTCCCTTTTTGAATAAAACAGCTTCAGGTCAATCCCCCGCGGAAAAACAACGATCTTCTCTGCAGGAAAATTAACGTAATCGATTATTCTGTTTTTAACATTTTCGCAATCACAGGTTATCATGTCAGCTTTTGATAAAGCGTATTTTGTTTTCAACATCATCCCCCTACTCTTTTTGGGGACGATCAGGATATCCGATCCCCAGGGCATTAAAAGCAGTGGACGGAATCCTGAAAGAGCGGCCATAAATCCATCAGCCTGTGTCCAGCCGGCATGGATCACATCCGGTTTTATCTTTTTCATATCTCTTCTTAACCTAAAAATACTCTTTAAGAACGCAAACCAACATCTTATCTTCCGCGTGAATATCGAATACTTTTCCGCCCCGGAAGCGAAAGCGAGCGGATTTTTGTAATGGATCTTATTTATCCCCTTAAGCTCCTGAATATATGAAGGAAGCTTTTCCCCGTCATAATGGGTGATCAAAAATACTTCATGATCGGAATCGGAGAGTTTTTTTAAGAAACGATGGTCATGAATACTCAGATTCGATGATAAATAGATTATCCGCATCCTATCCCCACTCTTTTAAATACTCCTTAAGCGCCGCTTTCCATCCCTGCATCGGATTGATCTCCATCAGGTCTAATTTATAATTCCTCATCGCCTCGGACGCTGCCCGCGGAGCAGGAAGAGGAAAACGATCGGAGGTAACCGGCTTTACCTTTGCTTTCGATCCTAATATCTTAACTATTTCTACTGCGATATCGTAACGGGTGCAGGAACCGCTGTTTACCAAATGATAAAGACCGTAATTCCCAGTTTTAACGATCTTCTTTATACCGCTGACCAGGTCCCGGGCAAAGGTCGGACTCCCATATTTGTCATCTACCGCTTCCAGCTTATCCCTTGTTTTAAGCAGTTCAACAATCTTACCCACAAACTTTTTATCCCGCTTTGGCCCTCCGCCGATCATCCATCCCGCTCTGAATATGCAATATTTATTTAAAAGGTCCTGGACGATCTTCTCCCCTTCATATTTCGCTTTACTATATACATTCACTGGATCAGGGGTGTCGAATTCAGTATGGATCTGCTTTTCTTTACCGTTAAATACACCGCCGGTGCTGATATAAACCATCTCCGCGTTAAACTTTTGGCACGCAAGCGCAACATTATAAGTGCCGATCGTGTTCGTCTTATAAGCGTGGTCCACCTCGCTTTCGCAGGCGTCGACATTGGTCTCCGCCGCGAGATGCAGGACCAGCGATGGTTTATTCTCCGCTACTGCCGCAAAAACCAGCTTCTTATCCCTGATATCCATTTCGGGGACATCGGTTAAAACCAGTTTTTCGTCCGCAAATACATCCTGAACATACGAACCTACCATCCCTTTTGCTCCGGTAACTAAGATCATCTTATTTTCTCCTTTCCTAACATCGTTTTTAACGTTATCTTCGCGACCTTAATATATAAAGAAATAAACAATGGATCTGCCTTAAATGACTTCCATAAATATTTCAAAAACGGTTTTCTTAAACAAAATCGGTAATATGCCCAGTTATAATAAATGTTCGCTTTCGTTCTTCTAAAACGAAACCAGTCGGAGAGTTTTCTCTTCTCAAGCCGGCAATAATGGTCATCTATAATATTAATTACGCTTTGGAACATCTCTTCCCTGCTTGAATTCGTAAAATTATTTTCATGCAGCGTATAGCCGCCCAGTATCTCCGGAATAAAATGGAAAAGATGGCCGGCCTTTGCCGCCCTTAACCACAGGTCATAATCTTCACAAAGATAGGTTAACTTGCTTTCAGAGAAATACCCTACGTCCTCCATTATCTTTTTCTTAAAAGTTACGGCCGGAGTTGACAATAAATTTCCGGAATAAAGCAGCGCACGGTGCATATCTTTCGCTCCAGGGCCATTTTTCCGTATCCCAGATATCTCTCCATCTTTATGGTCGTGTAGATCGTGGCTGATGATTGCTATGTCCGGATGGTTCTTAAATGCTTGTATCGTTATTTCAAGCTTATCTGAATACCAGATATCATCCTGATCGAGGATCGCAATAACCTCACCGGATGCCTGCCTGACCCCGCTATTTCTAGCCCCACCCAATCCTTTATTTTTCTGTTCAATATAAACAAAGTCCGTCTCTTGATGCTTCTCCATATATTCATTAACTACTTCTCCAACATTATCCGGCGATTCATCGTTCACCAGAATGATCTCGTAATCTTTGTAGGTTTGCGCCAAAACACTATCGAGCGTTCGCTCAATCAGTTTTGCCCCGTTATATAAAGGTATGATCACTGATACTTTCATAAAAATACCGCTAAACTTTCTTCGTTGACCGGGGAGAAGCATTGGGCAATTAATTCTCTCCCCTTTTCACGCAGTTTTATCTCCTTTGCTTGATCGATGCTTTTTATTTTCTCAATCTCTGCCGCGATCTCTTCCGTAGTTCGGGCGGTAAACTGAAAATCGTCTTTGGAGAACCAGTCCATCGGATCGAGGCTGATATCAAGATCGCTACGCACTCTTATCACAGGCACCCCCCACGCCAAAGCATCAAATATCGTAGCAGAAGCAGTAGCTATCAACATTGTCGCATTTGGCAAAACGTCGCTCATTCCTCCGCCAACAAGCTCATATTCATCTGTTTTTAAACCGGCTAAATTTATTATTTCACTAAGATCTTCTTTGGCCATCATTGGATGCGGTTTGAGCACCAGCTTCATATGCTTGGTATTCCTAAGTGCTGACCAGCTCTTTGAAAGAAGTTCCAGCGCGTTCGGTTTCGCTAGCGGAAGGGTGATTAAAACAGTATTTTGGGGCCTATCCCCTCTCCCATATTGTCTTATTAGATATTGGAAACGCAGAGCCGGGCCATCGACTAAACACTCTGAGGAAAATCCTTCTTTAGATAAAATCTCTCTAAAATAACTGCCGGAGCAAATAATCTTATTCGGTGTCGGCAGCACACCCGCCTCATTTTTTGAGGCATAACAGCTTAGAAGTAATGGAAACAGAGAGGCGTGCTGAAAACCTAGTATAGTAGCATCCGGCAAGTATTTTTCTGCTCCTAGAAGAATCGGCTTCTCAGGAAACATATTTTCAAAAGTGATAATGATACGTTCGATTTTAACTCCCTTTTCGCTCAGCCTTTCCATTAAATAGTAATGCATCACAACCTCAAAAGCCGATCCGCCGGCAAATGCAGTTCTTCTCGCCTCTTCCCGGTAGATCAGCCCAAGTTCGTGCCCTTGAAAAACGAAAGATCCCTTGAAAAATGTCAGCGACCGAAACATAACATATAGTCCCTTAAAATAATCGGTAATTCGATAATAATCGTCCGCAATAATAAAGTTTTCCTTTGCCTGCCTGAGCCAAGCAAAAGTCTCTCTGATCGACCGCCTTAAATTGTAAAATATCGGGAGAATAGCGACCGTTTCCCCTTTTCCCCTTAATTCACCAGCTAAATTAGCAAAATAACTATCCTTAAATTCCCCGTTTTGGCTTAAATGTTTATCTCCAATCCAGGTCCTTAGAATAGTTAACGGTTTATTATCACTAATTGATGGTTTTCGCGCCCATAACTTTCTGGTAAAAGCTTGTTTAAGCGACAAAAAGAATCGTGCTGCCGCACGCAAATATGATTTAAAAGCATTAGTCTTATATAGTTTTATATTTTTATATCCATTGAATAGATCAGACCTTGATATGGTCTCTAATACCGCCGTGCTCTCCGAAAAGATGCAGACATTTTTCCCGGAAAGTTCCTTTTTTAACCGATTCACAACTTCAAGATAACAAATATAAAGATACACCGGGCTGTCCATCACATTTTTTTCCGCTATCTTTGAGCACCACCATGCCAATGAGTTAAAGCAGACGCTCAACTCTCCGACGTAATCCAAATAAGACCGCCGCAGGTCATTGGCCGCATCTTCTAACAACGAACCAATTTCTACATAGTGCCAATTAGCGGGAGCTTGGTTTTTTAATTCTAAAAGCCGCTTATAATCCCTTCCTAAAAAAACCCAGTAATGGTGTTCACTGAATTCCCTTTTAGCGGGAAAACCTTTGTCAGCCTGAATTAATCTAATCGTATTAGGCATATAAGCTTTTGGTTTTATCCTTTTTCATTAGATCTACAACTATTTCCAGATCGGCCGGTGTATCTACGCTGATCTTCGCTCCCTCAATCTTAACCGCTTTCATCTTCACCCCGTGCTCTAAAACCCGTAAATATTCGTTATACTCGATAGTTTCTAAGGGAGTCGGTTCCCATGAGGTATATTTGAGCAAAAACTCCTTACGAAACGGAACAATAAAGCACATTTTTAACAGTCCATTAACCGGTGTCCGCGCATCACTAGGCAGATCGGTTCTTGAACAGTAAAGAATATTTCCATTCAGGTCTAATACTGCTTTTATATCTGAATGACTATTCTTACCAGCATACGGAGTAACCCCAACCGAAATCTGGATATTTTGATCTTTCTTTAGTGGTGCAACGATTTGATTAATATGTTCTGGATCAACTAACGGTTCATCTCCCTGGATATTTACTACGATGTCGCAATCGACTTTCTGGGACGCTTCGGCTAAACGGTCGGACCCGGTTTTATGATGATTTCCAGTCATGATTACTTTTATTCCATGCTTTTCACCGGCACTTTTAATTTTTTCATTATCGGTCACCAAATAAACCTCATCTAAAGCCTCCGCTAACAAAGAACGCTTACAAGTGTGGATCACCATCGGCAATCCTTCGATCTCAATCAATGCTTTGCCGGGTAAACGGCTCGACTCTAATCTTGCCGGAACCATTCCTACAGTTTTCATCTTAAGATTTAAACTCCTTGATCGTATGCTTAAAGCTGCGGCACAATTCAGTCGCATCCAAAGAGTATGTTATAAATTGGATCCCGATCTCTTTGAACCAGCGAAGCTGTTCCATGCTTGCGGTAAAAGCACCGGCCGCCTTGTTCTTGGTTCTAACCTTTTTTACACATTCCTCAACATATTCCTTTAGTTTTGGGCTCTCCAGCTCTCCAGGGATCCCCAACGCTTGGGATAGATCACATAAACCGAAATAGACCACGTCAATATTTTCGTCATCAATGATCGCGTCGATATTTTTAACTCCCTGCTCTCCCTCTACAATTAAAATAGTCATCGTTTCATCATTTTCTTTTCTAGTATGCTCATCGGTCTTTTCGGGAGCATATCCAGCGGCGCGAGTAAACGGAGAGAATCCTCTCTCCCCGATTGGCGCATACTTCATCCCCTTGATCGCCAGTTTTCTCTGCTCAACCGATTCGATATGCGGAACCACAATCCCGTGTGCTCCGATATCCAATCCGCGCAGTATTTCCGCTTCATCATTGCGGGGAACGCGAATAATCGGAGTGCAATCTTCCAATTCCGCGGCACGCACCATATCTTCGGCAGTCTCATAGCTGATAGGACCATGCTCCATATCAATGACCACAAAATCCAATCCGGCGGCTCCTAAAACATTAACTGCTGAAGCGGACGGGAGGATACACCAGGTTCCCAGCACGGATTCCCCTTCTTTTAACATCCGCTTTAATTTATTTAGTTTTCTCATCGTTTACTCCTTTAGACCACCTTTATTTGTGATACATCATCAATCACGTAGTTAGTCAGATTTTGTAGTTGTTCTCTCGGCGTTATCCCGGAACAGACCGCGATACTAGCTTTAACTTTGGCGTTATTCCCCATTTTAATATCAGTTTCAGCATCACCCACCATGACCATCCGATTCTTAGCAATTTTAAGCTCTTGCGAGATCAAATCGATCATATCCGGAGCAGGTTTTGAGAGCTCAACTCCATCTGCTCCGATTACAAATGACATCTTTTCGGAAAGCCCAAGAAAATCCATCGAAAGTTTAGCCCTTTCTGTTTTATCAGTCGTTGCGATCGCCGTTTTACATCCTTTGGCATGTAAAGTATCGATCAAGTCGTATGTCCCATCGATTACTTTTATAAGGGTGTCCAGCATATCTCTTGATATTTCATCAACCTTACTAAATGCTTCAAGACAAGCCGTTCGCCCGTCTTTTATCCCAAACTGATGCAGATAATCGATTGCCGCCTGCATAACCACCTCGCGCTTTTTAATTCCGACCGGTCCTTCCGAACGCAGTTTTTTGTTCTCTAAATCTACCCCCATCTCAAACATCATCTTTTGCCTATGATCCCCGTCCAAATTGAACTTTTCGCAGATCAACTCTGCCCTTTTGCCAATCATTTGCGACCAGTAATGGTAGAGATCAATCAGTGTACCGTCGCGATCGAAGATCACCAGATCAATATCTTTTATTACCTGACCATTAACTTTAATATCAGCCACGGATGTCCTCCAGGTTTTCTTTCACTAATTTCTCCGCAACCGTAACTGCTTTACCGATCAGATCGAGATCGTTCTCAAAATTATCCTTATTAATATAATCTGCGACTAATTTACGCGCAAAAGTACCGATCGAAACCCCATTAATGTCTACGCCGCACAACTTTGCCAGATTTCCGGTTTTACTATTCGTTCCTCCCGAAGCTAGGATCATCACTGGCACATTGCTTTTCCGCACGATATCCGAAATAGCGATCGTTTGCAGAGTTGTATTATAATCGTCTTTACCACCGCTCATCGGTACTCCATCCGCTTGCACGATCATTCGCTCACCCGTGATCTCATACGCGGCTTTGATCCTCCTGATCACTTCGGTATCGGACAACTGCGATCGGTCAAGACACATGCTTATATAATTATCAGCAAGAAACTTGTTAACTAGTTTCCAGTCTGCCATTACCGATTCCTCATCGGGGATAATTGCATGGAGTTCAAATGTTTCCGTTCCGTTCGCCAGGCAATCGGGCAGGATCTTTTTCAATTCATTCCTCTTATCGAAGAAACTAACCGCATTAGCCGGACATACGCGGCCGCATTCGCCGCAGCCGATACAGCGTTTCTCGATTACTTGAAAATCATTGGTAATCGCCTTTTGCAGGCAATATTCAAGACAGCTACCGCAAGAGGAACAAATATCAGCGTCTATTTTTGCCTTCCGGATATGCGGATCCCCCCGCATCCCGATACTTACATTAATAAATGGCCTGGTTTTAAGCTTTTTACCAAGCTTAGGCGCTAATTCAAAAGCTTTATTAACTCCCAGCACCGAATTCTTAACCACATCTACGTTTGCTGATACATCGATCCCTAGTGCTCCTGCGAGTGTATATACCAGAGAGAGCTTTCGTACTTCGTCAGCATCCTCGTTACCCGCGCCGCAAACGATCTTAAAATACTCTCGATCCCTCAATATCTGCCTTAATTCTTCAAATCTGCTCATATGTAATTCTTCATCCCCTTATAAAATTCCTTGTAATTCGTTGGGGTTAGGATATGCAACCCTTCTCCTCCACGGTTTTCCAAATATTGATTGATCTCTTTTAAATAGCGAAGATTCCAGTTATGCTTTTCTTTAATATCTTCAAGTTTTTCCGCCTCGTTGGCCTCATTATAGAAATGGTGAATCCCATCTTTTGACGTCCCCATATATCCATCCATCCCCGCGATAAATACTCTTTCTCCGCCCATTACTAACGCTAAACCAGCCAAAAGAACAGAAACCGTCCTGCAGCTTGATGAAATAATCCCATTTTCGATATTAAATGGATTTTCTAAAGAATCTTCATAATAAATAATTTCGTAATCACGGTTAACATATTCTCTGATCATCTCTTCTGAAATATGCTGACCAATTAACAATTTTGATTCAGGACTTACTTTATCGACATAATCTGTAAATCGCCTTTTATTAGTAAAAGCATGATAATGTGGAACGAATAATCCCCCGAGATAATTTCCTCCCAAGACTATCGGATCGTACTTCTTTATAAATGCTAAGATCTTATCCTGGTTTTCTTTTAAGCTGGGACCGTTGGCCAGGACTAAAAAGTCCCGTCTTTTATAGCGATTAATATACGGAACATCAATTTTTTTATCGTTTACATTTTCATCTTTTTTGACACCCGATATTGTTTTAACTTTCTTACCAAACAACCCTTTTCTTAAAACATCTTCAATCAGCTCTTTATTGAATCCTACCGGATTGTTCATTTTAATGACTTCAAATATATTCCAGATATCTTCGATATCGTACTCTTTGCGGTCAACCAGGTTTTTAGCGTATGTCGGATGGCAGCCATAAGTGCCGGAAAGCATGTACGGGAGGTTATATCCCCAGTTAAACTTTTTGTGCAGATCGGTATAATAATGATCGATGATATTTAGAACCGGTATAACGTTATAGCGATCCGGATCTTGATGGTGCAGATAAGCGAGCATGATCTCGGTCGGGAGGTTCCCCGCACCACGCCCCATCCCAAAGATCGAACCATCAACTATCCTCGCCCCGGCATCGATCGCAGCTAAAGAATTAGCAAAGGCCATCTGCAGGTTATTATGCGGATGAAAGCCCCATTTAATATGTTTTATTTCTAATAACGGCTTATAGAAATCGGCAAGCTGATTAGGGAACATCGATCCGTACGAATCGGCAACGTAAGCATAATCCAGTGGAAGATCTTTAAGGATCGACAAGAGCTCCTGCTTTTCTTTATCTGAATAAGCAGAAAAGCCCATCAGATTGACTGAGGTTTTTAATCCAAGCTCTTTTATTTTTGCCGTATCAATTAAAGCATCCCTTAATTTATCTTTATGAAATGCAACTCTGATCAGATCAACCGGGGTCTCCTGGTATTGTTTAAGGTCCTCCAGATCGTATTTGCCATGGTCGACCATTAAAGCAACCTTTGAACCGTCAATTCCTTTGGTTGCCGCTAGAATCTCATCGGCAGAGCTAAAGCGGTAAGCTCCGAATTTATCTTTATTAAAATACTTTTCTGTGCCGTGATAACCCAGCTCAACATAGTCCACTCCCGCTTTGGAGAGCGCCCGGTAAGTCTCGCGGACCAGTTTCTTATCAAAATCCCAATTATTCACATATCCGCCGTCACGGATCGTGCAATCGAGGATTTCCAGATTATGCGGCTTCTTTTGCATATCCAACCCCTTCCTTTTCAGTATTTTTTATCTGCGTATTATATAGACTCCAATAGTGTCTGCCTTTTTCCATTAACTCTTCGTGGTTTCCTGATTCGATCACTTTCCCCTTATCAAGCACGATAATCTTATCTGCATTAATGATCGTACTTAAGCGATGGGCAATAACAATTAAGGTATGGTCTTTGGATAATGCATTGATTGTCTGCTGAATTATCTTTTCTGAAACGTTATCTAAGGCGCTGGTCGCCTCGTCAAAGATAAGGATCTCTGGCTTGCGATAGATCGCCCGGGCAATCGCGATCCGCTGGCGCTGCCCGCCCGATATCTTCATCCCCCGGTCACCGACAACCGTATTATATCCATCCGGAAATTCAGAAATAAACTCGTGGGCATGCGCTACTTTAGCAGCTTCAACCACCTCATCCATTTTCTCAGCGGTATCTCCGCCAAAAGTAATGTTTTCTGCAATGGTTGCATTAAAAATAAATGTATCCTGGGTAACGAATCCGATCTTTTTCAACCAGGACGATATCCTGCTAATATTTAACTCAATACCATCAATTAATATTTTCCCGTCCTGCGGCACAAATACCCTGACGATCAAATCCGCAATGGTAGATTTTCCTGCACCGGAAGAACCAACGATCGCAGTCGTCTCCCCCTTCTTGAAGATCGAATTAATTTTATTAATGACCCTATCCCTTCCCGGATAAGAAAAACTGACGTTTTCAAAACGGATCCCTTCTGAAAATGATTTAATCTCTTTTTCACCATCTTTTATCTTGTTTGAATCTTCATGCAAAACGTAGTAAAGCAATTCTAAAGTGGGCAAAATCCCCATAAACTGGATCCTAAAATTACCCAAGATCGCCATTGAAGGAGTCACTTTTTGGAACGCATAAGCAAAAACTCCTAAAATCGGCAGTAGGCTCATATAGCTGGTTGGCAGCAATAATTTCACTACAATCAGCAATACTGCCAATAATATAACCGAGAGTGATTCCAACAATACTTTAGGAAGGTTTTTCCAGATAACATCTCTTCGGGCGAGGTTAAAATATTGCTTCATCGCTTTGACGAATTCGGTTACCCACCGATTTTGTGAATTATATACTTTGATCTGCCGGATCCCGCTTACACTTTCATTGGCTAAAACATTCATCCGCTCCCCGGCATATATTCGCCCCTTCCCTAAATTATAAGATATGTTGGTAGCGATGTATTTTGTTAAATAATAATACAATCCTCCGATAACGATAATTCCGATCGAGGCATACATATGAATGTTAAGTAGAACCAGCCCAACGACCGCCAATCTTACTATTTCGGTAAGCATACGCGGAATATAGTCAAATATCGCGCCCGCCGATGAAGGAGCCGATATTATCCGATAGATCAGCTCTCCCTGTTTATGATCAAGAAAAAATTGATAATCAGCACTGATGTATTTATTAAAGATCCCTTTCTGCGTGTCTGCCCAAATATGATAAGCAGCAAACATCCCGTAGATCACGTTCCAGTAAGCAAATACACCTTTTAAGACAACAGATAATATTAAAAGTACCGCAGATGCAACCATCTTATCCTGGATCGGAACGATCCCGATCAGGCCTTCTGTGAATTTTATAAAACTACCTCCGACCGTACCGGTCATCCCGGACGGCAGCATTTCACTTAATACGGTAAAGAGAATCGCCAGATTCAATCCGTCAAAGACTGAAGCCAAAAATGCCAATAGGATGATCCCAAGCACGTATACCGGATGCTGTCTGATAAAATACCAGATGATCTGAAACTTTGTAATGCTGTTATTCTTCAATATCTCATGCTCCTTTTCTTTCCAGTGTTTTCAATGACTCTAATATCCTCCGGGAATATGACCTCTCATCATGATAAACAATATGCGCCAAGCTATCTTTTATCTTTTGCCTAATGCCCTTTTCCTGGGAGATCTTCAATACCTTGTTGATCTCTTCCAAAAATCTATCCTTTTCTTTGCATTCTACAAACCACGGAAATTTCTTTAAATACGTAAAATGTTCTCTTTTTGACATTTCCTGCACAGAATTTGGGCCCGCATGTACACCATCGCTGCATGCCAATCCTAATATTAGATTGCCAAAAAGGCCCGCCTCGACCATTACCGAAGAGAACGGTGAAATGATGAAGTCAATCGCATTATACAGATCGAGGAAATTACGCAGGTCCGGGATGTATCCGCTCTTATGATTCAGGTACGCTCCCCGCATCTCCCCGTCAAAAGTGACGTTTTCGAACTTGCAATCAAAAAACGACTTTTCCTTTATTCTGGCATCGCGCTCCGGATGCGGCCGGTATATCACATGAGCATCCTTTAACAATCCCCTGGCGATCAGATCATCGAGCATTATAAGGAAGGAGGTTTCATCGAAGGGACGCAACGATCCCCCCAGTAGAATGACCACTTTATCCGCCGGAATACCCAGCCTGCCGAGGTATTCCTTCCTTTTCTTTTCGCGGTCGGTTTTCTTCTGAAATTCATAATACATTTCGTAATGGGGCACCCCTATACGGAAAATTCTTTCTCTCTTCAGCCCGAAGATCTTCTCACATATATCCTTATTCTGCGTTCCCCTCTCCAAAATAACGTCCGGCGGCAGGTAAAGGAAAAGCTTGCTACTGGCGTTATCCCATCCGGTGGGAATTACGACGCTTAAAATACCCAGTTCCCTGCATATTTTGATCAGGTCGATCCCGATATTCCCCGGCGTGGCAATGGGGATGATCATATATTTAAGGCCCAGAGGCTTTAGTTTTTCTTTCAATTCTTTGTCCAACGGGATCATCTTTTCGGCCAAATATACCAATACTCTATAAATATAATCGTTAAACAATAGCCGGTACAAATAATATTTTTTCCGTGGTCGGCCGTCCGGCGCAAAATAACCCCGCGCATAAGTGGAAGAATGCTTTGCCGCCCTAGCAACGAACAACTTAACCAAATATTTCCTGATCTTATCTTTAAAGCGGCTTAATTTTGGATCGTACGTTATCGTTTTCCCCTGGAGCAATCCCAGAATCTTGTCGTTCCTGGAATTATTCTCCAGCAAATAATAAACGTCATATTCCCCCTCTAGGGCGGCAAAGGCCTTCGTCTGGACATATTTCTTATAGATCTCCTCTCCAGACAGATATATCAGTATTTTATTTTTCATGCGCTCTCCGGCATAGGGAACGGTTTTTTATCGATCTGCGGCAGATGCGCTTCGCCGTTTTTTAGCATAATATCCGCCAGGGCCCAATCTCTTTCATAATCGATCACAAAACCTTCTTCTTTACTGGTGAGAAACGGTGCGATTATCTTTCCCTCTCTTGAATTATGCTCCCAAACCACTCGGACCCAGGCTATCTCCAGCGAGCTATTTTGTACGTGAACTTTGGGCAGCGCTTGATATTGGCCCGCATGCCAAGGTTTCTCCAGGTGCGATTGGTCCAATAATGGCCTCATCCTGTTCCCTTCAAGAACCCACATTTTACCCGGATGTTGTGAACAAAGCTCAACTGCACGCAAAGAATCTATCCCCTCATTGCCCACAAATTCTTTCCAGGCCCGCTTTACAGTTTCCACCGTGCGGAACGGGCTGGTCGGCCGGATAATACTAAATGCTCCATCTTTTATATCGAGCTCGGTCAATGCATGTTTTATCCATTCGATCCCCGGAGAGGTTGCCGTTGCGTACTCAGCCGGCCGCAGAAAAGGCGCTTCTGCCCCATAATAAAGCGCGATCTCTCTAAATAACTCGGAATCAGTAGATACGATCACCCGATCAAAAAGATTGCTTTGGATCGCAGTTTGAATAGAATAAGCAATTAGCGGATGTCCGCCCAGATAGCGGATATTTTTATTTTTTACCCGCTGCGATCCCGCACGTGCAGGAATTAATGCAACTACTTTACTCTTTTTCATCCATTTTCCCTACTTTCTATCATTTCGATCATACTTTTTATTACAGGAGAATTAAGTCCATACTTTTCACCGGTCCTAACCACCGCTCCGGCGATCGCATCGATCTCTGAAGGTCTCCCGGCCAAAACATCACGCTGCATCGAAGTACCTAAGGTCTCAGGCATTGAATCGATCTTCTTCATCTCTGCAATCGGATCGATCGTTACTCCATCTTTCGCCGCAATCGATGCTCCTTCTTTAATGCTCCCCTCCAACTTTTCCCGCCAAGCACTATCGCTGCGGATAAATCCAAGCATTTTTTTAGAAGCAGCCGTGGTACAAGCAAGCGCATTAAGCCTAACTAATTTTCTCCAAACTACTTCTGCCTCTGAACCTAAAACAGCAGCATCGATCCCGACCTCGGTTAAAATATTTTTAACTTCATCTGCTCCCGTTTTTTTTGCTAATTCGATCCTCACCGTTTTTGTAGTATGTTGAATATGGTTGGCTGATATTCGTTTTAATTCAACATTCCCAATCGTTGCGGCAATTATCCGATCGCCAAAGATTGATCTTAAGTATTCATTATGTTCAATCCCGTTTAACAGCGGGACAATAACTGCATTCTTTGTTCGCTCTGGTTTTATCCGTTTTACCGCATTCTTTAGATAAGTAGCTTTGGTTGTGATAAAGATAATATCAGCATCAGTATCAAGCTCACTGATAACTTTTGGCTTAACCGTAAAATCACCAAACACTTTACTCTCAAGCCTGATACCTTTTTCTTCAATCTCTTTGCCTGAGGTCTCTTCATCAATACAGACCACATTATAACCATACTTTATCAGCAAAGCCGTCAGGAAACCCCCTACCGCTCCCGGACCTAAAATCGCGATTGATATATCCTTATTTTTCCCAGGGATGGGCACGAATAACCTCCTCATTCAGCTCTAATCCCCAGCCGGGTCGCTGAGGAACGGTCATATAGCCATCTCTGATCTCCGGAACTTCGGTCACGATCTCATCTTTCCAGGGGACATCATCAATATCCACTTCAAGGATCTTAAGATTTGGTATCGCCGCGCAAAACTGGGCGCTAATAAACGTGGAGAGATGGCTATAATAATTATGCGGAGTAACATTTATCTCATAAAGCTCTGCCATATCAGAAATCTTCTTCGACTGGATAAAACCGTTCCAGATAATATCTATACTACAGACATCCATCGCATGTTTTTCCAGGTAAGGGCGATAATCTCTGGTTGTATATAGATTTTCACCGGAACAGATCGAAGTTCTGGCCGATTGTTTAATCTTCAACAACGCATTTGGATCGTAGGAGTCGATCTCCACCCAGAAAAGATTATATTTCTCTAACGCTTGGGCTATTTTAATATACCCTTCGGTTTTAAAATTAAAATTCAGGTCGAGGATTATTCCAACATCATCTCCGGTCCCCCTGCGAAACGCGCTGATCTGTGAATTAATCGTGTCAATTATCTTATTGTTCACGTTAAGCTCAGGGCTGCCTAATCCACCCTTAAATCCAGGCATATAGACTGTTGGATTTTCTCCCGTAAAAATAATATTAGTTTTTAGCGCGGTAAACCCTCTGGTTTTAACTTCATTCCCCAACTTTTCTATATCGCCTAGTGTCTTTAATGGATCTTTACCGACCATCTGCCATGCTCTGGCTCTGGTTGTGCCGCAATGCGACCAATAGACTTGCACTTTGTCCCTGATCGGACCGCCAAACAGTTCATATACCGGAACTCCTAAAGCCTTCGCTTTAATATCTAATAAAGCATTTTCTATGCCACCAATTGCCTTTTGGATAATACTTCCAGGACTTTGACGTGTTATCGAATACAAATCCCAGTATATTTTCTCTACCGGCCGTGGATCTTTACCAATTAAGTGCTTTTTTAAATTCTCTATTACTCCTTTAATTCCTAATGGCGAACCATGCGAATCTGTACATTCACTGTAACCGACAATACCTTCATCAGTTGTTATTTTAATAAATAACCAAGGTCTCCATCCAGCATCACACTGTAGTAACTCAACATCTTTTATTTTCATAGTTTACCTCCGCAAAGGTTAACAACCTCATCAACAATTTTCTTAATCGTTAATCCTTCTTCTTCCATAAGGCAAGTTGCGGAACCAACCCCGCAGAATTTATCATTAATTCCTATTCGTTTTACTTTCGCATTCCCTTGTTCCGCAACAACTTCACAAACTGCTCCACCTAATCCGCCTAAAAGATTGTGTTCTTCAACGGTAATAATTTTTCCAGTCTCTTCGGCTGCTTTCTGAACAGATATTTCATCCAAAGGTTTTACCGAAGCCATTTGTAGCACTCTAACATTTAACCCATGCTCTTTTTTAAGGATATCAGCCGCCTGCATACCTTCATACATCATAATTCCAGTGGTAATGATCGTCGCATCATTCCCTGATCTTATTTCAGTTGCTTTCCCGATCTCGAACTTATCTTTCTCAGTATAAATATCCCAGGCATCCCCTGCACCTAAACGAATATAAACTGGCCCATTATGTTTAAAAGCAGCTTCAACAACCTGTTTCATCTCTGCAACATCACCAGGAACCAACACGGTCATATTTGGAATCGAACGCATAATTGCAATATCTTCGATCGCATGATGAGTTGTTCCTGCCGTACCTGTGCTTATCCCTCCATGAGTAACAAGAAATTTAACATTAAGATTCGGATAAGCAATTGTTGTCCGCACCTGTTCACAAGATCGCATTGAAATAAAACAGGCAAACGAATGGGCAATGGGAATCTTGCCAGCCAGAGATAGTCCAGCCGCAATCCCAACCATGTTCTGCTCGGCAATCCCAACTTCGACATATCTTTCGGGATACGCTCTTTGAAATTGAATCGATTGCGTTGACTCTTTCAAGTCAGCCTCAAGTGCAACAATATTTTTATTTTTATTTGCTAATTCAACAATATATTTTCCATATTCGTTTCTCATGCCCTGCATAGCCATTATTCGTGCTCCTTGATCAATACCGCAGCCTCTTTTTTAGCAACCTCGGCGTCTTCACCCTTAAGCCCGCCGCCATGCCACTTATGGGTATCTTCCATAAAAGAGATCCCTTTACCTTTTACCGTATTAGAAATTATTAATGACGGCTTACCACTTTCAAATGGAATCTTTTTTAGTGTAGGAAGAATCTGCTCAAAGTCGTGCCCATCGATTTCGACTACGTTCCAGCCAAACGCTTTCCATTTTTCAACATACGGTTCTAAATCCATTACATCTTCAGTTCTTCCATCGATTTGGATCATATTCCGGTCAACAATGCCAATTAGGTTATCCAACTTATAATGCGCTGCCGACATTGCTGCTTCCCAGATCGATCCCTCCTGGGTTTCGCCATCGCCCATCAATACATAAGTTTTATAATCTTTTTTATCCATCTTGGCCGCTAATGCTAGACCGATTCCGACCGAAAGCCCGTGGCCTAAAGAACCGGTACTCATTTCTACCCCAGGAACTTTATGCATATCGGGATGGCCGCCTAAAATACTATTATCCTGCCTAAAAGTTAGTAACGTCTCCTTATCAAAGAATCCTCTAAAATGCATTACCGCATACAATCCGATAGAAGAATGTCCTTTACTTAAGATAAAGCGATCCCGCTCATCCCAATCCGGATTTTTTGGATCGATCTTTAACTGGTCAAAGAAAAGGGCGGTCATCATATCGACACTCGACATCGCTCCCCCCGGATGGCCGCAGCCGGCGCAGATCAGCATATCGACCATCGCATGCCTGGCTTGGGCCGAAAGTTTTTTTAGCTCTTTTATTTTACTTTTATCCATCAAATACTCCCTACTTCATCTTATATTGTGACTGCTGCGCGATACCGCTGTAATCGATATAAATGGTTTTCCATTCTGAGAATACATCGACCGCTTGCGTTCCCGGCTCCCGATGGCTATTGCCCGATTTTTTTAGCCCGCCAAAAGGCATATGCGGTTCAGAGCCAAAGGTCGGTCCGTTAATATAACAACAGCCGGCCTCCAGCTTATCCATTGCATGGACAGCTGAATCAACATCTTTGGTAAATATCGAAGCGGTCAAACCATAATCAACTGAATTGACCATTTTAATTCCTTCCCCCAGCGATTTTATTTTAAATACGCACAATACCGGTCCAAAAATCTCTTCCTGGGCAAGCTTTGAATTGTGATTAACATCGGTAAAGATTGTCGGTTCAATATAATATCCTTTGGCATATTTTCCTTCAGCAAGCGCGTTCCCTCCATAGGCAAGCTTCGCCCCTGACTTCTTACCCTCTTCAATATATGAGAGGATGCGATCAAATTGCCGTTTATTAATGATCGGGCAAGAGATCGAATCGGCTTTCGCTTCGGCCAGTAAAAGCTCCATAAACATTTCATAAACTTGTTCATGGATAAAAACACGGCTGGTCGCCGCACATCTTTGTCCGGCGGTTGAAAATGCTCCCGCAGCCACCGCTTTTGCCGCCGTTTTAAGATCGGCATCCGGCATAACGATCAATCCGTTTTTACCGCCCATCTCTAAAGAACAGGTTTTATTCTGTTTACCGCACTCCTCCGATATTTTTACCCCAACCTGGCTGGAACCGGTAAATGAAACTAATTTAACATCCTGATTTTTTACCAATGCCTCACCAGTTCCCGGACCGCTGCCGTATACTATATTAACCACTCCGTCAGGGATCCCCACTTCTTTTACCAACTCACCAAAATAATGGGCGGTTAGCGGCGTATCTTCTGATGGCTTTAATACAACCGTATTGCCGCAGATAAGGGCCGGGAATAATTTCCAGGTGATAATCGCCATCGGCGCGTTCCAAGCGGTGATTAGGCCGCAAACTCCTACCGGATAACGTTTGGTCAACGCCCAACGCCTGGGGAGCGATGAATATGTAGTCTGCCCATACATTCTTCGCCCTTCTCCAGCCATAAAGTAAGCTACATCGGCGCTTGACTTAATGTCCCCCATCGCGGCCGGTGTCGGTTTGCCGTTTTCGTGAACAATAATTTCGGCTAGTTTTTTTTGGTCCCTCATCAACAGCTCCCCAACCTTATAGATCAATTCCCCTCTTCTAGGTGGCGGCATGTCGCTCCATTCCGCGTAAGCATTTTTAGCGGCTTCAATCGCTGCCTCAACATCTTTAGCATTAGATTTTGGAAATTTTCCGACTATATCCGATTTATCTGCTGGATCTATATTATCGAAATATTCCCCCGAACTTGGTTCAATTAGCTTTCCCCCGATTAGATTCTTGTACTTATCCATTATTTATCCTCCTACCAGGCGGTTAAACCGCCGTCGATTATAATATTTGATCCGGTAACATAAGACGATGCGTTAGAAGCGAGAAAGATCACTGCTCCGTTGTATTCATCTTCGTTGGCCATCCGACCTAATGGAACCTTATTACAGTAGCCTTCAAGAAACTTTTCATCCTGTCCGTTAAATACCCCGCCCAATGACAATGTGTTGACTCTGACTCCCTTCTTTGCCCAGTAAGTAGAAAGATAGCGGGTTAGGTTTAATACCGCTGATTTAGTAACCGAATAACTGACCGGCTTATAAAAGTTATTCCGGTATTCGTAAATTCTCTGGTCTGGAGAAACATTCCCATAGATCGATGAGATATTAATGATACTTCCTCCGCCATTCTCTGCCATGTGCTTCCCGATTACCTGGCAGCAAAAGATCATCCCTTTTAAATTAACATTATAGGTTTGATCAAGCGAACTTTCGGGATAATCTTCAAACGGGCCATTTTCATCGGCAGAAGCATTTGGCGGCGCGTCCAACGCTGCGTTGTTAATTAGAATTGTCGGCGAACCTAGATCGTTCACTGCTTTATCCAACGCTTCTTTAATCGAGCTTTTTTTTGTAATATCTACTTTATAAGAAGCGTAGTTTTCGCTATTTTCCTTCTCAGCATCGGTCCGAATATCAAAAACAGCAACTTTAGCTCCAGCATCAAGCAAAGCTTTTGTATATTGAGATCCCAATTGACCCAAACCTCCGGTCACGATCGCTATTTTATTTTTTAAGTTAAACATTTTCTATCACCTTAACTGCAGCAATCATGTCACACACTTCTCTAACCGCACCACAACCACCTTTGTTTTTGGTCGTATATTTCGCATATCCCAAAACATCCTTATGAGCATCTGCTACAACAATTGGTAATCCAACCGATTTTAAACATTCAAGATCATTTATATCATTTCCCATAAAAGCAACTTCTTCCATCGTCAAGAATTTTTTCTGAACCTCTTCCTCTAGTTTATTTAATTTATCTTCGCATGCATTTACACAATATATCTTTAATTTTTCAGCCCTCTTTTTAACTACTCCATTTACTTCAGTAGATAAAATCATTAGATCAATACCAATGTTTTTCAATTTTGACAAGCCGATCCCGTCCGATCTATTACAAACAACCGACTCTTCACCCTTCTCGCTAACCATCACTAAATTATTTGTAAACACACCATCAAAATCAAATACGACAAATTTAATTTTAGAAAAATCCAAAGTCATTTTTTATTGCTCCAAATACTCAAAGGATAAGAGAGCTTCTTCTTCCAGGTCCTGTTTAATCTTCTTCCCAATTACGTCATGTATTCGCGAAGGCGGGATCCCCGATCCCGGGCTCTTGTAAACGATCAGCTCCTCAGATATTACAGTCCCTTTTTTAAGATCATTCTTTAACATAATACTTTTACCCATTTTCTCTTTAGCTGACCGCTCAAAATCGTGGCATTTTTTCTCATATGAGCCAAAAGCCTCCCTGATTCGGTTAAGGTCACGGACCATTTTTCTTAAACCTTGCGGTTCAAGCGAAAATTTATGGTCGGTCCCTTTCATCGTTCGATTTAAGGTGAAGTGTTTTTCGACCATTCTCGCGCCTAATACATAGGCAACGACCGGAATAACGATCCCGTTATCATGGCCCGAATAGCCGATAATCGCTTCAGGGAACTCCTCCTTCAATGTCTTTATAACATTAAGGTGAATATCCTCAGGTTTTGCCGGATAGGATGCGGTACATTGCATAATACATATCTGGTCGGTATGTTTTCTTAAGATTACGTAAGCAGCTTTTACCTCCTCCAGATCACAAGCCCCGCTTGAAATAATTACCGGCTTCTTCTTGCTTCCCACATAATCGAGCAGTGGATGGTTAGTTATATCTCCAGAAGCAATCTTATAGGCGGGGACGCCGATCTCCTCAAGAAAATCTACACTCTCAAAATCGAAAGCGGTGGCAAAAAAGATCAGCCCTTTATCTTCCGCATACTTTTTTAGCTCCAGATATTCAGCCTTGCCAAATTCCAGCGCCTCCCGGTGAGCGCCATAGGTCAGACCGAAGCTATTCTCATTCTCATATGGTTTGTTAAACATCGCCGTGGTATAAAGCGATCGATTGGCTCTCTTTTGCAGTTTTACTGCCTGGGCGCCGCAAAAGGCCGCTTCATCGATCATCTTCTTGGTGGTCTCGATATTCCCCTGATGGTTGTGTCCGATCTCGACGATCACGAAACAGGGGGAATCGTCAGATATTATCTTACTTCCTATTTTAATTTCCTTTTTCACGAAATGCCTCCTTGTCGTAGTATTTCAAACACCTCAGCATGCTTAAAATCTTTATTTTTTGCCCTCATTTCTGATAGCTCAAAAACAGATTGAGGAGAAAGAGACGCTGGATACTCCCGTAGCTCACTTTTATAAGCTCTTAGAGCCTCAAGCTTTAACTGAATGGAAATTGTAATGTCAACAAAATGATTGGGCTTAATATTATTTACAGCTTTTGGAGGCAACACATCTATATTCCCCGGTATTTCATAACAATATATCGACTCTGCCTCTTTGCTTATTTGACGACTCTTCCTAAATGCAGTTATGGTTGCCTCACAGCATACTCGATGATCCTTGTTCAGATCACCCCAGTGGTGCGTATAAACTATATTAGGCGGAAAGTCTTGAGCAACATATTCTATTTTTTTAACTATATCAAGTAATGGAAACTGGTCTAAGCGTTGGTCAGGCAAACCAAAATAATGAATATCATCTTTCTGCAAACCTATGATCTTGGCTGCCTCATAAAGTTCGTTCTTTCGTGTTTCTATTTGATCATGTGCTATTTTATTAAGTTCCACATTCTGCATCCCAGGAGAATAAAAACGTGAAGTCACCCCATCTGCGACAATAACAACGCGTACTTTATCTCCGCCTCGATAATGCTTGGCAATTGTTCCTCCGCAGCCTAATATCTCGTCATCGGGATGAGCTGCAATAACTAATACATTTTTACTCATTATCTTCTCCAGCTAAACTGATTTTTACCTTTGCATCAATATAATGATCCTTAAACTTTGCCTGAGAAAACTCAATTTTTACGTTTTTATTCTTTAAAAATGCTGCAGGATAGCCCTCTGCGTCTAACATCCTGATATGATCATATATTTCCATTAAGGAATTTAACGCGGCAATACTGCTCTCTTCCGGTTTTCTTCGCTTAAATATTGTCACTTCTCCTACTTGCTTTTTTGGAGCCGGACTATGCTCAATTATCTGCGGGATCATTTCTTCGAATATAGTTTTACTAGCACGCCGATAGATTTCTCCGGCCGAACCAGCTAAATCCAGCTCTTTTTTTAAATATACCGGTCCCGCATCCAATTCTTCCACAACTTTAATCGCAGATATTTTAGTGTTACGAATCCCCCGTTGAATTAAATTTTGCAACGGGCTTCCGCCTCTACCAAAAGGAAGATCGGTCATGTGGAATAAAATACATTCCCAGTGATTATATACTTCGTTCGGGATCTTCCAGGACCAATGCGGAAAAAATATATATTTTGGATTTATTTTTTCTAAATACTCCTTCGACAACATAGATTTTTCAGACACAACAAAAACATCATAGCCGATCTGTCCTCCGATTTTATTCGCATAGTCGATGTTCCACGATTTTATTGTAGCGATCACAATACTGCCTTTGCCCACCTAAGCCTCCTCCTTATATATCTTCAATAAGTATTTTTTGCCTTTATTCGAGAAAAAGGCAGGGTAACGGTCGTTATCAACTACCCTCAGCCTGTTAAATAAATCTTTCAAAGGAACATCAATTGGCAACTCACTGTCCCTTGGGCCTCTCCTAGGATAAAAACTTTCGCTGCCTTCTTGTTTTTTACGGACATTATCTGGATAATCTTTAAAGAACCTGCATACCAACTCAACAGTTTTTTTTCCTTGTTTTTCCCTAAGCTCACCTATAAGTTCATGCCCCTCGAATACTATTTCGTCTTTCAGATAAATATCCCCACTATCAACATCAGCATTAGCTCCAAATAACACTATTGGAACCCTGTTTTTCCCCTCAATAATTTGCCAAGTTAATGGGGACCAGCCTTTACCCGACGGCAAATCGCTCTCATGCACAACTAGATTATGTTTATTTCTATCAAGAATTGACTGAGGAATTATTTTTTCATAACCCAAAATAACTAAACATCCCCCTCTTATAACATCATTATGATCATAAAAAACTTGCACAGCATGCTCCCGGTTCAGCTTTTCGCGAATCTGCTCTACAAAAGGCCTAATCCAGCTCTTTTTTTCAGTAAGAATTGATACAATCATCTCAGCTATACATGCTCCTACCTAAAGGCGTGCCGGCCTTAACCGTTTTACGAGCTTTTCTTCCTAATATCGCCTCATAATGCTTTGGTTTCATCCCATTTGAAGGGCGCACAATACGCAAATTTCCTTCATTAAACAATTCCCCTTTTTGCGTATCCTTTACGATAAATATTGACCTTCTAAATACTTTACTCATCTTCTCTTTTTGTGTTAACCCATAAAACCTTTTACCAATTGCTTTCTCCACCAATCTGACATTTTTTACGAGGTCTCCCATTTCTCCCGGTTCAATAGAGAAGAATGAGTCAGGGTTTTTTATCTTTCTCGATATTGTAAAGTGCTTCTCGATTACTTTTGCGCCTAAAACTACTGATGCTATAGCCACCCCTATCCCCAAACTATGATCCGACAGACCAACATGGACCTTAAAACGTTCTCTAAGGTCTTCAATTGTCTTAATGTTCATGTCGGAAGGATCAGCAGGATAACTACTGACACATTTTAAAAGGACCAAGTCCTCACAGCCATGCTTCCTTAAGGCGGCCACGGCTTCCTTGATTTCTTGTAAATTCGCCATCCCCGTAGACATAATTACTGGTTTCCCCGTCTGAGCAATGTATTTAAGAAGAGGAATGTCTACCAGCTCAAATGAAGCAACCTTATAAACAGGAACATCCTGCTCTTGAAGAAAATCTACCGCACTTTTATCAAAAGGCGTAGAAAACAAGGCTACCCCTTCATCTTCCGCTACTTTCTTTAAATCTTTATGCCATTTCCACGGGGTATAGGCCTTTTTATATAAATCATACAAGCTTTGACCACCCCATTTTGGGTGCTTAACCATAAACCACTTCCGCTTCGAAGGAATAGTCATCGTATCCGGCGTATAAGTTTGGATCTTTACCGCATCCGCCCCCGATTTTTTAGCCGCACGGATAATCTTTTTTGCAATCTTTAGATCTTGTGCATGATTTGCCGACATCTCCGCAATGATAAAGCACGGCTCTTTCTCTCCGATATATTTATTTTTTCCGATTTTTATCTTCTTCATTCACTCATCTCCCGCATCTCAGATACTACTCTTTTTCTCCCTTCTCCATCCACTAAATTACCGAAATTATCCGCAAGCTGATGCCTAAATATTTTGTCTTTATAAATCCTTTTAATCATCTCAACCATTCCATCCGTATTCAGCTGGTCCAACCAGCCCATATTTACGCAACATTTTTTCTGGTCCAAACTTTCTGCAATGGGTAATTGGTTTTGTGCAATTACTACGGTCAGTGTAGGAACTTTGAAATAAGCTAGCTCCCACAGTGTGCTTCCCGCCGCGCTGATGGCCATGTCTGCATTTCTTTCTATTTCTGGCGAGAACTTATCAGCGCCAATAAAACGAATCTTATGCTTGGAGCGGCTTTTCATCTTTTCTAAGTTATCCATCAACATACCGTTCATTCCAGTTAGCACGTCGATCTCAATTTTTTCCTCTATTGCCTGATCAATTGCAGATACTAGAGCAATTATCCCTTCTGCGGTAGCCATCCCTGCGCCAAGATTTACTAGAACCTTTCGAATATCTCCATTTTTTTCTCCAGGACTTAAGTGCAAAAACTCGTTCCGGACCAATGCATATTTTGTTCCTAACAACATTTTAGAGCCGTCATGCTGATAATCTGAAACATCCACCCAAGGATTTTGATTTACCACTATATCCGTTACGTATTTTGTTTCAGCAATATCATCAATGCATAACAGTTTGTATCCGGCTCCTTTTATCTCCTTCTGATACGTATCAACAAAGCGATAACCATCGAGAACAACCCACTCGACCTCAAAAGATTTAGCGATAGCAATTGTCTCCTTTGCATCAGCCAACAAATCATCGGATTCGATCATCTTGCAAGATATTCCGTTATTCGCTAAGTTCAACTCCATTTGCGCAAACAAATGTCTGGCCACAAAAATAATATCGAATCCCTGCAGCTTTAACTCCTGGGCCAGCGCTATGCAGCGCATAACATGTCCTCCGCCAATTTTTGAACTTGCATCCGCCCTAAATAATACTTTTAGTTTGCTCATTTTATTTACTAATCGTTGTATTGGCCTTTATTCTGGCAATTAAATCTTTATCCGTATGATATTTAACGATACAATTATTATTAATATCCGCAAGCTGAGGATTTTGGTCTAAATACTCAAAAATGTCAGTTATCTTATACTGCTCTTCTTGCCCGGAAAAATACTCTTCGATAATGCGAAATAGTTTTAGATCGTCTTCATAATCGAGCGTAAGCCTATAATCTCGTATCAGGTCATCTGGCAAGTCAACATAATTCAGATTAAAATGAGAAGGATTATTTTGAAAATAATATGTCATATATTCAGAATAATTTGCTGATGGAAAATATTCGCTTACTCTGCGCAAAGCCTCTGCATTGATAATTTCCAGGTTCGTCCCAATTGCCGCTTTACGCGCTGCCGTATAATCTGCGCCATTTCTAAAATGAGATTCTAACAATACCTGCAGAATATCATTACAAATATATGGCATGTCAGCGGTGACCCGCACAAAAACGTCAATATCTAACTCATTAATGATCCCCAAGTATCGATTAATTACGTCCTCAGGATGACCAGTATGGAATATTACATCCTTATGATAGGTATAATCTTTCAAAACAGAATCTTCTTCTAAATACGAAGTGGCCAATACAGTATGATTGATCCCTTTGAATTTTAAGGCATTTTTTATGCATAATTCTACAGAAGCGATCTCCCCGATCTTAAGCGTTGCTTTTTTAGGCAATCTGCTTGATTTCATCCGGCAAGCAATAATCGTAGCAATTTTTGCTTTTTTAAAATCGCTTTTCATCAAAGTGCGATTGCCTTCTTTGGCATTGGCCAAAATAAAACGCTGATTTGCTGGCTGATTTAACGAATAAATATCTAGGCCTGGCATATCTGTCCTTTTAAAATCCAAGTCCTTCTTTAAATCAACCAGCATCCCTTTATTTTTTGGCTTATTAAGGACAGGCTTTTGAACGCTCTTTAATAGATATTTGCGCTCTTTTTCGCTTACAAAAGGAGCTAAGAGGATCTGCTGATAGTTGTTCTGGACACTTAAGTATTTCGAATACTTTTCAAAAGTCAAACTCGAATAATGGTCATATTTAGTTTCTAAGGTTGAATGCATTATATGCTTTTCAATTATCGAAGCGCCCAGAACAGCTGCCATCACGGGAAGATGCAGTGCGTACTCATCATTACCATCAACGTGGTCCGCAAAGGAAATTCGATGCGAGAAATTCTCGCTCAATACTTTTATTTTACCCAAGCCGGAATCGGATATCTCCGTCGGATAATCCTGAAAACCAACCTGAAGGATAACTTCCTTTGCCTTTAAATATTGACCGCACTGCTTAATAACTTCATTTATCTCATCAACGGCAAAAGAGGCAATATTAATGATTGCAATTTTATCTGACAAATCAACTTTGCTTAGCGCCGTTAATAAATTAAAATTATTTACAACAGAAGCTTGAAGCTTAATTCCAGTAATATTCGGAAGGTTTTCGCGCAGGATTTGGACAGAATAAACATCAAACATATCAAGCCAAACATCTTTTGTCTCCGACGCCTTAGTTATTATTTGCTTCCACGAATCAGGGTCAAAAAACAACTCCTTATAAACAGGAAACCAAGAATAATCCTTTAAGGCAATTTCATCGCACTTAAAAGGCTGGAATTTAATGCCGAAACCCGACTTAAATGATTCAAATTGTTTGAGCAAAGAAAAAACGTACCCTTTGCTCCCGCCGTGCGTATTGGCAATTTCCATTAGGTTATATATTTTGTTCATTTATTTCTCACCAGTTATAATACTTCTATATCTATCCAAAGATAACTCATCGTTATAATAATCGTATTCTTTCAATATATTATCCGGCACTATCGTCGAGGCCCCTTCCTCTAACATTCCAGTTATTTTGTTCAATATCTCATCAGCATTATCAAAAACAATCTCTCCTGCAAATTGGCCTGCAAAAGGATGGTCATAGTTTGCCTGATCAAAATACAGTCCGTTTATTCCACTTACTATTGCTATGGTCGAAGAACTTGTCATACCTTGAGTAACCACAATATCTGATACTCCGATCACTTCAATAAACGACACCTCCTTATCTATGAGTATATTTACATTTGCCATCTTCTCTAACTCTTGCTTAATCAACACAAATCTATCGATCAATTCTTTTGGCAAACCCAAATATCTTTTAATCTCCTTTGGCTTTACTATTATTAACTTATCTTTCTGTTCTTTGGCGCATTTTAATATTAGTTCCCAAAAAGAGACATAATTCTCGGCCGTCATTTTGCACGTCCCGCCAAATGTCTCATCAAAAAATGAAATTACTTTACTCGAATCATTAATGCCTAATTTATGTAAATAACTAGACTTATCGATTTTTACATTGTTTATAGCTTCTTTGAACAAATATCCCACCCGCTGATAAATATCCGGAGGCCCTTCAACCCCCCGAATATGCGCATCTCCCCATACGAGATATTTATCACATCCCAAAAATGCACTAATGTAACGATTTATTTTTAAGGAATGATCTGACCAATGCATCAAATAGTATTTCGTCCCATAGTTTTGACATACGATCGCTTCTGCAATATGGCTGGCCGAAAAATAATTATGTCCCAGCTCCGCATTCAACTTATAGTTAGAAAATATCTTCTCATATGGAATCGCATAAGATACATAATTATAATTAATACTAGAAAACAGGCAAAAACACGGTGATAACAGGTTCCTCATCAAAATAAAAAATAAATAAACAAAATACTTTGGCATTATCCTTTTAAGCAATACACGCACACTAATTGGCAGTTTATTTATGTCAATGTGGTTATAACCAAAGGCTTTCGCATCACTATACGCTTGTAGTCTTCCTTCTTCAGTTGGTAGACCCCGCGAATACAGCAATAATTCGTCTTTCTTAATCAATTTACCATCTACAATAAAATCGTCGCAAAAATACCGTCCTCGAGAATTTATCCCCCAAATCGCCTCCCTCATCACTTTATAGTTTTCTTTTCTTCTAGACAGCTTTAGCCCGCTTATCATACTTATTAGTAAAACATAAACCCCTTTAATAAAAACGTTCAAAAAACGTTCAACTATATTTTGTGATTTTAACCATATTACTTTCAGCATCCTTGTTTTTTCATACTGTTTGAATTTATCAACGGCATATCTGTTAATTATATTATCAACCAAATAAACTGATTGCGGCTGAAGTGAATCGCCATTAACAACCTCATAAAAATACGTTAATATCTTTTGAAAATATTCAATCAACATTTTTCTTAACAATAGATTAAAACGAGAGGTCTTAAATATATTATTCATGCCCAATATATATTTAGAATTGTCAAGATTGTTCATTTCAACAAATTCTTTAGCAAATTCAATTAACCCCATATCTAGCCATTGAATGAATTGGGGTGATTGTTGGATTCCACAGATTGAAAATAAACCCACTTGCACCCTCATCTCACCTACTAAATACTTATTTAAATATTGCATTAAATCTGTTTTTATTTTTCTAATATAACTATTCATTTACTAATTCCTTAATCAATTCTATTACATACTTTTGTTCTTCATCACTCATCTTGGGATACATCGGAATCGACATAGCCCTTTTATAATACGCCTCAGCATTAGGACAAACTACATCCTTATACCCGCTCCTCTGATAATACGGCTGTTTATATACCGGGATATAATGGACATTCACAATAATATTTTTTTCTCTTAACGCTTCAAATATCCGCTTACGCTCATCAATTTCAATAACATAAAGATGCCAGGATGATTTACCATCTTTGGTTTCCGCAAGACACCTAACTTTATCTGATCCTGAGAAAGCTTGGTTATATATTTCAGCGATCTCTTTTCTCCTTACTACAAACTTATCAAGTTTTTTTAGTTGACTGATCCCTAAAGCACTTTGAATATCTGTCAAACGATAGTTATAACCTAATTCGTGCATTTCGTAATACCAGGCCCCTGGATTTGTTTTCATATACTTTTCATTTCGCGTAATACCATGGGAACGATGAAATATCAGTTTATCCCTTAATTCCGGATCATTAGTAAGAACCATCCCTCCCTCTCCCGTAGTAATATGTTTGACTGCGTGAAAACTTAAGATCGTCATATCCGAATATTGACAGCTACCAATCTTGATCCCTTTATATTCTGCGCCAATCGCATGCGCGGCGTCTTCGATCAGGGTAAGATTATTTTCTTTCGCGATACTTGAGATCTCTTCCATACGGCAGGGATTTCCCGCAAAGTGAACCGGAATAATTGCCTTGGTTTTTGCATTAACTTTAGCCTTAATCTCTTTCGGATCAATATTGATCGTATCTTCTTCCACATCCGCAAAAACTGGTTTACCACCGCAATACAAAACCGAATTGGAAGAAGCGGTAAAGGTGATTGGAGAAGTGATAACTTCATCCCCTTCAGATATCCCGGCAGCTAAGGTCGCGATATGCAGCGCTGAAGTTCCGCTGTTTACCGCCACTCCATATTTAGCGCCGGAATATTGGGCAACTTTTTCTTCAAATTCAGCGGTCTTGGGCCCCTGGGTCAGCATATCCGACTTCAAAACGTCGACTACCGCTTTTATATCATCATCTTCGATCCATTGTGTCGCGTAAGGAATTCTATCGTTCATTTAATTTACCGCCTCAGCTACGATCTCCCAAAAATATTTATTTGGAGAGCTCGCCTTTTTGATATATTTCTCTTTAAACCGTACATACATTTTATTATCAATATTGCGCTCTTTATTAATATCTAGCTCAGTGATCGAATCCAAGTCAAATGGTGATTTTCCAAATTGTTTCGCGTAGTTAGAAATATAGGAACCGTAGTATCCACCCTTCACCTTTTCCGGCATCAAAAAAACGATCGGTTTTTTAAAAAGGACCGCATAGTTAATGGAAGTGCTGCCATGGGCGAGCGCGCAATCCGCATGCGACACTAAATTTATCGTATTATTTTTCATGATTTTTCTCCCATTAAATATGCCGGGCATCTCTTCATAATTTGACCGTGGATGTGCGGTAATTACTACCGGAATTCCAGTTTTTTTCTCAAATTGGCCAAAGATCTTATTCATTTCGGTAAAATACTCATCGGGATCATGATACGGATTTTTCCTAGCCCCGCTGACTAAATGGTCAGGATGAAGTGGAAAATATTCATCCAGAAAGACCGCATATTTCCCTTCAACCTCAGATCTATCATCCTCTGACCGATGATCCAGATAGAGATCGTAATCCAGAGTGTGCGCCCATATAAATTTAGTGTGTTTATCCGGCGAAGGTCTTTTGTTCAGGTATTTATCTCCTCCCGCTAAAACATAGCTTGGAGCATACATTTTTGGCTGGAGGTTAATAACTTTACTTTTTATTCTTCGCAGCAGGGATCTGATGCTGATGTTTTCAGGCAATGCAGGAATAGCGTTCGCGCAGAAACTGGCATACTTTATCCTATAGTTCTCTAATATATGGTAAATAAAATAAGAATTATTCCGCGCGCCGATCAGATCAATAAAAAGAACATCATCCTTATCACATTTTTTGACTAGTAGTTCAAAATCCATCTCTGATTTTATTAGATCTACCATTTCATACTGCGACCTTTTAACCTTATGATTTTTTATATACTCCGGATTTAATAATGGGGTCATATCCGCAAAAGAGACTTCGATCCCGCGGGATCCCAACAGTTCGACCCCGAACCGTTTATAATCCCTCTCCGTTAAAGGAGTCTGCAATAAGATCTTTAACTTGTTCATTTACCTATCTTTTCCCGGTTTAGATATATTCTTTCCAACGCCGAACATACTTTTTTAACATCATCAATAGATATATGTGAGAAGAGAGGCAGGCTTAACGCATTATCGGCAACGCTAATCGTATGCTTTAGGTCATTCTGCACCTGATAATTTGCAAATGCCTTCTGCTTATGTACCGGTGGATAAAAATATTTCTTTACTACGATATTCTCTTTTAAAAGCGCGTCAGATAATTTATCCCTGCTCATTCCAAATTTATCCTGATCAACCAGTATTGAAAAATCTTTAAAACTGCTTTGATCATTCCGGTCGATCTTTTGAAACCCGATCCCCGGCAGATTCGATAATAGCTTTTTATACAATCTCACCGCTCGATTCCTCTTTTTTACGTTCTTATCAAGGTGTTTGAGGCTTTCGATGCCAAGCAGTGCGTTAAATTCGCTCATCCGCGCGTTAAAACCGGAAAATTCACAGTCGTAGTTACCTGCATCACCGTAGTTCCTGCCCACTCTGATGCTTGCGGCAAGCTCATCATTGTTGGTCGCAACAATCCCACCCTCTCCCGCAGTTAAAAGTTTCGTAGGACTCAAGCTGAAAGATTCAGCATCGCCAAATCCTCCTATTGCTTTTCCATTCCGCTTTGCGCCAAAACCGTGGGCAGCGTCAAACATCAATCTGAGATCATTTTCCTCTGCAATTATTTGAAGCTCTTCAACCTTAGCTGGGTTTCCAAAAATATGGACCCCAATGATTGCCGACGTGTCAGGAGTTATTGCTTTTTTAATCGCTTCTGGATCAATATTGTAGGTAACTGGTTCACAATCAACAAAAACCGGTTTTAATCCGTTCCAAACCACTGCATGTGCTGTAGCATGAAAAGTAAAACTGGGTAAAATAACTTCCCCTTTTAGTCCCATTATTTTCATAAGAAGCATTAGGCCGCTTGTACACGAATTGGTAGCTACCGCGTTCTTTACTCCCAAATATTCAGCAACGTTTTTCTCAAACTCCCTTACATTCTCCGCATTAGTGATCATTCCGCTCTTTAACACCTGCTGATACCTCTTTTTCAATCCGCTAATTGGCGGCATCGTAGGTTTAGTGATCGGGATCGGGGTATCAAATACCGGTTCTCCTCCTAAAATTGCTGGTACATTTTTATTGTTTTCCATTAGTAACACTCCACGTTATAATATTTTGGATCATCTAACTTATCGACTTCTTTATTTATAATCGCATCCTTTATTCTTAAAACCGATCGACCGATCTCCATTCCAACATTAAAACCCAACAAACTCTCGATCTTGCTAAAAGAGACCACATAATTCCGCACATCCATAGTCTCTCCTTCTACGATCAAATCGGCGGTGGGGATATGCTCTTTTACCGTTTTTCCGATCTGGATTATCTGGTAGTTTTGTTTACTCGAACCTACATTAAATATTTGACCTTTGATCTTACCTAATGGTGCTTCCAAACATTTAATATATGCCTCCGCTGCATCATCCACGTGCAGTAATGGGCGCCACTGTTTTCCCCCTCCATGTACGGAAATGGTTTTATCAATAATCGCATTTTTTGTCATGGTATTAACCACCAGGTCAAAACGCATCCTTTGGGAAAATCCGTACAGGGTACTCATCCTTAAGATAGTTGGAGAAAAGTTCTCATCCTCGAGAGAAAGAATCCCTTCTTCTGACTGGATCTTTGATCTGGCATAGAGAGAAACCGGATTTAAAGGGGCGTTCTCATCCAATTCGCTATCGCCGTCCATCTGTCCATAGACACTGCAGGTTGAGGCATAGATGAATCTATTGATCTGGTGGTATTTGCAGGCTTCGGCCAGCGCTTTATTGGCTAAATAATTTGTTTCAATGGTCGTCTCCGGCCCCTTGTTACAAGCCGGATCACCAACTACTGCCGCTAAATTAATCACCGCGTCAATATCGGCCAACGCTCTTACCAAAGTTGAAATATTCCGCATATCCCCCTTGATGAGTTCAAATTTTTTATTCTCCAGAAGATCTTCAATCGGTTCGATACCAAACATAAGAACATCCAGCACTTTTACCCCATAACCCTTAGCCAACAACTTTCTCACCAAAATAGATCCCAGATATCCAGCCCCCCCTACAACCAACACACTTCTGGTAACGCTGTGGTTTTCAACATCTTTCTTAAGCAACTCCGAAAACATACTCAATTTTAACGGTCGGTCATCATTATCCAATACAAGAATATAACGGCTATCGGGCATTAACTGCTGCAATTTTCCGATCCGCTCACTAACCGCCACCATGTCGCTTAGTTCATTTTTTCTTAATAGGATAGGATTGGGATTAACAATATCCTTGACCGGTTGTTTAATATCTTTTCCCTTTAAAATCGCTTTCCTGATTTCGCTGTCACTAACTACCCCGCTTAATTTATTGGCTTCATCCACTATGTAGGCTACCCTTAAGCCCGAATGATCGATCAGCCTCATTACTTCTTTGATCGGAGAATTTTCAGATATCAATACTTTATTTAGCATTCTTTATCACCTTTGCCGGCACACCAACTGCCGTTACCCCATCGGCCAAATCATTTAAAAGCACCGCTCCAGCTCCAAGCATAACTTCTTTGCCAATATTAATATTCTGGATGACCGATGCTCCAGTTCCCACGTAAGATAACCTTCCAACCCTAACCGTTCCCGCCAAAACCGCACCCGGCCAGATCTGGCAAAAAGCACCAAGCTGGCAATCGTGATCGACTGAGGCTCGAGTGTTAATTACTGCGCCCGCATCGATAACGACACCGGGATTAACGATCGCACCGGGCATGATCGTTACTCCATCCGCGACCTGAACATCCCGTGAAACGATCGCTTTTGGGTGAATTGCTGAAACTACTTTGATCCCTTTAGCTTTTGCTTTTTTATAAATACGTTCGCGTATCTTATTATTGCCAATCCCCAAAGCGATCAGTGTCGAATCTTTGTTCCCGGTTAATTGATCAAGATTACCGAATATCTCAAATGCGCCAACTTTTTGCCCTTTTCTTTCGGCATTGTCATCCAGGAATCCTGCAACTTCGCGGCCAGATTCTAATAAAATATCCAGCACAACCTTACCGTGCCCACCGGATCCATAAATATATATTTTTTCTTTACTCATAACTTAGCTGTTTCTGCAGCATATCCTTATTAATTTCTACTTCACTTAACACTTTAGCTATTTTTTTGCCCGCTTTCCCTTTTCCATACGGATTTTTACATTTAACAACTCTTTTTCTATATCTTTTGTCGGAAAACGCTTTTTTAATAGCCCGCTTTATCTCTTTCTCATCATGGCCGACGTCAATCACATTTACGCTTCGCTCCCGGCAATCCTGGCGGATCCCGATATTAATGACCGGCAGCTTAAAGGAAGAAGATTCGATGATCCCGCTGCTTGAATTACCGATCAAAAGCTCCGCATGTTTTAAAAGACTTAAATAATGCTTATGGGGGAAATTTTTATGAATCCTGATAAACGGAAGCCCTTTTAGCGCCTCGATCTCCCGGATAATCACCCTCCCCCCCGCATCAGAATTCGGGTAGATAACAAGGGTCGTCATTTTTAGCCCTTTAATTACCCGTAAAGTTTTTTGTATTTGGGAGCGGGCATCTTCGATCTGGGTAGTGACCGAATGCTGCAGCAACACAATATATGGTTCAGCTGAATTTATATTTAATACTTTTAACAATTCTTTTTTTGATAAATGTTTTTCATTTAATATACTGTCCAAGCCCGGGGCGCCGGTTAAATGAACATTTTTCGGATTCTCTCCCATCTTCAATATCCTCTGTTTGCTTGTTTTTGTAGCCGCAAAATGGATATGGGCAAGCTTAGTGATCGCATGCCGCGCCGATTCGTCCAGCCCCGCTTTACTGATATCCCCGCCATGGATGTGGGCAACCGGGATATTCAGATAAGCGCTGGCAATCGCCCCCGCCAAAGCTTCTGTCCTATCACCTAATATCAAACAAATATCCGGCCTCTTTTTCTCAAAAGCCTTGGTTATTTCTACAATCCCCCGTCCGATCGCTTTAGCCATCGATCCAGCCTTATCTTTTTTAGGATGCATCTTTACTTTGTATGCGATCTTAAAGCCATCTTTTCTAATAAGATCTACCGTTTTACCGAACTCATTGGAAAAATGCATGCCAGTAACCATCAACAACAGTTCCAGGTCTTTATGCTCGTTGATCGCCCGCATTACCGGCCTTAAAAGACCGTATTCTGCCCTGGTTCCGCTAATTACACATACTTTTCTTCTCATTGTTCAATATCCTGCAGTTCTGCTTTCCAGATCACCAATTTTTTATTACCTTTTTTTATATAAGCCCCGCGATATGGCTTGGATAAACTTCTGATCTTGTTATAAATTGCTTCTAAATCCTCATTCTCAAGATCGATTTCATTATTTTTTAGCGATGGTTTATCAAATAGAATTGCTTGCTCATGATTTTGCGGAATTCTAGGGGCTTTCCCTTTAATAACTAATGGCAGATATTGCTTGACCAATTTTTTACCGTTTTTTATCAGATATTTATAAACATCCGGAGTGTGGTCGCTTTTTTTGATCCGATATTCTTCCTGGCCAATAATATCCCCGTCATCCAATCCCTCAGACAAATAGAACATAGTCAATCCGGACTTTTTTCTCCCTTTCTGGATTGTATTAATTATCGGAGCGGGACCTCTGCCATACGGCAATAAAGTCGGATGAAAGCCGATCACTCCCTGAGTAGGGACATTAAGAATAGCTTTATCAATTAGCTGGCGCCAGCCGCACATTATAATTAAATCGGGATCCAGGCTCTTGATTAAATCTTTTTCTTGATTAATCTGTTCGATCTCAAATGTTTTGATGCCTAACTCTTTCCATTTTTTGTTTTTAACGCCATCATACATAACAGTCTTTGCTTTTTCACTTAAGGTTATGACCGCAGCAATCTCAACGTCTTCGATCTTTAACGCTTCCTTAAGCAGTTCATAACCCAATTTATTAGCCGACAGCCAGATGATTTTCATTTAGTTTTGAATATCCTTTATCAGCATAAACGCTTCCGCATATTCCACACAGATCTCGGAACCGCGCTTCTTTGCCAACACTCTAATTCCTTCTCCGCTCCTTGGATGCGGCCATTTTTTAACTTCTGATTTATAGATCTCAAATGCTTT
Organism: Candidatus Margulisiibacteriota bacterium; assembly: GCA_034723395.1. Classification (GTDB taxonomy): domain Bacteria; phylum Margulisbacteria; class WOR-1; order O2-12-FULL-45-9; family O2-12-FULL-45-9; genus JAYEOW01. The sequence goes on from JAYEOW010000024.1 coordinate 84,506, forward strand.
GACCTTATTGTCAATTTGATCTTTAATTTCGTTCCAAACATTTGGCAGAAAAGGTTTGTTGTTCCACTCTGTTTCAGATACTGTTTCATAAGATAATAGCTTGATCCGCTTAGGCGGTCGGGTTGCAACCAGACAAGCACGGAAGATAATGGTGTGGTCGTAATTTAGGTCGTTTTCGAAATGGGTGTAAATGACGTCCGGGTTAACCTCATCAACCACACCAGTTATTTTCTTATTTAACTCACCGTGTGGAATCGTATTCAATTTAGTGGTCATCAGGTCGAGATTATATCGTTTTTTAATTCCGACCAGTTTATCAACTTCCGCCTGTTCTTTTATCTTTGTCTCCATATACTCTTTTGACCATTGCGGCTCAAAGGCTTTAGTCACGATACAAACAAATACTTCGTCTCCCTTTGAAGCATGCCTTAATAATGTCCCGCCGACTCCTAATATTTCATCATCCGGATGGGCTGCCACAACTAATATTTTCATCTTTTCACCTTATCCCAGGTTAATACCTGGTCTTTTTTTATATTTTTGTTAGCCAATTTCCCAATTATTTTATTCATAAATCTTGGCTCAATTCCACTCCCCGGCCGTTTTACTCCTATTTTCCTCAATACGATCTTTTCTCCTCGTGCAATATCAGACAAAGCAATTAGGCTCTTGCGGATAACTCTACTTACCCCTTTTTCCGCAATCCGGGGGCGTTTTATCCCGTCACCTAATGATTTTTCAACATTCCTGATCGCTCGAACCATTGCCGCTAATTCAACTGGTGATAATGATGCTTTATGATCCGGCCCCGCCATTTTTTTATCCAACGTAAAATGCTTTTCGATCACTGCGGCTCCCATCGCGACCGCGGCTACCGAGACTTCTATCCCCTCAGTATGATCTGAGTACCCAACTGGAACATTAAACTTGGTTTTTAATGTCAGCATTGCTTTTAAATTAACGTCATCATATTTTGTCGGATAATTCGAGGTGCAATGGAGTAAAGTTAACTTTCTATTGCCTGCAGCATATATAGCCTGTAGCGCACGCTTAACTTCATCAATTGTTGACATCCCAGTGGACAGAATAATCGGTTTTTTATATTTCGCAATTTTAGTCAATAAAGGAATGTTCGTTATCTCCCCGGAGCTGATCTTGAACAAGGGAAGCTTTAATCCGTTTAAAAAATCAGCGCTTTGTAGATCGAACGGGGTTGAGAGGAACATTATCTTCTTTTTCCTGCAATATTTTGAAAGGTCATCGAATTCTTCTCTTGAAAGCTCTAGCTCCTTGAGCATGGCAAGCTGTGACTTTCGGGGAACGGTCTTTTTTTGATAGGCGGCTTTGGGAGCGCTGGCGGTTACCAGTTCTTCGGAATTAAAGGTCTGGAACTTAATTGCGTCCGCTCCCGCAGATTTTGCGGCATCCACCATCTTTTTAGCCAGCTTTAAACTGCCGTTATGGTTAACTCCCGCTTCTGCGATAATAAATACTTTTTTACCCATGATTCCTCTTTAAAACCTGCTCCGCCATCCAAAATTCAAATTCATCATCGATTTCAACATTCTGGTCTTTCGATATTTCAAATCTCTCTGCTCTATCCCCGTGCATCTTTCCATTGCGTATTTGATCAGCTTTTATAACATAAACATTTCCATCGTCATAAAAGAATCCCTCTAACTCCTGCCTCCGCTGTGTATAGGAACCATACTCCATAAATTTACAAATGAAACCGGTAGCAAGATTATCTACCTTTGTCTCATTAAACCTTTCGATACACCGATCGATTAAACCTTTTTCCCTTACCGGAGAAGTTGGCTGTAGCAGATCGACGCGAAAACGGTTGTGCTGCTACAGCCA
>JAYEOW010000025.1:0-3741 GCA_034723395.1 Candidatus Margulisiibacteriota bacterium
CCGGGATGGCTATGAACCGTTAGTGCCCAATGTTTATATCGCTCAGCCTGACCTAAAAGCGGTCGAAAAGATATTTAAAAGCAAAAAAGTTGCCGCATTAATTACCGAACCGATCCTGGGGGAAGGCGGATATGTCCCCCTTCCTAAGGCTTTCTTAAAGGGAATTCGCAAGCTTTGCAATAAATACGGTGTCCTTTTTATCTTAGACGAAGTTCAGACCGGTTTCGGACGAAGCGGCAAGTGGTTTGTCGCCGAATATTTTGGGCTTAAACCAGATATTATCTGTATGGCCAAAGGGATCGCTTCGGGTTTTCCTCTGGGAGGAATTGCTGCCTCTGCAAAGCTGATGAAAAAGTGGTCACCTGGTTCCCACGGCGGAACTTATGGAGGGAATCCGGTCTGCTGCGCAGCAGCGATTGCGACGATTGATACTATAAAGAAAAATAAGCTTATGCAAAATGCACTTAAACTTGGAGCTTATTCAAAAGAGAAGCTACTTAAACTCCAGAAGAAATATCCGGTTATTAAAGATGTCCGCGGACTAGGCTTGCTGATCGGGATCGACTTTGAGGATAGCGCGATCGTTTCAAAAATCATTAATTATTGTTTAAAGAACAAACTGGTCATTATTCCTACCGGAGCAAACGGTACGGTTATCCGCTTTATCCCTCCATTGATCGTAAAAAAGAAAGAGATCGACCAGGCCTTAAAGGTATTTGAAAAAGCCCTAAAGCATGTTCAATTATAAAAGCATTTCAGATCTGCTTGAGATAGCTTCTAATAAAAACGAAGCCCCTTTTATCCTTGTTCTCGACGGTATTGAGGATCCTCACAACTTTGGTGCGATCTTGCGCACTGCCGAAGCGGCCGGAGTACACGGTGTAATTATCCGTAAAAATAGGCAGGTGCAGGTTAACGAAACAGTGGTCCGCGTATCGACTGGCACCGCGCAGAACGTGGCGGTCGCCCGCGTGCCAAATATTGCCCAGGTTATTTCTGTGCTTCAGGACAAAGAAATAGTCGTGACAGGTGTTGAAATCGACGGAAAGAGGGATTATAATAATGTTGATCTCAAAGGCCCGACCGCCCTGGTGATCGGAAGTGAAGGGGCGGGCCTCTCCCGATTGGTAAAGGAGAGATGTGATGAGGTCGTCCGCATCCCGATGCGGGGGACAGTTAACTCTTTGAACGCGTCGGTAGCGGCGGGAATTAGCATTTTCGAGGTCCTTCGACAACGGTCCCAGTAAAGCTCGAGGCAGGGAGGTGAAAAAGATATGGCAGAAAAAGTTTTAAAGTGCGGAGTTAAGAAAGAAAAGGGATATCTCTATTTCATCGATAAAAAGGGAGACATTTCCAGGGCAAAGATGGCTCGCGGACGCAAAAAGAAAAAATCCAAGAAGAAAAAAAGACGACGATAAAATTTAACTGACAACACGCTTGTCCGCCTTCGGCGGACTCGCTACAACTAACAACTTCCAACTGTCTATTTGTTAGTTGTAGGCCCGCTGAAGGCGGGCCGTGTTGTTTGTCGTTAGTTAGTACGGAGAGGTAGCGAAGTGGTCAAACGCATCTGACTGTAAATCAGACGGCTTACGCCTTCGAAGGTTCAAATCCTTCCCTCTCCAATTTTTTATTCCATAAAAAATTGGTCTTTGCGCAGCCCGCCAAAGGTGGGCAAGCAAAGGCGGGCGAGCGAAGCGAGGACGCAGGGAATAGTCCTGAGACGAAGTCGAAGGGCTTCCCTCTCCATTTTTTTCGTTGGTCGAACCAACTCAGTTGGGCGGCGATTTTGAGGCGACGATAGGCGCTGAAAGGTCGCCGCCCCACCTTGGGAGTTCGATCGCTGAAAAAAATGGGCCCAGTTGGATTCGAACTCCCTCGACTCACTACGTTCGCTCGGGAGTCTTTGATCACACTCTATTTTACCAATTAATATCGAGCGAGTGAAACGAGTCGAGATATGGCTCGAGTCGTCCCTTTCCGAACCTTTTCTCTGATCATCCCCAACACTATTCCCCTGCTCAGCGGGCGCATACAAACAGCCCCACTCGAATAAATTGCGCCCGCTGGGAAAACCCGCTATTAAAAATTTACCTAAGAGCGACTATCTCGCAAGTATCTCGCAAGTATCTCGCAATATCATTTAATGACATATTTTGCCGCCCTCGCCCTGCCAACCTTTGAAACAATGCCCTTTTTCATCATGACTTTCAGATCATAATTAGCTGTTCTTTCCGGCACCTTATTTATTTTTTCATATTCTTGCCTCGTTATCTGACCCGTATTCTTAATATATTCCAGTGCCTTGTTCTGCCGCTCATTCAGTTCGACAGTTTCAGGGACGGCCACTTCAGGCCGTTTGGGGCCATGGAAAATGATAGTAAAGAATCCTTCGGTAACTTCGATTTTGGGTTTGCTAAGGCCGTGCTCTCTCATTAAATCGCTCATGCGTTTTATACCTGAACCGATCCTTTCGGCTAGGTTGACCCGGTAGAACAGATCGGCGATCAGCGGGTTGCGCGTGCGGCTTTTCTTGCCGAGATCCCTTACGGTAATACCCTTGACCAAACCCCCGGGATTATCGATCACGATCTTGTCCGGAAAAATCTTTAAAAGAACGTTCGCCCCTTTTTCAAAATAATCGCGGTGCATCAGGGCATTAACAAATCCCTCACGGATCGCCTCGATCGGATAATCAGGCAGATTTTCACGCCTGAATCCTTTGATCCTGAAGCCGGTACGGGTATTTCTCTCAACAAAGCTCTCCGCCTGAGAAACAATGTCCAGCAAATTACCGGACAGATCCTTCCTGTCCAGGGCGGCTACTCCTTCTTTATCCTTAAAAGCGACACAAGTCATATTGGCATGGCGCAAATACTTTTGCGGTTCCTTGGCAAAAAACAATATTCCGCCATTCTTAAAGAAGATTTTATTGCCCTGCTTTTCGGCAACCCCAAGATTGAGGAAGATATCAACATAAGGAAGATCGGTCCTGACGCCGGCCAGACTGAGAAAGCGTTTCAGGGCAGCCGGATCAAAATTCTTCTTTACCTCACACACGGCATTGCTGCGGTCGTCAAAAAACACCCGGCCTTCTTTAACAATCAGATCAATGATCTCATTGCGGCTCATTTTTTGAGAGTTCGGACCTATTCTCATAAAGAATCCATCTTTGCACTTGTATGGCTTGCTTGTTCCTTCTTTTACCTCAACGATCAAAATATTCTTAAAAGATTCAAGGGATATGTTGACATGCGGATCACAATGGCGGGCAATGTCCTGTATCTGAGAGCAAAGCGCGTTAGTTATGTTCAAGCCAACGATCTTTTTGCGGTCATTGACGCCGATGTATATCTTGCCGCCTTCGGCATTGGCAAAGGCCACCATGGTCCTATCTATATGGTTGGGAGATTCTTTAAACTCGACCTTCAACCCTTCTCCGGATTTAAGAATAAAGTCGATATCTTTTTGTTTTATTTTTGTCATTCGATTACCCCTTACGTCAATTATAACCAAATTCATTCGATAAAAACAGGCCCGGCCTTAGCTTTCAAATCCGCCATAGGCAGACTTACTCACCAAAGCCAGGCAGTTTTTAATTTGCCCCAACAAACCGGGATCGGGAATAAGCCGCTGGACTTAATTTTGCGCTCTCCGCATCTCCTTAGAGATACAAATTCCGGCGGTATTAAGTATTCGACAAGACGGGCCGCGTTGTTGTTATAACGGTTCTCAGGGTTG
>JAYEOW010000026.1:0-40821 GCA_034723395.1 Candidatus Margulisiibacteriota bacterium
ATTTTGTTGACCCTTACATCGAAAGATCGCTTAAAGATAAACGGAACCTGGTCTATATCCGTTTTGCCAAACACGAACCCCTGATCAAAAATAAGCAGGGCATAAAAATTTATAAGCTGGATGCGCGCAGCGGGTTTGAAACCTTTACCAAAGAGATCCACGAGATCATTGCCCGCGAAGGATTACAGGCCTTTTATGTTTTTGACTGCCTAACCGAGCTTTTAAGCGCCTGGGCGACCGATCTGATGATCGGAAATTTCTTTATGGTTACTTGTCCCTATCTATTCAAGCTTGATACAATCGCTTATTTTGCCCTTTACCGTGATAACCATTCGTTTAAAACGATCGCGAGGATACGTGAAACAACCCAGTTACTGCTTGATGTCTATGACTTTGAAGATGAATTTTATGTCCAGCCGTTAAAGGTATGGAAGCGCTACTCGCCGACGATGTTCCTCCCCCATGTTGAAGAGAGAGATAAATTTATCCCAATTACCAGCAGTGCCGATGCCACCAAGTTGTTTTCTTATATTTCCCGGAAGGGGGCGGAGAGTGCCGAGCGCAATCTTGACTACTGGGACCGTCTCTTTATCGGTGCGGAGGAGCTCTCCCGGGAAGTTAACAGGGAAAAAGAAAAAAAAGAGATGCTGGATCGGCTCGATCGGATCATGCTCGGACGCGAAAAGCGGATGCTTTCTTTAATTGACCAAAATTTAACTCTCGAAGACCTTTTGGCGATCAAGGCGCGAACTATCGGCACCGGTTTTATCGGTGGAAAGGCGCTGGGAATGCTGCTGGCGCGAAAAATTCTTTCGCGGGATAAGTCGTTCGATTGGGGAAAAGTCCTTGAGCCGCACGATTCATTTTATATTGGTTCGGACCTCTTCTACACATATATGGTGGAGAATGGCTGGTGGGAGCTTTGGCTCGAGCAGAAGACCAAGAGAGGGTATTTTGCCAAAGCGGCAGAGCTCCGCGAAAAAATATTGAGCGGGAAATTTACCCACGAGATCCGGGAGCAGTTTCGCCAAATCATCGAATATTTTGGCCAGTCGCCGATCATCGTTCGTTCCTCAAGCCTTTTGGAAGACGCCTTTGGCAACGCCTTCGCAGGGAAATACGAGAGTGTATTCGACGTTAACCAGGGATCTCCCGAAGAGCGTTACCAGCGTTTTGAAGCTATTATCCGCGAAGTCTATGCCAGCACGATGAACGAAGATGCGCTCGATTACCGCCTGCAGAGGGGGTTGAGCCAGCAGGACGAACAGATGGCCCTTTTGGTCCAGCGGGTATCGGGAACCCACCGTGAAAATAGTTTCTTCCCTTTTATGGCCGGAGTCGGATTTTCTTACAACACCTTTGTCTGGCATAAGGAAATGGATCCCAAAGCGGGGATGCTTCGCCTGGTATTCGGGTTGGGGACGCGCGCGGTTAACCGGGTCGAGGGGGATTATCCAAGGATTGTGGCACTTGACCAGCCGCTAATGCGCCCGTACGCGGGGATGGAGAAGACAAAACGCTTTTCCCAGCATGATGTTGATGTTTTAAATATAAAAAATAACCGGTTGGAAACAGTCCCCCTGCAAAAATTATTACAGGATGAGCCGGGAATCAACCTTGACCTGATCGGCCAGCGAGACGCGGAGGCAGAAAAGAAGCTGAAGGCGCTAAAGCTTAAAGGCCAGGCCTGGATCTTGACCTTTGACAAACTTTTGTCCGATACCGGTTTTTCAAAGACGATGCAGAGGATGTTAAAAACTTTGGAAGAGGCCTATCAATATCCGGTCGATATCGAATTTACCGTCAATTACGGGCGCGAAGGTAACGCCCAGGTAAATCTGGTGCAGTGTAGGCCTTTACAAGCGAAGGGTGAAGTGGCGCAGGTTATGATCCCCGAAAATATCCCGCAGGAAAAACTGGTCTTTTCATCCGCAGGGAATTTTATGGGTGGTAGTGTCTCCCAGTCGATCGGAAGGTTGATCTATGTTGATGCCGAGGCTTACCGCGATCTTTTAATGGGAAAAAAATTTGAAGTTGCGCGTATAATCGGCCGGATTAATAAGCAGAGTAAGGGAAAAAACACACTTTTGATCGGGCCGGGGAGGTGGGGAAGCCGTGATGCGACGCTGGGAGTGCCGGTAAACTTTGCGGAGATCAATAATGTTTCGGCATTGATCGAAGTGGATGACCCGGAAGGGGGCTTTATGCCCGATCTATCCTTTGGTTCTCACTTTTTCCTCGATCTGGTGGAGACCAATATCTTTTACACCGCGCTGTTTATGGATAATGAAAATGTATTTTTTAGAAAAGATTGGCTTGACGGCTTGACCAACAAACTTTCGGAAATAATCCCCGAAGCTAGGGGCTATGAGTCGGTGATCAGGATCCACGATTTTAGAAGTGAAATCAAGCTTCTCTCGGATGTGACGAGTCAGAGGGTTCTGTGTGTTAAGTAAAACTTGACAACAGCTACAATATTGTATTACACTACAATGTTGTATGAGCCCGATGCGTGATGTGAAAGTAAAAGTCTTAGTCGAAGTCGGGGAGGCGCTCTCTTCTTCCCTCAATCTCGAAAGATCGCTCAGTTCTATCCTCGATGTTCTTTCCGAATCGCTCGAAATGAAGCGCGGTACCATTACCCTGGTTGATCCGATGACAAATGAGTTGCGTATCGAGGTTGCTCAAGGTCTGACCAAGAAAGAAAAAGAGCGCGGGCATTATAAAATCGGCGAAGGGGTTACTGGTAAAGTAGTTGAATCCGGCGAGCCGATGGTGGTACACGATATCGAAACTGAACCGCTCTTTTTGAACCGGACCCGGTCGCGAAAAGAGTTAAGAGAAAGAAAGTTTGCTTTCCTCTGTGTTCCGATCAAAGTCGGGACCAAGATCGTCGGTGCGTTATCGGTCGATCATCTTTTTAAAGGGAAGATCTCTTACGAAGAAGACATTAAACTTTTGACCATTATTGCTTCGATGGTGGGGCAGGCGGTGTTGATCCGCGACCTGGCGGAGAAAGAAAAGCAGGTGGTGGTAGCAGAAAATATTAAACTGCGCCAGCAACTTAAAGGGAAGTATAAATTTGGTAATGTTGTTTATAGTTCTACCGCGATGGAATCGGTCCTGGAAGGGGCTCGTCAGGTAGCAACGACCAATGCGACGGTTTTACTGCGTGGAGAGTCGGGGACAGGTAAGGAATTAGTTGCGGCGGCGATCCACTATTCGAGCCCGCGCGCGGATAAACCTTTTGTAAGGATTGCCTGTGCCGCATTGCCGGAAAATCTTTTGGAATCCGAGCTTTTTGGATATGAAAAAGGTGCTTTTACGGGGGCAATGGAGAGAAAGATCGGCCGTTTCGAGATGGCGGGCGGGGGGACGGTTTTTTTGGATGAGATCGGCGATCTTTCGCCGTTGACACAGGTTAAATTGCTCCGCGTATTGCAGGAGAGAGAGTTTGAGCGGTTGGGTGGGACAGAGACGATTAAAGCGGATATCAGGATCATTTGCGCGACGCATCAGAATTTGGAGAAGATGGTGAAGGAGCGCAAGTTCCGGGAAGATCTTTTTTACCGGATCAATGTTTTTCCGGTTGTTTTACCCCCTTTACGCGAGCGAAAGGAAGATATCCCGCTCTTGCTGGCGCATTTTACGCATAAGTATAACAAGGAGAGCAGCAAGAGTATTGAGGGGGTCAATCGGGCGGTGCTTGATATCCTGGTGGCACATGATTGGCCGGGCAATGTTCGCGAGCTCGAAAATGTGATTGAGCATGCGGTCGTTCTCTGCCAAAAAGAGCTGATCTCTTCCCGCGATCTCCCCGCAAACCTTTCGCAAGGTGTGGTTGAAGTCAAGGCTAAAGGGACGACGCTCCCTAAAATCGTTGAATCGATCGAGAAGCAAAAGATAGTCGAAGCCCTGGCAAAACAGAAGACCCAAAAAAAAGCGGCGAAGGCGCTTGGAATTACCGAACGGATGCTAGGGTATAAGATTTCTAAATACGGGCTCTAATCTGAGTCCGTCTCGATCCCCGTCCCGATATCGTTTTTTCTGAAATTTCTCATAGATAATACTGAAATAAAGGCATGAAAGTGCCAGAATTCCTATATCACGGAACTGCGGCAATGTCAGTGTGGGCTTCGTACCACCACTGGCAGGCATTGGGAAAATTGCACAAGAAAGAGCCGCAACTGGTTGAGAAGCAGTTGCGGCCCTTATCTTCGCGATGTTGGTCTCTTGATGGAGCCAAAGGGGGAAGATGATTTTGTTGCGCGCTGTCTTTCCTGGCGAGTGATGAGGGAGATTCTTTTAGTTTCTGCTTTAGATTCCCATCTCGGACTGCCCAAGCCGCCGGGAGCTTAGTTGTCCCGACCTCTGCCCCGGATCTTTACTTGACCTTGAGGCGATTCGCTTTTCCATCCAACGCCGGTGCGGTTAGGTAGACCTTGTTGTTTTTAAACGTATTCTTCTTAGCCTTGGGAGCTACTTTAATGTCTAATTCCTTATCTATTAATGGAGCTATGCCACAATTTCGTAGTTTTCCTTCGTAACCCCTCGTGGTAATAAAATTGCTATTACTAAGGTGTAACTAATTTTTATTAAAGGGGGGAAAGTAAATGAGAACCATACATGAATTGCTGGATACGATTATTCCGTTCGTAGTTGTTCCGTACGAAGGCGTTGGAAAAGGAGTTCCGGAAAAGGCCGGGGGGCTGACGTATCTTCATGAATTGGAGCTGGAAGAGATTGATCTTGAGGAGGTGGTTCCCGATGAGTGATAAGCGCCAAAGGTGTCGAAATAAACCGGGAAAGGATATTTAAAATGAAAAAAATTATGTTTGCTTTTTTAATTAGTTTGATTTTGTTGACCAGGATGACTTTTGCCCTGGCGGACCTGAACGCGACCTATGTTTCAAAATATATTTGGAGAGGATTTGATCTGAATGCCGCTCAGCCGGCAATCCAGCCCGGACTAACGATCGGTTTGGGGGATAGCGGAACCTCGTTGGGACTTTGGGGTTCCTATAATATAGGAGCCGGTACCCGACAGCTGACCGAATTGGACGCAACTCTTGATTATTCTTTATCCGTATCGGGAGTTGATTATTCAATCGGCTACACTTATTATACTTTTCCAAATTTAACTGGAGCGGCAGCTAAAAGTGGAGAATTTTATGCTGGCGCTACCCTTGGGGAAGTACTGTTCAGCCCTGGCCTGACCATCTATTACGATCATGATCAAGGAGATGGTGTGTATGCCAGCCTGTCTGGAGGGTATGACTTGGCCATGATCTCTTCGAGTTTGGCAGTTGGCTATAACGCTGGGCAATGGGGAGCAAAGTCTGGCAGCATTGATATCGCTTTGGGGCTGTCATCAGAAATATCGGTTGGAGCGGCAACCGTTACCCCTTCAGTGAATTATGTGCTTGTCTCGGACACGAGCGTTAATCCTAATTCCAGTGAATTCTGGTTTGGGATTGATATTGCAGGAAGTATATAGAGGGTTACAATTTTATGCAGGAGGTGTAAATATGTTTGGGAAAATAAGCAGGATAGGGATTATCGTCTTTCTTTTTTTAATGCTTGGCTTGGGGACCGCATCTTTTGCTGAGGCAACTGCAGAATCAAATGCCCTGGCTATTAATACGGTTTGGACCTTGCTGGCAGCCTTTCTGGTTTTCTTTATGCAAGCGGGATTTGCCATGGTTGAGACCGGCTTTACCCGGGCCAAGAATGCGGTCAATATTATGATGAAAAATTTACTGGATTTTTCAATTGGTTCGATTGCTTTCTGGCTGGTCGGTTTCGGGATCATGTTTGGTGCAAGTTTTATGGGATTTTTTGGGACTAGTGGTTTTTTCCTATCATCGGCTAATCCGGGAACCGCCGAAGGTTTGTGGCAGTATGCTTTCTGGATCTTCCAGGCGGTTTTCGCAGCTACGGCGGCTACCATTGTCTCTGGTGCTATGGCTGAACGAACGAAGTTTATCGGTTATCTGGTTTATTCGGTTTTCATCACTGCTTTGATCTATCCGGTTGTTGGCCATTGGATCTGGGGGAGTGGCTGGTTAGCCAATCTAGGCATGCTTGATTTTGCCGGCTCTACTGTTGTGCATAGTGTTGGTGGTTGGGCTGCTTTGGCTGGCGCCATCGTTCTCGGACCACGCCTCGGAAAATATAATAAAGATGGTTCTTCCAATGCTATTGCTGGTCATAGTATCCCGTTGGCAGCGCTTGGTGTGTTCATTTTGTGGTTTGGCTGGTTTGGATTTAACCCCGGATCAACAACTGCAGGGACCGATCTATCCATAGCCTTTATTGCCGTGAATACTAACCTGGCTGCAGCGGCAGGAGCTATCCTGGCGATGATTACGGTCTGGATAAAATATGGAAAGCCGGATGTCAGTATGACTCTCAATGGCGCCCTGGCCGGACTAGTTGCGGTTACGGCTCCGTGTGCTTTTGTCAGTCCGCTGAGTTCAATCATCATCGGTGCAATAGCTGGAATACTGGTTGTTTTGAGCGTAGAATTCATTGATAAGGTTTTACGCGTGGATGACCCGGTCGGTGCTATTTCGGTGCATGGTGTTTGTGGTGCTTTTGGGACATTAAGTCTTGGTCTCTTTGCCGAAAAGGCCTTTGGCGGAGTTAATGGTTTGTTTTTTGGCGGGGGATTTGCTCAATTCTGGGCTCAACTAGCGGGTGTCCTGGCTGTATTTGGATGGGTTTTTGCTACAGCGTTAATTCTTTTCATGGCCACCAAATACATAGTTGGTTTACGCGTAAGTAGAGAGGAAGAGCTGCGCGGTCTGGACATCGGCGAGCACGGCATGGAAGCTTATTCAGGCTTTCAGATTTTTACGACTCAGTAAAGGAGGTATTAAACATGAAACTTATAATAGCTATGATCCAGCCCGAAAAACTGCCGGATGTTAAAAAGACGTTATTTGATGCCGAAGTGCATAAGATGACTGTAACCAATGTGGTCGGCTGTGGTCAACAGAAGGGATTTACCGAGACTTACCGAGGGGTAGTTCATGAAGTTAATCTTTTAAAAAAGGTTCGCCTTGATATCGCAGTCAATGATGAGTATGTTAAGCAAACGGTGGACGCGATTATGAAAGGGGCGCGTACCGGCAAGATCGGCGATGGGAAGATCTTTGTGCTTCCCCTTGAAGAATGTTACCGGATCCGTACCGGTGAAACGGATGGGGATGCGATTGGATAACAACCTCATTTCCTTTTGTCCCCCTCTCCATTGAAAATGGAGAGGGGGAAACCCGAGCGGCGCGAGGCAATATTACAATAATGTAGCTATGAGTATCAAAAACTACAATAATGTATGTTAATGGCTTGATTTTAAGGGAATTTTCTGGTAATAAGATTGCTTATAATAAGTTAAAGGAGAGTGCAAACATGCCAACAAAAGAAGAGATATTAAAACAGGTTCAGGATAATGATGTAGAGTTCATAAGATTGTGGTTCACGGACCTAAATGGGATATTAAAGAGTTTTTCGATCGGGAAAGAAGAACTAAAACATGCTTTGGAGGATGGGATGGGGTTTGATGGTTCCTCGATCACCGGTTTCCAGGATATTGAAGAGTCAGACATGATCGCGATGCCCGATCCAAATACCTTTGCCATCTTGCCGTGGAGGCCAGAGGAAAAGGCGGTTGCCAGGATGATCTGCGATGTGCTTCAACCGGCTGCCGGAGGGCATAAGCCTTACGAAGGAGATCCAAGATACGTTTTAAAAAGACAGTTGGCTAAGATGGAAAAATTAGGTTTTGATCATTTTTATGTTGGCCCGGAACTTGAGTTTTTCTATTTTAAAGATAACAAGGGGACTGAGACTTTGGACGAGGGGGGGTATTTCGATCTTACTCCGTTGGATATGGCCTCAAATTTAAGACGTGATACTATTTTTGCGCTAAGAAAATTGGGGATCCACGTTGAATATTCCCACCACGAGGTTGCACCTTCACAGCATGAGATAGATATGCGCTATGACGATGGTTTAAAGATGGCGGATGACATGTTTACCTACCGGTTGACAGTAAAAGAGATCGCTTCGGCCAACGGAGTTTATGCTACTTTCATGCCAAAACCGATCTTCGGCCAGAACGGCTCCGGGATGCACGTCCACCAATCGCTTTTTAAGGGGAAGTCTAATGCCTTTTATGATGCCAAAGATAAATACAACCTTTCCGAAACTGGAAAATCGTATATTGCCGGCATTCTAAAGCATGCGCCGGAAATGATCTCGATCCTTGCCCCGTGGGTAAATTCCTACAAGCGGTTAGTCCCGGGTTATGAAGCTCCGGTATATATTGCTTGGTCGAGAAGGAATCGCTCCGCCTTGATCCGTGTTCCGATGTACCAGCCAGGTAAAGAAGCGGCTACCAGGATGGAGCTCCGCTGTCCAGATCCTTCGGGCAATCCCTACCTGCAGTTGGCTGTAATGCTCTCTGCCGGGTTAAAAGGGATCGAAGAGGGTTATAAACTGGCCGATCCGATGGAACTTAACCTCTATCATTTAACCGATGAAGAGAGAGCTGAGCGTGGGATCAAATCCCTCCCCGCTAGCCTTGGCGAAGCGGTCCATATAACCGGCAAGAGCGAATTAGTTAGAGAAACGCTCGGCGACCACTGTTTTGAGCGCTTCATCGAACTAAAGAAAAAAGAGTGGGATGAGTTCCGCATCCAGGTAACGGAGTACGAAATCAAAAAGTACTTGCCGATACTGTAAATTTAATGGGGCGGGACCTTTTCGGCTCGACACCTTTGAGGCCTGCCCCTTCAAAGGTGTCGTTATGTGTGGAATAGGATTTATTGTAAATATTCGGGGGGAGAGATCCCACAATATAGTCCAACAGGGGCTAAAGGTATTAAAGCGCCTAGCCCACCGCGGTGCTGTGGGCGCTGATCCCAAAACCGGGGATGGGGCAGGGATACTTATTCAGATCCCGCACGAACTTTATAATGTGTCCCGCCCGGGATCCTACGGCACCGGATTGATCTTTCTTCCCAAAGATAAAAAACTGCGCGAGAGCTGTAAAAATGTTTTTGAAAAGATCATAGTTGAGCATGGCCAACAGTTCATCGAATGGAGAAAGGTACCTGTAGATAATTCTTCTATTGGAGAATCGGCGCGCAAAAGCCAGCCGGTGATTGAACAGATCTTTATCGGTAAAGGGAAAGAGGTTAATAACCAGCTCGATCTCGAGCGTAAACTCTATAAGATCCGCCGGCAGGCCGAAAAAGAGATCAACGCCGAAGGATTTTATATCACCAACTTATCCTCACGTACGATCGCCTATAAAGGGCTGCTGATGCCCAACCAAGTGGAAGACTTTTTCCTCGACCTTAAAGACCCAAAAGTAAAAAGTGCGATTGCGCTGGTCCACTCACGCTATAGCACCAATACTTCTCCAACCTGGGATTTGGCCCAACCTTTCAGATTTCTCGCCCACAACGGAGAGATCAATGCCCTGCGCGGAAACATTAACTGGATGCGCGCCCGCGGGATCGATGTGATCGTTCCTGGTGGGAGCGACTCTGCCTCGCTCGACAATGTTTTTGAATTGCTCACTCTTTCCGGAAGATCGTTACCCCACGCGATGATGATGCTGATCCCCGGCGCGTGGGAGCATAACGAGCAGATGAAAAAAGAGGTGAGGGATTTTTATAAATACCACGCCTGTTTCATGGAGCCGTGGGATGGCCCGGCCGCGGTTGCTTTTACCGATGGCAAACATGTTGGTGCGGTGCTCGACCGCAACGGCCTTCGCCCGGCACGCTATATTGTTACCAAAAGCGGCACCGTAGTGATGGCCTCCGAAGTCGGAGTCCTCGATATCGATCCGCGGGAAGTCGAGGTCTCCGGACGCCTTGAGCCGGGAAAGATGTTTTATATCGATACCGAAACGGCCAGGATCGTTGAAGATAAAGAAATCAAAGAAGAAATCTATAGCCGCCGCTTCTACGGCCAGTGGCTAAAAGAGAATATGACCGATCTTGAAAAACTCCCTCGTGTTAGTGTCACCGAAGAAGAGCCTCTGGATATTCTAAAATCACTTAAGGTTTTCGGTTATACACGTGAGGAACTTAAAATTATCCTTAAACCGATGGCCGAAAAGGGGAAAGAGCCGATCGGCTCGATGGGCAACGATACTCCGCACGCGATCCTCTCGCAGCGGCCACAGCTCCTTTACAACTATTTTAAGCAGCTGTTTGCCCAGGTCACCAATCCGCCGATCGATCCGATCCGCGAAGATATCGTGATGAGCCTCGAAAGTTATATCGGTCCGCAAAAAGATATTCTTAAGGAAACTCCGGATCATTGTCATAAAATACGGGTAAAGGAACCGATCTTGTCCAATGAAGATCTAGAGCGGATCCGTGCCGTTCAGAAGAACGATTTTAAGACCAAAACTATTTCTATCCTTTTCCCTTTGAAAAATATGCAAAAAGCGCTAGGTCGGATTTGTGAAGAAGCTGAAACAGCAATCGAAGAGGGCTATACATTTATTATATTAAGTGATCGCGGGGTAACTGAGAAAAAGGCAGCTTTGCCGATGCTTATGGCTGTTGGAGCGGTCCACCATCACCTGATCAGGAAAGCTTTGCGGACTAAGATTGGATTGATTGTGGAAAGCGCGGAGTCGCGCGAAGTCCATCATTTTGCGTTACTCTTTGGTTACGGCGCCGAGCTGATTAATCCTTATCTTGCTTACGAAGCGATCAGCCTTATGGTTTTACAGCGGGACATTGTCCTCGATGCCCGGACTGCGGTTAATAATTTTCGCAAAGCGTTGAATAAGGGGATAAAAAAGATCCTCTCCAAAATGGGGATATCGACCTTAAACAGTTATTGTGGGTCACAAATTTTTGAGGGAATAGGGATTGGGAAAGAGGTAATAGGAAGATGTTTTGAGGGAACTCCATCTCGCATTGGTGGGGTTGGATTTTCTGAAATTGCCAAAGAGACCTTGTTAAGACATCGACAGGCATTCGAGGGGAGTGATGCGGATAATCCTTTCCTTCCAACGGGTGGGATTTATCAATGGAGGAGGGATGGGGAATTCCATCTCTGGAATCCGGAGAGTATCTCCGCTCTACAAGATGCTGCTAGGAATAATGATCCCGAACGCTACAAGGAGTTTGCTAAGCTTTTTAACGATCAAGTTAAGGATCCGACTACGTTACGAAGTTTATTAAAGCTTAAAAAGGGTAAATCGATCCCGATCGAAGATGTTGAGCCGGCAGAAAAAATATTCAAACGCTTTGCGACCGGAGCGATGAGCTATGGATCGATCAGCGGCCCCATGCACGAAGCGATTGCCAAAGCGATGAACTTTATTGGCGGAAGATCGAATACGGGTGAGGGGGGAGAGGATCCCGCACGCTTCAGTGATGACCGGAGGAGTGCGGTAAAACAGATCGCGTCGGGGAGATTTGGCGTTACCACTAATTATTTGGTTAACGCGGATGAACTGCAGATAAAAATTGCCCAAGGGGCAAAGCCGGGCGAGGGGGGGCAGCTTCCCGGGCATAAAGTTAGCGCGATCATCGCAAAAACAAGGTACACGACGCCGGGGGTAACCCTGATCTCGCCTCCGCCGCACCACGATATCTATTCGATCGAGGATCTGGCCCAATTGATCTTCGATCTAAAGAATGTCAATCCCAAAGCGCGGGTCTCAGTGAAACTTGTTTCTGAAGTTGGGGTAGGGACGGTCGCGGTTGGAGTAGCCAAAGGTCATGCCGATATGATCCTTATCTCCGGGGCAGATGGCGGGACAGGTGCTTCACCGCTCAGTTCGATCAGACATGCCGGTCTTCCTTGGGAACTTGGACTATCCGAAACCCATCAGACGTTGGTGTTAAATGATTTGCGCAGCCGGGTCCGGATCCAGACCGATGGGCAACTAAGGACGGGTCGCGATGTCGCAATCGCCGCCCTTTTAGGAGCGGAAGAATTTGGCTTTGCCACCCCGGCATTGATCGTAGCTGGATGTGTAATGCTACGGCACTGCCATCTGAATAATTGCGCGGTTGGCGTTGCTACCCAGGATGAGCGATTGGTAAAAAGATTCCGGGGCAGAGCGGAATATATCGTCAACTATTTCCGTTTTGTGGCCGAAGAGTTGCGTCGGATCATGGCCGAACTCGGGTTCCGCACTGTGGAAGAGATGGTAGGAAGGACCGATCTTTTAGAACTGAGTAATAAGAACCTTCCGTGGAAAGGGAAAAATATCGATCTTTCGAAGATCCTTTATCGAACGAAAAGTTCAAAAGTATATTATGCACAGGAACAAGATCACGGGATCGACAAGATCCTCGATAAAAAACTGATCAAGCTCGCCCGCCCGGCGTTGGATAAGCGCGAGATTATTAAAGTTGAAATGGATATTCATAACTTTAACCGAACCACCGGCGCCATGCTAAGCGGCGAATTGGTCAAGAAATACGGCGAGAAGGGACTGCCCGACGGTACTCTTCATTTTAAATTCAAGGGGGCTGCCGGACAAAGTTTTGGCGCCTGGTTAGCCCACGGAGTAACCTTTGAACTCGAAGGGGCCAGCAACGATTATGTTGGTAAAGGGCTCTGTGGCGGGAAGGTTATTATCTATCCGGACAAAAAGACTGGCTATAAGCCGGAAGAAAATATCCTAATAGGCAATACCACCTTTTACGGGGCGATCTCGGGTGAAGCTTATATTCGCGGTATAGCCGGCGAAAGGTTTTGTATCCGTAATTCTGGACTGCACACGGTAATCGAAGGGATTGGTGACCACGGCTGCGAATATATGACTGGCGGAAGGGTAGTTGTTTTGGGCAAAACAGGGAGAAACTTTGCCGCCGGGATGTCGGGGGGGATTGCTTATATCTATGACAAGCATAATAGTTTTTCCGATAAATGCAATCTGGCGATGGTCGAGCTGGAAACGCTCGATGCCAAAGATAAGAGACTGGTGCGAGAACTTTTACAAAATCATTTTAAGTATACGCGCAGCCCGATCGCAAAAAATATTCTGGACGGTTTTAGTAAAGAGATCGGGCGGTTCATTAAGGTGATGCCCAAGGAATATAAGCGGGTTTTAGCGGAGCGGGCGATGGACGCAGAAGAGCTCGAGCTCCTGGAGGTCTCTGATGGGTAATCCAAAGGGATTTTTATTACACAAAAGAAAAGATGTGCAGTACCGTCCGGTTTGCGAAAGGGTGAAGGATTATAAAGGGGTGGTAAAAATCCGTCCCGACCGCCAATTACGCGACCAGGCTTCCCGCTGCATGGATTGTGGCACGCCTTTTTGTAACTGGGGTTGTCCGCTAGGCAATTATATTCCAGAGTGGAATGACTATATTTATACCGGCCAGTGGAAAAAGGCTTTTGAATTGCTTGATGCAACCAATAATCTTCCAGAAATAACGGGCCGCGTGTGTCCGGCTCCTTGTGAATATGCTTGTGTACTTGGCATTAATGATGATCCAGTAACCATTCGAGAAAATGAGCTGGCAATCATTGAACACGCTTTTAAAAAGGGGTGGATTAAACCGAATCCTCCAGAAAAGAGGACAAGAAAGAAAGTTGCGGTAATCGGTTCTGGACCGGCGGGCCTTTCTTGTGCGGTTGAGCTGAATAAAAATGGCCATTCGGTTACAGTTTATGAAAAAGACGCCAAGATCGGCGGGATTTTACGTTACGGGATCCCTGATTTCAAACTTGAGAAGAAGATTTTGGACCGCCGGATCGCGATCTGGGAAAAAGAGGGAATTAAGGTTAAAACTAATACCGAAGTTAAAAAAGATCCGGCTGGATTTGACGCAGTCTGCTGGGCGGGTGGGGCAAGGACGCCGCGCGATCTGGAAATTGAGGGAAGAAATCTTTCTGGTATCCACTTTGCGATGGATTATCTGTCGCAGGCAAATAAAAAGGTTTCCGGTGAAAAAATTAGCGAAAAAGGGATCAATACCAAAGGGAAGAAAGTCGTTGTCGTCGGTGGCGGTGATACTGGATCGGATTGTGTCGGAACGGCAAATCGACAGGGGGCAAAATGTGTGGTTCAGATCGAACTTTTACCACAGCCACCGGAGTGCCGTGATGGTTCGTGTCCTTGGCCAAAGTATCCGCTTCTGTTGAAGACGACTTCTAGCCATAAAGAGGGGGCGGAAAGGCATTGGTCGATCCTCACCAAAAAGTTCGTGGGCGAAAAAGGCAAAGTTAAAAATCTTTCTTGTATAAAAGTTGAGTTCGAAGGACGGAAAATGGAAGAGATTCCTGGCTCAGAGTTTGAGATCGAGGCTGATCTGGTTATTTTGGCTGTCGGATTCTTAAAGCCGGAACTGCCTGAGACATTATCGAAAAAAAATGTGTTTTGCGCGGGGGATTCACAGCGCGGACCATCTCTGGCAGTATGGGCGCTTTATGAAGGGCGCGAGACCGCATGCGAAATAGACAACTATTTAAGGGGAGAAGAAAAATGAATGCGATTTTAGCGCTTGAGGATGGGACTATATTCGAAGGAGCTTCCTTCGGCGTCGCCGGAGAGCAGACCGGAGAGGTCGTTTTTAATACTTCCATGACCGGTTACCAGGAGATACTCACCGATCCTTCCTACAAAGGCCAAATTGTTACCATGACTTATCCCCTGATCGGCAACTACGGGATCAATCCCGAAGATTTTGAATCGGAAAAACCGCATCTTTCGGGTTTTGTCGTCCGCGAAGCGAGCCGGATCGTCAGCAACTGGCGCTCGAGCATGAGCCTGGACGATTTTCTGAAAAAACATAAGATCATCGGGATCGAAGGGATCGATACCCGCGCGCTGACCCTCCACATCCGCTCTGCCGGAGCGATGAAGGGGATCCTCTCCACCGAAGATCTCGACCCAAAGAGCCTGATCAAGAAAGCAAAGGGATCAAAAGGCCTGGTCGGAGTTGACCTGGTCAAAAAAGTTACCTGTAAAGAGATATACGAATGGAATAAGAAGGGGAAATATAAAGTTGTCCTCCTCGATTGCGGAGCTAAATATAATATTATGCGCGATCTGGCTAAGCGTGATTGCCATGTCGTGGTCGTTCCCTCCAATACTACGGCCAAAAAGATCCTTTCTATGAAACCCGACGGAGTTATGCTTAGTAACGGCCCCGGCGATCCGGCGGCGGTGACATATGTTATCGAAACTGTCCGCGAACTTATCGGTAAAGTTCCAATGTTCGGTATCTGTCTCGGCCATCAGATGCTCGGCCTGGCCCTCGGCGGCAAAACATTTAAGCTAAAATTCGGCCATCGCGGCGCCAACCACCCGGTAATGGACCTTAAAACCAAAAAAGTTGAGATCACTTCGCAAAACCACGGGTTCTGTGTCGATGTCGATTCGCTCGATCCGAAAAAAGTTGAGCTTACCCATCTGAATTTAAATGATAAGACAGCGGAAGGCCTGCGGCATAAAAAATATCCGGTTTTTTCGGTCCAATACCATCCCGAGAGCAGCGCCGGCCCGCATGACAGCAAATATTTATTCGACAGGTTTATGGCCCTCCTTTGCGGGGCTTCGGAGGGTAAGAATGCCTAAAAGAAAAGATATAAAAAGCATTTTGATCATAGGCTCGGGGCCGATCGTGATCGGCCAGGCGTGCGAGTTCGACTATTCCGGAGTTCAGGCATGCAAAGCGTTAAAATCGGAAGGCTATAAGGTGATCCTGGCCAACAGCAACCCGGCGACAATTATGACCGATCCCGAAGTGGCCGACCGGACCTATATTGAGCCGATCGATCCTCTTTTTATCGAAAAAATAATCGAAAAAGAGAAGCCGGATGCAGTTCTTCCAACTCTTGGAGGCCAGACCGCGCTCAATTGCGCGATCAAGCTCGAAGAAAAGGGTGTATTTAAGAAACACGGAGTTGAAATGATCGCTGCGAATGCGGAAGTGATTAAAAAAGCGGAAGACCGCGAGCTTTTTAAGGAGGCGATGAAAAAGATCGGGCTCGATTTACCTGAAAGCGGTTTGGCTTATACCTATAAAGAGGCGGTCCAGGTTGCGGAAGAGATCGGATTTCCGCTGATCATCCGCCCGAGTTTTACCCTCGGTGGAAGAGGGGGTGGAGTCGCTTATAACATCGATGAGTTCAAGGTGATCGCCGGCCGCGGGTTGGAAGCGAGCATGAATTCGGAGATCCTGGTCGAGGAATCTTTGATCGGGTGGAAAGAGTATGAGATGGAGGTTATGCGCGACCTCAATGATAACGTAGTGATCATCTGTTCGATCGAAAACTTCGATCCGATGGGGATCCATACCGGCGATTCGATCACGGTGGCCCCGGCGCAGACGTTGACCGATAAAGAATATCAGATCATGCGTGATGCATCGATCGCGGTGATCCGCGAGATCGGAGTTGAAACCGGCGGGTCCAATATCCAGTTCGCGATAAATCCGAAAAACGGGCGGATGGTGGTTATCGAGATGAATCCACGCGTTTCGCGCTCCTCCGCTTTAGCTTCGAAAGCGACCGGTTTCCCGGTCGCCAAGATGGCGGCTAAGTTAGCGGTCGGTTATACCTTAGATGAGATCCCAAATGATATTACCCAGAAAACCCCGGCCTGTTTTGAGCCGACGATCGATTATTGTGTGGTCAAGATCCCCCGTTTTACTTTCGAAAAGTTCCGCGGGGCAGATTCGGTCCTCACCACTTCGATGAAATCGGTGGGGGAGGCGATGTCGATCGGCCGGACCTTTAAAGAATCGCTGCAGAAAGGCCTGCGTTCACTCGAAGTGGATGTTTTTGGCCTGGAGGGATTGAAAAAAGAGCCCTCGCAGGAAGAGATAGAGCATTATCTCCGTTATCCGGGGAACAATCGGATCTTTTATATTAAACATGCGCTGCAGAACGGAATAGGCATCGACCAGATATTTCAAATGACCAAGATCGACCGCTGGTTTTTGGATAATATGAAAGAGATCGTCGATTTTGAGACCGGGTTAAAGGGTTACAAAGGGAAAGATATCCCACAGAAGCTTTTGCTCGAAGCAAAGGTCATGGGATTTTCGGATGTTCAGTTGGCCAGGTTATGGGGGATCTCCGAAGAGAAGGTTTTTGATCTTCGCAAAAAGAGCGGGATCATCCCCGACTATAAATTAGTCGATACCTGCGCGGCCGAGTTTGAGGCTTACACCCCTTATTATTATTCGACCTATTCGTAATTCTAGTTTCGAATCCGGACCACTTTATTCCTCGATTTTAATCCGCGGATAATTTTGATCTGGCTCTTTTCAACGTCATAATATTCGGCGAGGAAGATAGTCAAAGCCCGGTTCGCTTTCCCTTCCACCGCCGGTGCGGTCAGATAGACCTTTCCGTTCTTGAATTGATTTTTTTTGGCGTTGGGTACGACTTTTATTTCAATGGTTTTGGGCATGATCGATTTAAGTTTTTTGTGCAATAAAGAATTCGTATCCAAAATAGTCAGAATTTTTCTTGAAGCCGTCGGTTTCCTTCTGGGCAGCATCGAGAACCGCAGCAGCAACTGCATTATTCTTATACTTCGGCCTTAGCTCATCGATCCTCTTCTGCATTGGGTCATAGTAATTGTTCATCCAGGAGCTAACAGGAAGAGTGAAGTGGCCGAGTACCTTATAATTGTTATTCTGGCGGCCCAGATAATGTCGAAGCTCTCGGGTTCGAACGCCATGGTGTTCATGTCCTGATTGAGGAATTTAATATGCTCTAATAATTTGCCTTTTTTAGTATCGGTTTTTAGCTTATCGAGAAAGGGCTGATGATTATCCAGGGCGATGACGGTTCCTTTAGAAAGCCTGGCTAGTTCCAGTGTCTGCACTCCCGGCCCAGCGCGCGGCAGGACTCCGTAGATCTCGAAGAAATAGGTCATTTGGTCGGGCACGCTCAACACGGCCCCCACTTATGACGAGGATGGAGCTTTTCGTACTGCTTAGCTGAATCCTTGGTGACCTCATGCCACGGAACCCCCAGATTGGCGCCGACGATCGAGGCTAAAACGCAGCGGCAGAGGGTGCGATCTACCTTTTTTAGCAGCATAAAAAAAATATAGTAAGGATCTTCCGACATAAAGTCCCTTTTTGTCATTATGTTAAGCTTCTTTAGCTTTTTGGCGATCTCCGGCCCGATGTTGGGCAGGGTGGTCAGTTCACTTTTTGCGGATCTTTGTCTAGACATAGTTATCCACTATATCACATATCGCTGCTTACATCTCAAAAATAAGAAGATAGACCCCGCGGTTTAATTACCTGTTGAATAGCAATCTCAATGTAAATATCCCTCCATCAAGATCCAACGCGTTGCTCTCCTTCGTTACCCGACCGGACCAATATTTCTTTGTTGACAATTATTTGTCTTCATTATAGTATACTTAAAAATATTACTTTGGAGGTATAGGGATGAAATTTAGGTATGTGTTCTTTTCTTTGTTGTCTGTCTTGGTCCTCTCCTTGGCTTTTTGCGGGTGCAGCGCTACTTCGGGCGGGAGCAACCCTGAGGCTAACCATGGGACCTATACTTACCTTGGTACACAGAGCCCGGGGGATGTGTGGAGCTGGGTGATCGGTACAGGGACCTTTACTGGTACTAACGAAACCACCTCGATGACTTATGAGGGGACATTTGTTTCCCTTGCCAGCGGATTCCTTAAGGCGACTATTACCTCGGCCAATGACCCTAACGTTCCGACCGACGGGACCGCGGTTTTCTACTGCCTTGAATTCCCGAATACTATGCTTCTGGTTGGGTCGGGTGGAGTGAATGAGAATCCGATCATCTGCGCAGCCAAAGCTGCGTCCGCGCCGAGCGCCGGCCAGTATAACTGGCTCAATATCCCGACCTCAGGATGGAGCCCGGGAGATACTTCATACGGTTCGACCGAGGTGACAGTGGACACGGTTAACAATCTTTTTGACTTCTATGTTTCCACTTATGATATCAGCGGCAACCTGGAGGAGATTATAACCTATGAAGGGTTCTCTTTCTCGGAAGGTAGAATGGCCAAGAGCGGCGAGACGCTGCAGATATTTATGACCCCGTCCGGATTGTTTATGGGAGACAATGGTCCGGGAAATGGCGGGTTGGTAGGGGCGGCAAAACAGACCATCGACATGGCGGATGTGGCAAGCAAGAACTATCGGGGGGTGATGTACGAGTTTGACGCGGCTACCGGAGATGCGAGCGTAGATCCGATTGGCGGCGAACCGCATCCGACCGTATCCGGGGCGATCCGCGGTTTCGCCTATAGCGATCTTGATAATAACACGATCGATTCCAGTGATTACGCGACATTGACTTTTAGCGGCCAGGACGCCGATGGGATTGTAGCTGGAGCCATGGCTACCAGCAGCCATACCTATGATTTTAAGATGGTGGTTTCCCAGGTAAATAACAAATATATTGTTATGGGGATTGCGGTCGTTGCGGGATCGAATCCGCTTTACTTCTTGATTGTAGAGATCTAAAGCAGTTTCATAAAATAAGAATAATATCGCCGGTTTTTAACCGGTTCTTCTTGATCTCACCGGCGTTAAGTTCGATCACTTTATCTGCCGGCTGGGTGGGTTTGAGGATTTCGTTATCTTTCAGTTCCATTCGTCTCTTTTTGGTAACCGGGACATTTTCCATTATAGTGACTACTTTGTTTTCCCTGATCCAGGCCAGATCGAGCGGAAAATACATATCGACCATGCAGAACTCATGGATTTCCGGCTTATCGAACAAAAAAAACATCCCCCGACCTTTTTTTAGCTCTTTCCGGTAGGAGAGACCAATATGCTGTTTCAAAATCGAATCGGCGACATCGAGTTCATACACTTTGCTTCCGATCCTGGCGTGGATCACCTTATATTCGAATTGTGGGACCGTGGCGGAGTGCGGCGGTGTAATAAATGATCCCATAAATATGGCAAAGGCGAGTAAGAACATAAGATGTTGAATTATAGCACAGATGAATATATAATTGCGGCATGAGGAGATTGCTGCTGCTTTTTCCGTTGTTATTATTGGTCGGTTGTTCCAGCCACCGTCTCAACCTTACCCGCTACGAACCTAATCCCGCGCCTCCGTATCAAAGGGTGATGATCGAAAAGGGGGGAGATGAGGGGAGATACCTCATTTATCAATCAAATAGATATAAAATAAAAGCGGCGCTCTATGCCTACAATCAGATCATTGTCCTGCCTTTGACGATCTCCAACGGGACCGGTTCAAGGATTCTCCCGGAAGAATACTGTGTTGCTTTATATGACGGCCGGGATTATAAAGAGCTCCACATAGTAAAGAGAGATACGATTAGCCGGATCAAAGCGACTTATCAGTCGAACGGGAAAGGGGCGGGGGCGGGGTTGATGGACGCGGCAGCGCAGGTTGCCTTTAACGCGGTGGTCGATATTTTTAGCCCGGCAACCAAAGATATGGTGGTCAAGGCGCTCAACCAGATCGAAGATCAATATTTTTCATTCCGACCGATCTGGGCGCACGAGAAACGTTACGGAGTATTAGCTTTTGTCCACGATTTTCAGCTCGAATTTCCTTTAACTTTGGTGGTCAAAGTTAAGGATGAAAAGGCAGGCTTCAGGTTTGGCCCGCCATTGAATTAACTCCTATTTTTTGCTATTATGATAGCAGTTATGTACGAAGCGCAGGTAAAGATCACCCTCAAAAAAACGGTCGCCGATCCACAGGGATTAACCGTAAAACACGCCCTGGAAGCGCTTAATTTTAAGGATGTTTCTGGCGTAAGAATGGGAAAATTTATTACTTTGCAGCTTAATTCCAAAGACAAGGGGACGGCGGAGGCGGAGGCAGGGGGTATGTGCCAAAAACTCCTCGCCAATCCGATCATCGAAGACTTTTCGCTTGAGGTAAAAGAAATCTGATGAAATTCGGCGTCGTTGTTTTCCCCGGTTCAAATTGCGATCGCGACTGTTTTCATGTTGTTAAAGAGGTTATTAAACAGCCGGTCGAATACATCTGGCATAAAAGTACCCAATTAGACCATTTCGACTGTATTATTATTCCGGGCGGATTCAGCTACGGCGATTATCTCCGCTGCGGAGCGATCGCCCGTTTTTCTCCGATCATGGATTCGATCATAAAGTTCGCAAACGATGGTGGTTTGGTAATCGGTATCTGCAACGGCTTTCAGGTCTTGCTCGAAGCTGGCCTGCTTCCAGGAGCGATGCTTAGGAACAAGAACCTCCACTTTATTTGTAAATATGTAGACCTAAAGGTTGAAGCGACCGCTTCGCCGTTCTCCTCCCAATATAAAAAGGGCCAGGTCGTCCGCATTCCGATCGCCCACAACGAGGGAAATTATTATATCGACGATAAGGGTTTGGCCGAGCTCAAGAAAAACGATCAAATCATCTTTCGCTACGCCGACAACCCGAACGGGGCGGTGGATGACATCGCGGGGATCGTTAATAAAAAACGGAACGTTCTCGGCATGATGCCGCACCCGGAACGCTCTTCTGAGATAGAATTAGGCTCCGAGGATGGGGTTTATGTTTTTAAGTCTATTGTAAAAACCCTCACCCTGGGTTTTTCTCGAAGTAAGGTTTAGGTATTTGTCCCTCTCCCTGAGGGAGAGGGAGTTATAGAAAAACCAAAAGATAAGAATAGTTTGGGTGAGGGCTGGGAGAAGTTAACATGGTTAAAAGAGACGTCTACTGCGCGTTAGGTTTAACTGACGCCGAATATCAGAAGATCGAGGAGATCATGGGGCGCGAGCCTTCTTCGACCGAGCTCGCCATGTTCTCGGTGGAGTGGTCGGAGCACTGCGGTTACCCGCGATCCAGAAGTTTACTTAAAACTTTACCCCAAACCGGTAAGTATGAAGCGTTAGTCGGCGAAGATTCGGGCGGCATTGTAGTCGATAACCTGGCGATCATCTTTAAAATGGAGAGCCATAACCATCCTTCACAGGTCGAGCCCAAACAGGGGGCGGCGACCGGGGTAGGAGGAATTATTCGCGATATCTTTACGGCCGGAGCGCGGCCGATCGCGTCTTTAAACTCGCTTCGCTTTGGCCCGTTGACCGAACCGTATAACCGATATCTATTAAAAGGGGTAGTCGACGGTATTCAGTTCTATGGAAACTGCCTGGGCGTCCCTACCGTTGGCGGCGAAGTCTACTTTGACGAATCGTATTCCGGCAACTGCCTGGTAAACGCGATGAGTATCGGGATCTGTGAGAAAGATAAGCTTGCCCGTGCCAAAGCGGTCGGGACCGGTAACCCTATAATGTATGTAGGTTCGTCGACCGGACGGGATGGAATTGGCGGTTGTTCAGTTTTAGCATCCGCAGAATTCAGCGAAGGTGAAGAGAAAAGGCCGACGGTCCAGATCGGCGATCCATTTACCGAAAAATGCCTGATCGAAGCGACCTTGGAAGCTCTCGAAACCGGTCACATCCTCGGGATCAAAGATATGGGGGCGGCCGGGCTTACCTGCTCTTCTGCCGAAATGGCGCATGCGGGGGATGTAGGGATGGAGATCGATCTTAATAAGGTGCCACTAAGCGAAGAGGGGATGGAGGCGTACGAGATCATGATGTCCGAGTCGCAAGAACGGATGCTGGCTTGTATTAAGAAGGGGCATGAAGATGAGATCTCTAAAATATTTGAAAAATGGGACCTGCATGGCGTAATTATCGGTTACGTTACTGATGACAAGCTCCTTACGGTTAATTATAATGGTAAAGAGGTTGCAAAAATTACTACCGAGGCGCTGGCTAAGGCACCGATCTACGAAATGAAGTCGGAAAAACCGGATTATCTTGATAAGCTTCACGCTTTTGATATTAAATCGATCTCTGAGCCGTCCGATTACAATGAAGTTCTGTTAAAACTGCTTGCCTCGCCGACGATTGCGAGCAAAGAATGGGTTTATCAGCAGTATGACCATATGGTGCAGACCAATACGACGATCCTCCCAGGGTCAGATGCAACGGTTTTAAAGGTAAAAGGGAGAAAGATGGGGATCGCGGCGACGACCGACTGCAACAGCCGCTATTGTTTTCTAAATCCTCACCGTGGGGCGCAGATCGCCGTTGCTGAAGCAGCGCGTAATCTAGTCTGTTCCGGTGCTGATCCAGCCGCGGTGACCGATTGTCTAAATTTTGGTAACCCAGAGAAGCCAGATCGCTTCTGGTACTTTAAAAACTGCGTCGAAGGGATCGTGGATGCCTGTAAGAGTTTTAATATCGCGGTTATCTCTGGAAACGTCTCTTTTTATAACGAAAGTCCAAATGGTGCGATCAATCCCACTCCGGGAATCGGGATGATCGGGATCATTCCAGACTATAAAAAGCGCTCTACCCAATATTTCAAAAACGAAGGTGATGTGGTAATCCTTCTGGGTGAGACAAAAGAAGAGCTCGGCGGAAGCGAATATCTAAAGGTTATCCATGATAGAGTTGCCGGTGATGCGCCGGAGCTCGATCTTGAGAGAGAGAAGGCGGTGCAAAAAGTGGTTTATGATGTGATCCAGGAGGGGTTTGTAAACTCTGCGCACGATTGTTCGGAGGGCGGATTAGCTGTCGCGCTCGCCGAATGCTGTATGCGGGATGGATTGGGATTTATCGTCGATAATTTGCCCAAGCTAAGGGAGGATTGCTTGCTTTTTGGCGAATCCCAATCTAGAATAATTCTTTCCGCGGATAAAAAGATCGCGGGAAAGATAGAGGAATTGGCAAAGAAGAACAATGTTCCATTCGCGGTTCTCGGACAGGTAGATGGCGATAGATTTAAGGTCGGCCAATTGATCGACCTTCCTTTAACAAGGATAAAAGAAGCCTGGAACAAGGGGATAAGAAGTTATGTCTAAAATACTAAAGAAGGAAAAACTAAATGAAAGTGTTTCGCGTATTATCGTGGATGCACCGCATATTGCCAAGGCGGCCAAGCCGGGCAATTTTGTGGTCATTGTCCCCAAAGAAAATGCGGAGCGGATCCCTTTGACCATTGCCGATACCGATGCCAAGACCGGGACCGTATCGATCATCTTCCAGATCGTCGGTGCTACCACCAGGCTTTTGGATTCATTAAAAGAGGGAGACGAGATTGCCCATCTCTTAGGCCCGCTGGGCGTTGCTTCACATATCGAAAAATTCGGAACGGTGGTGGTGATAGGCGGTGGAGTGGGGATCGCCGAAATTTATCCGGCGGTAAAAGCCCTGAAGGCGGCCGGGAACAAGGTTATAACTATTATCGGCGCGCGCTGTAAAGATCTTTTAATCTATCGTAAAGAACTCGAAGCACAGAGCACTGAACTTAAGGTTACTACCGATGACGGGAGCTGCGGGCGGAATGGATTTGTTTCAGATGAACTAAAAGATATTATCGCTTCGGGTGAAAAGATCGACCTGGCCATTGCGGTCGGACCGGTCCCTATGATGAAGGTCTGCTGCGACGTCACTAAACCGCACGGCATTAAAACGATGGTCTCCTTAAACCCTCTAATGCTGGATGCGACCGGGATGTGCGGGGCCTGCCGGGTAACGGTTGGCGGAAAAACTAAATTCGCTTGTGTCGAAGGGCCTGAGTTTGACGGCCACGAAGTTGACTTTGAAGAATTAACCGGCCGTTTAAAAGCTTACAAGGACGTTGAAAAGCAGGCGGACTATCATGTATGTAAATTGTTGGAGGATGCGAAATGTCAAAAGAAATAATCAAAAAGGCCCAGGAAAAATTCGGCGAAATAATTGAAGAGCAACTTAAACGTATTGAGGTAATGAAAAAAGGCGAGAAAGAGACCGATTTTTCCAGATTAAAACCGATCATTATCGGTTTATGCTGGGGCGACGGGATCGGGCCGACGATCTCCAAGCATGCGCAGGCGATATTGGAACATGTTTTGAAGGATGAAGTGAAAAGCGGGAAGATCAAATTTAAAGATATTGCGGGGCTGACGATCGAGAACCGGGCCAAACACAAAAAGGCGATCCCGGATGATGTGTTGGAAGAGTTAAAATCATGCCATGTGGTCCTTAAAGGACCGACGACAACCCCTCAAGCCGGCGATAAATGGCCGAATATCGAGAGCGCAAATGTAGCTATGCGCCGCTACCTCGATCTATTTGCAAATGTCAGGCCGGTAAGCATCCCAAAAGACGGGATTAACTGGACTTTCTTTAGGGAAAATACCGAAGGGGCTTATGTTTTGGGTTCAAAAGGTTTTGATGTTTCCGAAGATCTCAGTATCGACTTTAAAGTTATCACCGAGCAGGGAGCAGAGCGGATTATTCGTATGGCGTTTGAATACGCGGATAAAAACAGTATTGACCGGGTAACTGTAATTACTAAGTCAAATGTGGTAAAAACCAGTGACGGCCGTTTTTCAAAAGTTGCCTTTCGGATCGCAAAAGAATATCCCAGGATAAAATTAGATGAATGGTATATCGATATTATGACCGCCAAATTACTCGATCCGGCGCGCCGGAGCGGTTTTAAGGTAATGGTCATGCCAAATTTATACGGCGATATTCTAACTGATGAAGCGGCCCAGCTCCAGGGAGGGGTGGGGACTGCCGGGAGCGCTAATATTGGCAAACGCTGGTCGATGTTTGAAGCTATTCACGGGAGCGCCCCGCGGATGGTAAAGGAAGGGCGCGATAAATACGCGGACCCGTGTTCGATGGTTCGCGCCAGCGCGATGCTGCTTCGCCATATTGGTTATCCGGAACGCGGCGAAGAGGTTGAGATGGCCCTTGAGGTTTGCGGTCAATACGAAAAGAAAATGGTCATTACCGGCAGGGACACTGGCGTTACCGGTGATGAATATGTCAAATATCTATTGTCTTGGATCGACAATCCTGGTCTCAAAGCGCGCTGGGAGCAAGGGGCTTAAGGAGCACTGGTTAACCACGGGGTGACATCGATTGTTCCGGTAGCGTTAAAATTATAAGCGTGGATTTCAGCCAAAGTTGTATAGCCCCAGTAATTGTTTTCCGCGTTAATATTTGAAGATGAATCGTTCCAGATCCCGTTGTTATTTCCCGAAAGATCATTTTGATGAATAATCGGGTTGGCATTATCAATATGGACCCCGTGGGTTATATTATCCGATATATTATTTGATTCAAGTGTGCTGACCAGCGAATTGTTCAAGACCCTGACCCCGATATAATTATTTTTTATTAAGTTATCGTACGCGTATACTTCGATCGTCCCTTCGATGCATAACCCGGCATGGATCTGGGAAGTCAACGCGTTTGATCCGATGCTGTTATTATGGACAACCGCGCTCGAGGTGTTGAACTCATCATGCAGGAATATGCCGAAATCACCGTTGTTATTTACCTGGTTATTATTTATATTAAAGCTCATCTCTCCGCTCCCCTCGATCCCGGTAAACCGGTTGTTTTCAACCGTATTCGATTCGATAGTTCCGTTGCTGACTAAAAAGATCAAGCCGCACCCATCGGTCCGGCTGGTATCTGTCCCGTTATTGCTTAAGGTGCAGCCGGAAACCTCTATATTATTACTGTTCCGGACCAGGAGGCCGTTCGCGCCGTTATTGATGAATTTGGTGTCCTCGGCCGAGAAGCCGTTGGCCCCCAAGGTTTCGATCCCATTCCCTTTGACTTCTTTAACAACAGATTGGGAAATCCCGAAATCGTCAGCTTCGATAAAGATGCCGGCTTCATTGAACTGGGATTTACCGCTCAGATCCCCGGTCCAGGCGGATTCTATGGTTGAGCTCGTAATATTTCCCGAACTTCCCGATTTGTACCAGAATGGATAACCCTCCGCGGAGTTATATGCGGCAATAACGCTTTGACTTTTAATGTACAGGCTGCCGCCCGGGTTTACATATATGCCGTAACGTGTATTGGCTTCGTTGCTGATATAAAGGCCAGTGTTGGCCAGGGTTAGCGATCCGCCGCTTTCGATTGAGATGTTTCCGGTGCAATAAATGATCTGGCTGGAAAATCCTTCGGTGGAATTTACAGTCCGTCCGGACCAATGGATAATGGGGCGAGGATCGGGTTGCGGAGGGGTGGGGTTGCTGACCCTTCCGCAGCCGGTGATCATTAATATACCGGCCAGGAATATAATACCTTTTGTCATCAGGCAATAGTTTAGCATTGATTTGATATATTAGGATAGTAAAATTGAAATTTCCCCCAAAAGGTGATGATATATAAAGAGAGGGAAAAGATGACATTAAGAATAGTTTCAGACAATCAAAACCCGCAACCTCGATTCCAAAAAATGAACCTAAATGCTGCAGAACGTTGGCTCGGATGCCTTAGGGAGGCTATAAAGAGCGGGAAAACAGGTAGTATAAAGCGGGCATTAATTGATATGTCAAATGCATTAAAATTTCGAGGACTTTGTAGGGGGGACGCAATTGAAGTTCTTGGGTTGGCATATAAGTTAACAAACGAAATGGAAAAATTAATAAAAGAGCGCTCAACTCTTGCCGAACAGGCACTTGCCAGAGAGATTAAAGGACTTTTAGATAAGCTTGTCGGTAAGGTAGAAGATTCCCTTCCTCCACCGGATATGTCCTATTGATTTAGTCTGGATTTTCATTCCTCCCCGCTTAATGTTATAATAAAGTAATCTATGGTTGGGGAAACCCCGCGTTTACATCTGTCTGCCGGCTTCGCTCCGAGGGGCAGGCACGGCAGGGAAGGGCGCGTATTTTTTTACATGAAGATGGTTAATTTTTTATCAAAGGGAGTTGCCAGATGGCCGGCGCAAAAATTCCACCGGGAGGGCTAGGGTTCAAAGGCAGGGTCGGTGCCCAAAAGCAAACTGCCCTTCAGCAGCGGACGGCTGTTCAACTCCAGATCCGGACCCTAGAATGCTTGCGGAATAACCGCATTGCTGAGCTCAAGGGGATTTTAACTGGCTTCGTCAAGAATAATAAGCTTGGGAACTTGGCCCGTAACTTTGACGAGATAATTTGTGAAGGGCTCAATCCAATCCATTCCTTGCGGAAGTTTGTGGATCTCTTGAGAGACGTGATGGGTAGCGATTTTTATCGCCTCTTTATAGAATTTTCTGGAGAAGCTCAGGCCAAGATTATTGGACAGATCAAGGTTGGGAATGAAGGTGTGAGGGTGGCTGCCAACCTTTTATACAGGCTTTTGTTGGTTCCGGAGCGCGGGTGGGCTGATAAAAAGACCCTGCAGGCGGCGGCCCAACTGGCTTCCCCGGAAATACTCTACCATCTTTTGAATAATTACGAAATTGCTGAGGATAGCGAAGGGAAATTATCACTGGTATATCTGGTAAAATACCGCAAGTCTGATGAGATCGGTCCGCTCATCAGCCAAGCCTTAGGGGATTATATTAAATGCGGGCCCCAGGTTACTCTAAAGGAGACAAAGGCATTGCAGTCCTTTAGGAGGATAATGGAAGGGTTCAGGGATTTTTCGATACAAGCACAGCTAGTTTAAGATTTTCATTCCTCCCCGCTTAATGTTATAATAAAATTCCTATGGTTGAGAAAAAACCGCGTTTACGTATGGAAGAACGCTCGGTTGCCGAGCGGACCAAAGACTTCCAAGAGGTTCCTCTTGGATACACTGCCGAAGAGGCGATAGAAGAAGCCAAACGCTGCATCCAGTGTAAGAACCCCTTATGTGTTAAAGGTTGCCCGGTAGAGATCAATATTCCTGCCTTTATCGATCTGGTGGCCAAAGGCGAGTTCAAGGCCGCGGCCCAGAAGATCAAAGAGACAAATGCTTTGCCCGCCATTTGCGGTCGTGTCTGTCCTCAGGAAGATCAATGTGAGAAAAAATGCATTCTTGGGATAAAAGGGGAACCGGTCGCGATCGGTAATCTTGAGAGGTTTGTGGCAGACTGGGAGCGGGAAAATAAATCACCCCCTCTCAATCTCCCCCTTAGTAAGGGGGAGATGTCCCGAAGGGACAAAGGGGGTAGCAAGGTGGCCGTCGTCGGTTCTGGTCCCGCAGGCTTAACTTGTGCTGGAGATTTGGCCCGCCAAGGATACCAGGTTACGATCTTCGAATCGCTCCACGTTACCGCTGGCGTTTTAACCTACGGGATCCCTGAGTTTAGACTTCCTAAGGCGATTGTTAACCTTGAAGTTGAATATATCGCTTCTTTAGGGGTAGATATCAAAACCGATATGCTGATTGGCAACGTTTATAGTATTCAAGACTTATTAAAAGAATACAAAGCGGTTTTTATTGGTTCGGGTGCCGGCCTTCCCAAGTTTATGAAGATCCCCGGAGAGAATTTGGATGGCGTCTACTCGGCAAACGAATACCTGTTCCGTGTAAACATGATGAAGGCGTGGCAGTTCCCGGAGTATTTGACCCCGATCAAGATTGGAAAAAGGGTGGCAGTTGTTGGCGGCGGCAACGTGGCGATGGATGCGGCCAGAGTTTCGCTCCGTTTGGGTGCGGAAGAAGTTGTTGTTCTTTACCGCCGAACCCATGATGAGATGCCCGCCCGAAAAGAAGAGATTAAGCGCGCGGTCGAAGAAGGGATCGTTTTTAAGATCTTAACTTTGCCGCTTCGATATAATGCTGACCAGAATGGATGGGTGAAGGAGGCGGAGTGTCAGCAAATGAAACTCGGTGAACCTGATTCATCCGGACGAAGACGACCGGTCCCGATCGAAGGATCGGAGTTTAATCTTCCTCTTGATACTGTTGTTGTGGCAATTGGTAATTCTCCAAATCCGCTGATCCCGCATCGCACCTCTGAGCTAAAGACCGAGAAGTGGGGTGGAGTGATCGTTACCGAGGAAGGATTATCCTCGATCCCAAATGTTTACGCCGGCGGTGATATTGTTCGCGGAGCTGCAACAGTGATTTCTGCGATGGGCGATGGTAAGACCGCGGCGAAGGCGATCCACAAGCTACTTTCCTAAACTTTTTATCTTCGGATATCGGATCAACTTATAAACCTTCTCTTTTTTGGACAGGTGTAGCTGTTTGAACCGCGGAATAAGTTCATTCCCGATAAAATCAAAAGGGGCCTGGCTGATATAGGTTTTTTCTATCGGTGATGAGACCGTATAAACTTCTTTTCCGTTCGGAAGGATTACTTTTACTAAAGAACGGACAGGGATCGAAGCGGTCCCGTTTTTTGAGTCTTCAACAGTTATAAAAAACTGGATGCTTGGAGAAATTAGCGATAATGGTACGCCGAAATAATATATTCCGCTGTCATAATAACCGTTTATCCCTTTCCACGCCTTTTTTGTCCAACTGCTTGGTTGCCCTTTTGCATAATACAGCGTCGCCCGTTTTATTTTACTGCTGCTTTTTGCGGTGATCGGGATAATAAGCTTGTTGCCCTTAACGAATGCCGGCCGATGGTCGATCTTCGGGAAGCTCCCTTTACCTTTTAATTTAATATCCAGCCAGCGCCAGACCACCTTTTGTGTATCCGCTAAAAATCGGTGCCTTAAATTTGGCACCAGATAGATCTTTTTAGGAGCTTTTACCTCTTCATAGCTCTTTTGGAATGTGGGGAGATAATAGCAGTGGTCATTAGTTCCGCTAATGAACAGGATTGGGGCGTGTTGGGTTTTAAGAAAGTTCTTTGGGTCGATAAATGAATTCCAAAGGTCTAGGTCTTCCTTGGTCATGGCGTCAAACCTTTCCTGCCAGGTGCATCCCTCGGGGATATAACCGGCGCCAAAGACATTGACCGCGGTTTTCAAACGTTTATCTTGTCCGTTGGTTAAAAGAGTGATCACTCCTCCCCAGGAAAGGCCGACCATGCCGATATTTTCGGGATCGACCTCTTTTCTTTTTGATAAATAAGTTATTCCGTTGCGGGCTGCGGCGACCGCATGGATCAGATAGTTGTGGGTTAGGTCGGGTTGTGTCTTTAACAGGGTAGGGACATCCATATTCGGTCCGGTCGATCGCGAGTTAGCTCTCTGTTCTCCCTTTCCCGGAAGATCGACCGCTAAAACCGCATATCCTCTCCTTGCCCAGTTAGCTGCCCGGCCAAGATGAGCGTTCCCGCCGCCGCCATGGACCAACAGGATCGCCGGTAATTCTTTTTTGCTCTTAGGGTAAACGTAGTAACCGAATATCCAGACCGGATTACCTTTATAATCGCGGCTCCGGTATTTGATCTCTTCTACCTGTGCCGAATCGTAGCTATAAGATTTAACTGTTTTTGATTTTATGCTGTCAAAAGGGATATTCCAGAGGCGATTGATCGATCCTCCCGGCGGAGTTGCTAGAACCATAAGGATTAGAGTGATTAGAATAAAACGCACAACGTGTGGTATTATATCATAGATGATCAAGAGAATAATTCATCATTTTCAAAGAGAGAGAGATTTGACTGCGGGCTCGATCTCAAAAGCGATCTGGATCCTGGCAATTCCGATGATTATCAGCAACGTTTTTCAATCCGCTTTTAACCTGGTTGATATGGCTTTCGTCGGACGATTAGGCCCGGTCGCTTTAGCGGCGGTCGCGATGAGCGGCCAGATCATCATGATCCTGATGTTTCTAATGATCGGGATCGGCGCGGGGACGACCGCCCTGATCTCCCGGGCGATCGGAGAGAAAAATAAGGATAAAGCGAATAATGTCGCCATGCAGTCGATCATCTTGGTCTTTATCGGCTCGATCATCTTTGGAGTTGCCGGTTTTCTTCTATCACCGTGGATGCTAAAGATCCTGGGAGCAAGTGCCGAAGTAATTCAAGTCGGGACCGGTTACTTGCAGATTACCTTCGGAGGGATCATCGTATTGGTCTATATGTTCTCGATCGCCTCAATCCTGCATGGGGCCGGCGATGCGACCACGCCAATGCTTATTTTGGGGCTTTCTACTATATTAAATATAGTCCTCGATCCTCTACTGATATTCGGGATCGGGATCTTTCCCCGGCTCGGAGTAAATGGCGCCGCCTGGGCGACCGTTTTTTCGCGCGGGATCGGCGCGGTGATCGCTCTGGAGGTATTGCTTCGGGGAAGATCGCGCGTGCACGTACGGATAAAAGATTTAAAAGTTCATCTGGATACAATGTGGAGGATATTAAAGATCGGTATTCCGGCATCGGCGCAGATGACGCTCCGGGGATTAGTAGGGATAGCCTTGATCGCGGTTGTTGCCGGTTTTGGTACCACTGCTATAGCCGCTTATGGGGTAGGGATCAGCCTTTTTATGGTGGCGATGATGCCGGGTTTTGCGATGGGGATGGCGGCGCAGACACTGGTTGGCCAGAACCTGGGAGCGAGGCAGCCGGAGCGGGCGTCGCGCAGTGCCTGGACGACCGTAGCATACTATTCTATCTTTATGATGACAGTGGCCTTTGTGTTTGTAGCTTTAGCGCCCAATTTGATTATGATCTTTAACGAAGATCCGGAGGTTATAAGGATGGGGACAAGCTTTTTACAAATAACTGCCTGGGGATATGTCTTTATCGCCTTTTCACTAATATTCAACCGTTCTTTATCCGGGGCAGGAGATACCATGTCTCCATTAATCTTTACTTTTATTGCCCTCTGGCTGGTCCAGATTCCGCTGGCGAT
Organism: Candidatus Margulisiibacteriota bacterium; assembly: GCA_034723395.1. GTDB lineage: Bacteria > Margulisbacteria > WOR-1 > O2-12-FULL-45-9 > O2-12-FULL-45-9 > JAYEOW01. Next base: position 32,512 of record JAYEOW010000026.1, read on the forward strand.
ATTTTTATCACGGATCCCCAGGTTTGGAGTGGAGGGGATCTGGTTTGCGGTGCTGGCAGCGTACGTTGTCCAGGCGATTATTACTACGGCATGGTTTCAAACTGGCCGTTGGAAACTAAAAAAGGTATGAATAATAAGTTATTTAAAGCTTTTTTCGGAGTAGAACCAAAATCGGTTAGAGGAACAGTAGTCATCTCCCCGATAATCTATCCAAAGCAGTTTGAGGCGGAATTCGGGGAGAAGGGGAATCATTATAAATCAGTCCTCAGTTACCTGGTCGCGAACTTTAAGAACCTGACCTTTATTAAAACGCCGATGACCCAAAGTGCGGTTCATGATCTGATCGTTCTATTAAAAGGATCAAAATGCAAAAATATTATATTTATCGGCGCGATTGGCGGGATTGCTAAAGGCTTGAAGATCGGAGATGTTGTCCTTCCTGATAAAGCAAAAGAGATTTGCTCTTTAAAATCGATCCATGACGAAACCAGAACGAATATGGTTGTTCTGAGGAAAAAAGGAGTGATCGGGATAGATTTTGAGGCACAATCTTTCTATAAAGCAGCGAGAAAAGTAAATATCTTCGCCGGTTCAGCTTTTATTGTTACCGACCTCCCGCTAACCAAACCTTTTTATCAGACAAAGACACAAAAAGAGAGAGAAAAGATAAAAAAGGCGGTAAAGTTTATTGTCCACTCAATCTGAAAAGAAGATAAAGTATATAAAAAAAGTAAAGCGGCCTGTGGTCCGTCCCTGTCCCTGTGCCGTCGGGCACATTTCTTGTAATTATGTCAATATCAGCCATATTCTCGGCTGCCCATATAACTGCAGCTACTGTTTTCTCCACACCTTCTATGGTAAGGACGAGATCGTTGTTTATGATAATGAAGAAGATATCCTAAATCAGCTTTCGGCATATATGAAATCGGCCAAGGAGCCTTTAAGGATCGGGACTGGGCAATATTCTGATAGTTTAGCATTGGATAAAAAGGTCCCGTTTGCCCAGAAGCTAATAGAATTCTTTGCCGGTCAAGATAAACATCTACTGGAACTCAAGACTAAAAGTGCCGAAGTTGATCATCTTCTTAATCAAAATCTAAACCATAACTGCAAGTCGATCTTCGCCTGGTCAGTCAATCCGGAGAAGATAGTTAAAAGCGATGAGGAGGGATCAGTCCCGCTGGCTGAAAGAATTAACGCAGCCAAGCGATGTTCAGCTGCTGGCTATCCGGTCGCTTTCCACTTTGATCCGATCATTCACTATTCTGGATGGGAGGAAGATTATAAAGGAGTGATAGATCTTATATTTTCAAATATCGATCCAGAAAATATTGCCTGGATAAGTTTAGGAGCGCTTCGCTCACCTCCGGAGCTAAAAGATATTATTAAGAAACGTTTTTTCCATTCTTGTATCACCTGGGAGGAAATGGAGCTGGGAGAGGATGGGAAGATCAGGTATTTTAAGCCGATCAGGATAGAGATATTTAAACGGATGCATGAAATTATCCGGTCGTACTCACGAGATGTATATGTATATTTATGCATGGAAAGGATTGAGGTTTGGAATGAGTCTGGTTTAAATAATATGGAGAAGCATCCTTATGCCGGTTTTTTTAAGTTTTTTAGGAAGAGGTGTTATAATAGAAAGGCATGAGCAAGGTCCTTATAATTGAAGATGAAAAAGATATCGTTGAAGCGCTTGAGTATAATCTCAAGAAGGAAAATTATTCTGTCTCAAAAGCTAACGATGGAAAGCGGGGGTTAAAAGTCGCCCGCGAAAAATTACCCGATCTAATTATCCTCGACCTAATGCTCCCGGTGATCGAAGGCCTTGAAGTATGTAAGATCCTTAAGAAAGAGATGTCCACAAGGAACATTCCGATTATCATGCTTACTGCTAAAAGCGCCGAATTGGACAAAGTGTTGGGATTGGAACTTGGGGCGGACGATTATATGACCAAACCATTTAGCATACGCGAGCTTATCGCCCGGGTCAAAACTATCCTTAAAAGATATGGATCAAAAGAATTGTCCAAAAATCCGGTCTTGAGGTTTTCGGATCTGGAAATCGATATTGAAAAACACGAAATAAAAGCTGCCGGGAAGCCGATCGAACTTACCGCTAAAGAATTTACTCTGCTCCAATATCTCGCCGAAAATAAAGATAAAGCTATCGGCCGTGATAAACTGCTCGATCAGGTATGGGGGATAGAAGTGGCGATCGAGACTCGCACGGTGGATGTCCACGTTACCCGCTTGCGGGAGAAACTAGGGAAAAAAGCCGGCAAACATATCCAAACCCTGCGGGGGGTCGGCTATAAATTTAAAGAATAATGTTTAAGACATTAAAATCCGTGCTTTTTATTACATTTATCGGCCTGGTCATTCTGGTTCTTTTGATTTTTGCTATTTTAGCGACCCCGCGTATCCGCGCCGCGGCGATCAACCAGATCAGCAGTGAATTGTTTAAACAAATAGCGCTAGAAGAGGGCAAATATACAGATATTTTGGAGAAACGATTAAATAGCTCTGTGTTACAAAAAAATGTAATTACAACAGGGAAGTTATCTGGCGGCAGAGTAACGATTATCGCAAAAGATGGGAAAGTTTTGGCAGATTCTGCCACCCCTTTTGCTAAAATAAGTGAATTAGAAAATCATGCCGATCGCCCTGAGGTTGTTCAGGCAGAGAGAGAGGGGAGGGGGAGGTCGATCCGTTTTAGCGCGACGCTGGGGAAGAACTTAATTTATGTTGCTGTGCCAATCAAAGATTTAGGTTATCTTCGGCTTTCTATTCCGGCCACTTATGCAACTGATCTGGTAATCAATATCCAAAAATCGATGGCGGTCGCGTTCGCAGCCGCGCTAATAACCGCAATCATTTTAAGCATGATGTTTTCACGGTGGTTCGCAGACCCGATCATCCGGCTTTCAGAAATATCAAAGAAAATTGCTGATGGGAAGTATCCGCAGACGATTGTTAGAAAATCAGGGTTTGAGATCGGTAAGCTTGAAGAATCGATCGAGCAGATGAGCTATCGTTTGGCAGGCGCTTTCCGCGATCTAAAAATGGAACAGGGGCAGATCATTACGATCCTCTCCAGTATGTCGGAGGGGGTGCTGGCGGTGGGAAGCGATGGGAAGTTAATAATCGCGAACCCCGTTATTGAAAAGATGTTTGAAGTGATCGAACCCGAAATAGTCGGCAAGAGGGTTAGGGAGGGGATACGCAATAATGAGATAGCGGACCTGATCGAAGAGACATTGAAAACGAGCCGGGCGGTGAACAGGGAGATAAATTTGATTTCTCCTGAAGAGAGGTCGGTTGTGGCGCACGCCAGCCCGATCCGAACCGATGAAGGGGATCTGTTGGGAGTTGTTTGCGTGCTTTATGATGTTACAGAAATGAGAAGGCTTGAACAATACCGATCTGAATTTGTGGCAAATGTTTCGCATGAACTAAAAACCCCGTTGACCTCAATCCGTAATTACGTTGAGACTTTAATAAACGGGGGGATTGAGGATAAAAAGAATAATATGCAGTTTTTACAAAAAATCGACAAGCATGCGATCAACCTTTCCGCACTAATTGATGACATCCTTGAAATATCCCGGCTCGAATCCAAGAGGGGATTGGGGCCTTTTGTGAAGATAGATATCGGGAAGATAGTTAACCGAACAGTAGAGACGGTTTCGGAGAAAGCGAAGAAGAAAAGGGTTGAACTGGTTGTGAACTGTAAAATTAATGGGTGTTTTATCTCAGGGATAGAAGACCATGTTTACCGGGCAGTCCTTAACTTGCTGGATAATGCGATAAATTATACGGATGCCGGCGGGAAAGTAGAGGTCTCTTGCCGCAGGGATGGGGAAACGATTAAGATCGTAGTTTTAGATACCGGGATTGGAATCCCTAAAGAGCATCAATCACGTATTTTCGAGAGATTCTATCGGATAGATAAAGTCAGATCGCGAGATGAAGGGGGGACCGGACTAGGGCTCTCCATTGTAAAGCATGTGGTTAATATCCATAATGGGACCATCTTGGTAGAAAGCGATATAAATATGGGATCAAAATTTACGCTTACTTTTTCCCTGCCCGCATAATTGAACCAGCCTAAAAGATTTACACTCCTGTAACACTCCTTTCATCAAACCTTAATCACCCTTTGGGATAATTCTATCCGAAGAAGGTTGTGGAGGTGATAGGCGCAGATAAATAAAGATCGAGTTTGTTGACGATAAGGAGGGAAAAATGAAAAAAGTATTAGTTTTTATAATGTTTTTGTTGTTTACGTTCGCGGTCCTGTCGCCGGTTGCTAATGCTGCAAGCCTGGAAAAAGTAAAGGCCTACGCGCAGTCTCTGGAAGTAAAATTAGCGGAATCCAAAGCACAGGGGGATACTAATCGCGTAAATTTATTGGAGGGGCTGATTAATGACGCTAAATCCAGGATCGTAAAAATGGAAAAGGCTGGCAAGACGAAAGAAGACGGGAAAAAAGTTGAAGGGTTAGAGAAAGGCAATCATGCATTGCAGAAGCAGATAGACGAATTGAAAGAAGAAGTGACCGATGCAATTGCCGCCCTAAATAGTCAGATCAAGGGAACAGATAAGGTCGCTAACAAAGGGGCGACAGTTGCCGGCCGGGCCTATATCTATTACCAGAAAGACCTGTTAGATGACTCAGTTAACAAATTTGATATCAGCCGTGTGTACCTGGATTATAAAAAGAAATTAAACCAGGATACCGCCGTCAGGTTTACTACTGATATAGGCAGGGAGACATATGTTGAAGCTGTAGATTTTTCCGGCCAGGATGTTGATACCGATACCCGCATGCAGGTTTACCTTAAGTATGCATACTTTGATATTGGGGGATTAAATGTCCCGTATATCGGGCTGCAAACTCTCCGGGTTGGCCAATCTGCTACCCATTGGATCGATTTTATGCAGAAAAACTGGAAGTTCCGCTATGTTGCGAAAACCATGACTGATAAGTATAAACTATTCAGCTCTGCGGATCTTGGTTTGGCCGCTTTAGGGACACTTGATTTTGCCGATTTTGAAATTCCTTATCTTAACAAGGTCAGCTATCATGCGCTCCTCATGAACGGTTCGGGATACAAGAAAGCCGAATCAAACGGAGGCAAGGATATCGGCTTAACCCTTAAGACCGAACCGGTGCGCTGGGGCAAAAAGGATTACATAACAACTGCGGTTGGTTTTTTAGTTGAAGATGTTCCACTAAGCAGTTTAGATACCAGCGGGCTTGCCAAAAAAGCAACCGCCATGGTCTCTTACGCTTTTAGCAAGCCGGCTAAAGGAATTGCCTACGCCGAATATGCTAATCAGTTAGAAAGCACCAATGGTGGGCTTTCTGTTGGTGGGCAATATCAAGTGTGTCAGGATACCAATGCTTTCGCCCGCATCGATAATTATAAGAAATCTGGCAGCGACTATGTCTTGCGGATCGCGGGCGTGGAATATAATTGGGGCAAAAACGTCAAGCTCGCGCTGGATTATCAGCATGAGACCAAGAACAGCGCGGACAATTCTAAAAAGGTCGCGATCCATACCCGGATTAAATGGTAGGAGGGAATTAAAATGTTAAAGAAATTAATTGTGTTATCGGTAGCCGCGATGTTAATGATCGGCGCTGCTTCTGCCGCGGTATTAAATGGGGCAGGGGCCACTTTCCCGTATCCGATCTATATGAAATGGAACAAGATCTTTTCGCAGAAGACGGGGATCAAGGTTAATTATCAGGGGATCGGTTCAGGAGGAGGGATTCGCCAATTTACCGTAGGGATCACCGATTATGGCGGTTCGGATGCCCCGATGACGGATAAACAGATTGCAAAGGCGTGTAAAAATGGAGGAGAAAGTGTTTACCATATTCCAACTGTGATGGGAGCAGTTGCAATTGCTTATAACCTTCCGGGGATTGATCTTCGTTTGGATTTGGAAACCATGGTTGACATATTTATGGGAAAGATCAAGAAATGGGACGATCCGGCGATCGCCGAATTAAATCCAAATGAGGATCTCCCTAATAAAAATATTACGGTTGTCCACCGTAGTGATGGAAGCGGGACTACCAGTATTTTTACCACTTATATGGCTAGAAGTATGAAATGGGCGGCTGAAGTTGGAAAAGGGAAGGCGGTTGCCTGGCCGGCCGGATTAGGCGGAAAAGGGAATGCCGGGGTTGCCGGGTTGATCAGTACAAATCCGGGCGCTATCGGTTATGCCGAGCTTTCTTATGCGATAAAAAATGACCTGCCGGTCATAGCATTGAAGAATAAAGCTGGGAAATTTATAAAGCCGACCATCGATTCTACCTCTGCCGCGGCGGCGGGGGCGCTTAAGTCTAAAAAGCTTAAAAAAATGGTAAATGCGGGGGATTTCCGCCTCAACCTTACAAATGCGCCAGGCGATAGGTCGTATCCAATTGTGGGGATGACCTGGCTTTTGGTCCATAAGGTGCAGAAGAATCCGGCCAAAGGGAAACTACTAGTAAAATATCTGAACTGGATATTAACCGACGGGCAAAAGTACGCGTCAGAGCTGCTTTATGCTCCGCTGCCAAAGCCGGTGCGGGAAAAAGTATTGGATGTGGTAGGAAATATTGAAACGTAATATTCAAGGGGATGGCTGGTTTAGAAATTTCACCTTCTTCTTTGCGGCCAGCATCCCCTTGTTCCTTTTAGCGCTGGTTATTATTTTAATTGATCAGTCGCGGCTTTCATTTAGTGAGTTTGGATGGGGATTCCTGTTTAGCTCTGCCTGGGATCCGCTTAAAGATGTTTACGGTGCGCTCCCTTTTATTTACGGGACAATTGTCTCCTCGCTGATCGCCCTATTGATTGCTGTTCCGTTGGGCTTGGGGTGCGCAATTTATCTTTCCGAGGTTTCCCAATCAAGGTTTAAAGAATATCTTGCGGTAATGGTTGAACTACTGGCGGCGATCCCGTCAGTCGTCTACGGTTTGTGGGGAATATTTGTTCTCGGCCCATGGTTGGGAAGACTGTTCCTAGGTGCTTTTTCCGGGCCGAGCATGCTTACCGGCGGCGTTATTTTAGCGATCATGATCCTGCCGACGATCACCGCAATTTCGAGAGAGGTTTTTCAGTCGGTGCCCAACAGCTTGCGGGAATCGGCCTGCGCTCTAGGAGCTACAAAATGGGAGGGTTTTAAGCTGGCTGTTTTTGGGCCGGCAAAATCGGGAATTATAGGGTCAATAATCTTGGGGCTTGGCCGTGCTTTGGGGGAAACGATGGCGGTTACAATGGTGATCGGCAATACGCCCAGGATCTCCCCGTCACTTTTTGCCCCGGCTTATACAATAGCCTCGGTTATCGCGAACGAATTTGCCGAAGCGGTATCGGATGTTAATTTATCAGCATTGATCGAATTAGCGTTGGTCTTGTTGGTCATGACAATTATAGTTAATGGTTTTGCGAGATTTATAGTATGGAAAACATCGATCAGATACGGAAGATAAAAGAGAAGATATTTTTAATAGCGATCCTTTGCTGCGCAGTAATAGCAGTCGTGCCGTTGTTTTCGGTCATCGGCTATGTTTTTGTTAAAGGGATCGGAGCGATCGATCTTAATTTCTTTACCCAATTGCCGGCGCCGGTGGGGGATCCAGGAGGGGGAATGGGAAATGCAATTGTGGGGACAATTATTATTGTTGCGTTGTCGTGTTTGGTGGGGTTGCCGGTCGGGATATTAGGAGGGATCTGGCTGGCGCAATTTGGCAGCGGTAAACGAGGCTTCTTTGTCCGCTATGCCGCAGATGTCTTATCAGGTATTCCCAGTATTGTGATCGGGATCTTTGCCTATGTCCTGATCGTCCTGACTATGAAACGGTTCTCGGCCATTGCGGGCGGATTTGCCCTTGGGATGATCATGGTCCCGACCGTTACCAGAACGACCGAAGAGATGATCAGGATGGTCCCGCGCAGCTTATATGAAGCGGGGCTTGCTTTAGGGATCCCCGAATGGAAAGTTATGATCAGGGTAGTGTTTAAGACTGCCTGGAGCGGTATTTTTACCGGAATAATGCTGGCGGTTGCCAGGATCATGGGGGAGACCGCCCCTTTATTATTTACTGCCTTTAATAATATGTATTGGAATTTTAGGATTGACCAACCAATGTCATCGATGACCGTACAAATTTACAATTACGCTATATCGCCATTTACCGAGTGGCACGCGCAGGCCTGGGCGGGATCGTTGACCCTGGTGTTTGCCGTGTTGGTTATCACGCTTTTGGTAAGAAAATTTTCAAAGAGGGTGATTTATGAA
>JAYEOW010000027.1:0-14364 GCA_034723395.1 Candidatus Margulisiibacteriota bacterium
AAATGATCAAACGGTTAAGTTTCGGCTTTCGCAATGTCCAAATTTACATCAGAAAAATGATGCTGGCGTTTATTCCCATTACTTATCTAGGAGGTTTAGTTTGGCACACTTTTTGCTGAGGAGCCAATTTCCTCTTGACAGCACCCCACTTTTTGTTGTAGAATAACATTTCGTTCACCTAAAGAAATTTGCGGCTTTTTTGCCAAAAATTAAATGGAGTTTTTGGAGAGGGGTTTTTGTGGCCCCTCCGAGGTTTTTATTTTATGAGAGAAATTAGAACATTAGCTTGTACGGTTTGTAAGAGAGAGAATTATACGACGACAAAAAACAAAATGAATACCAAAGAGCGTTTAGAGCTTTTAAAATTTTGTAATTGGTGTCGTAAACATACTAAGCATAAAGAGAAAAAATAAGATGTGGTAATGGGGCTGGGTCTGTCGGTTAATGGCAAACCACCGGTCTCCAAAACCGGGACTCCCCGTTCGAGTCGGGGCAGACCCGCCAAATTAAGGATGAGGGATAGGAATTAGGGAATGAAGGATAAGTTCGGGCAGCTCGTTAGGTTTTTTAAGGAAACGCGGGCGGAAACAAAAAAGGTAGTTTGGCCAGATCGTAAGTACGTTACGGCTGCAACCATAATTATTTTATTCCTGGTTTTTTTGACCGGTCTCTATGTTATGTTGATTGATCTTACGTTTGTGAAAGTGTTTGGATTTTTGATAAAGTAATTATGGAAGAAGAAAACAAGCAAAACGCGCCAGAACCTAGAGAACAAAATGAGAACAAACCGGCTGAAGAGGCAACCCCTCGACAGAGCTCGGAGCAGGCTCTTCCGGCAGCGGAATCTGTTCCTCCAGTTGAAGAGGCTAAGGCTGAAGAGCCTGCTTCTCCGACAGAAGAAGTTAAGGAAGAGGAAAAGGCGGAAGATCCAACGGTTGTAGACAAGAGATGGTATGTGATCCAGACCTTGACCGGACAGGAAGATAAGGTTAAGCAAGCGGTTGATCAGACTATTGAATCGAAGAAACTGAAAGACAAGCTCTTTCAGTGCCTGGTTCCGACCGAAGAGATCGTAGAGATCAAAGGCGGGAAGAGAGTGGAGAAGGTCAAAAAGATGTTCCCCGGCTATGTCTTCCTCGAAATGGTCCTCGATGATGAATCTTGGTTCAATATCCGCAATACCCCCTGGGTAGCGCGTTTTATCGGGACCAAAGTGCGCCCAACCCCGGTTTCCGACCGGGAGATGCAGCGGGTACTGAAACAGTTAGGCAAGGAAGAGAAATTATTGGAGATCACTTTTGAAAGAGGCGAGGGGGTCAGGGTAATTTCTGGTCCTTTCCGCGGTTATACCGGAACAGTTGACGAAGTTAATGTTGGTAAGGGGAAAATGAAGGTGCTCATTAATATTTTCGGCCGGGATACCCCCGTCGAAGTTAATTTTGAACACGCTCAGAAGATTATTTAGTCATGGCAAAGAAGAAGAAAAAAGAAGTATTAGTAAAAATCAAATTGCAGATCCCGGCAGGGAAGGCCAATCCGGCCCCTCCGATCGGCCCGGCGCTGGGTCAACACGGCCTAAATATTATGGATTTCTGCAAGCAGTACAACGCAGCTACGAAAGATAAGGGCGATATTGTTGTTCCAGTCGAAATATCGGTCTACAAAGATCGCTCTTTCTCATTTGTTTTAAAGACCCCGCCTGCAGCAGAACTTTTACGCAAAGCGGCCGGGATCGAGAAAGGTTCGGGAGTTCCTAATAAAAACAAGGTCGGTTCGGTGACCAAAGCGAAAATAAAAGAGATTGCCGAGACCAAGCTTCCCGACCTGAATGCCTATGACGTTGAGGCTGCTTCAAGAATAATTGAAGGGACTGCCCGTAATATGGGGATAACGGTAGAGAAATAAGATGGTAAACGGAAAAAAATATAGCGAAAAAACTAAACTGATCGAAAAAGGTAAGATGTATTCTCCCAAAGAGGCGATCGGTTTAGCAAAACAGACCGCTTTTGCAAAATTTGATGAATCAATCGACCTGGCGATGAAGCTTGGCGTCGATCCTAAAAAACATGCCATCCGGGGAACGGTTATGCTGCCTGGAGGATCAGGGAAAAAGAAGAGAGTCGCGGTGATCGTTAAGGAAGACAAAATTAAGGAAGCCGAAGATGCGGGAGCCGCGGTTGTCGGCGGTGACGATCTGGTGCAAAAGATCCAAAAGGGGTTTCTCGATTTTGATGTTTTAGTAGTTACCCCGGATATGATGGGGGCGGTTGGTAAGCTTGGCAGGATGTTAGGCCCAAAAGGTTTGATGCCAAATCCAAAAACCGGGACCGTAACCCAGGATGTGGCAAGAACGGTAAAAGAATTTATGGGGGGCAAGGTCGAATTCAGGATGGATAAGACCGGCGCTTTACACATGGTATTAGGGAAAGTTTCATTTGATGCGGATGCGCTGGTAAAGAATTTTTCATCGGCTTTAACTGCGATCATACAGATGAAGCCGAGCGGGTTAAAGGGGAATTATATCGAATCGATCACCCTCTCGTCCAGCATGGGCCCCGGAATTAAGATTGACCATAAATCGACCGTCGATAAACAGAGCAAGGAAATATAATCATGGCACAAAAAGCGGTAGAAACGAAGAAGAAAGTTGTTAAGGACCTAAAGGATAAGATCGAACAATCCAACATTATCGTCCTTTCTGATTATCGCGGAGTCTCGGTAAAACAGATCACCGAGCTTCGCAAAGCGCTCCACAAGAACGGAGCAGGATATAAGATCGTTAAGAACAGTTTGATCAAAAGAGCGGCAGAAGCGGCAGGATTTCAGGGATTGGACGAACATCTCGCCGGACCGACCGCATTATTGATCGGGAATGAAGACCCGGTAGAGCCGCTAAAAAATCTGGTCGAATTTGTTAAAGACAACGAGAAGGGCGAGATCAAGGTCGGAATTTTTGAAAAAGCGATCGTTGATAAGAAAGCTATTTCAGAAATTGCGAAGCTCCCTTCGAGAGAGGTATTACTGGCCAAGGTTGTTGGTGGATTCCAGGCGCCGATCTGCGGCCTGGTTAACACTCTTGCGGGGACCATCCGTAAATTAGTCTATGCATTAAATGCAGTAAAAGAGAAAAAAGTCTCTCGATAAACTCGAGATAAAGGGAGGTGAAGTAAATGGCAAAGGTAGAAGAAATTTTAACATCTGTTGAGCAAATGACGGTATTGGAATTGGCAGATCTAGTTAAAAAATTAGAAGATAAATTCGGTGTTTCTGCGGCAGCTCCGGTCGTGATGGGCGGCGTCGCGGCAGGCGGTGAAGCTGCTGAGGTTAAGGATGAATTTGACGTCGTCTTGACAAGTGCAGGCGCGAAGAAGATCCAGGTTTTAAAGGTTCTGCGCGAAGTTACCGGCTTAGGGTTGAAAGAGGCTAAAGAGCTGGTTGATACTGCGCCAAAACCGGTTAAACAGGGAGTGAAAAAGGAAGAAGCTGAAGAGATTAAGAAAAAGCTCGAGGCTGAAGGAGCGAAGGTAGAAGTTAAATAATGACAAAAAAAGCAAAGACAATAGATCTTACCCGTAAGGCTGCGGCACCCGCGCCAGATCTTTTAGATCTGCAAAAAGGATCCTTTAGGGTCTTTTTGGAAGAGGGTATAACCGAAGAATTAAAGCTGATTTCTCCGATCAAAGGATATGAGGGGAAGTTGGAGTTAACTTTCAGCGGTAAATATACCTTTGGCAAGCCGAAGTACTCCCCGCGAGATTGTTTGATCCGTGAGACGACTTATGCCTTACCGTTAAAGGTTGAGGCCCGTTTGTTGAATAAAAAGACCAAAGAGGTTAAGTCTCAAGATGTTTTTATTGGGGATCTCCCGATGATGACTGAGCGCGGAACTTTCATTATGAATGGGGTAGAAAGGGTTATTGTTACCCAACTGGTAAGATCCCCGGGAGTTTATTTCCGGGGTGCGCGTAAGACGGAGAAGATGACTAAACCGTTCTTTTACGCGACCGTAATTCCGGATCGGGGTGCCTGGTTAGAGCTCGAAACCGACGCGTCGGGGACGATCTTTACCCGCATCAACCGGACACGTAAGATCCCGGTAACCATGTTTCTTGCTGCTATCGGCTGTTCCGAAGATGAAATCTTAAAAGCTTTGTCCGAAGGCGAATTCCGGAGAAGGTCGCTTAAAGAGTGCCCGATCCTTCCCAAAGAGGAAGCATTGATCGAAGTATATAAACGCCTGCGGCCCGGCGACCCGGTCACCCAGGAAGGTGCGCAGATCTATATCAACAATCTTTTCTTTAATTCACGCCGTTACGATCTCGGCAGAGTGGGCCGATACAAGATGAACCGTAAGCTTGGGGTAAATGTTCCGGATGATAAGCATGTCCTAACCAAGCAGGATATTCTGGCTATGGTTAAATACCTGATCAAGATAAATTCTGGAGAGGGGATTGCCGACGATATCGATCACCTGGGGAACCGAAGGGTCAGATCTATCGGCGAACTGCTTCAGCGGCAGGTTCGGGTAGGTTTAACCAGGATCGAGCGTTTGGTAAAAGAGCAGATGATGATAAAGGGGGATGAAGTTGTTACTCCCAGCCAGCTTATTAACATTAGACCTTTACAGGCGGTGGTTAAAGAGTTTTTCGGGTCGAGCCAGCTCTCCCAATTTATGGACCAGACCAATCCATTGGCCGAACTAACCCATAAGCGGAGACTTTCCGCGTTAGGTCCGGGAGGCTTAAGCCGTGAGCGGGCAGGGTTTGAAGTTCGCGACATCCATCCTTCACACTACGGAAGGATCTGTCCGATCGAAACTCCGGAGGGTCCGAACGCCGGATTGATCGGATCGCTAGCTACCCATGCTAGAGTAAACAAGTACGGATTTATTGAAACCCCTTATCAGAAAGTTGAAAAGGGAGTTGTCTCCAGGAAAGTTGAGTATTTAACTGCTGATATTGAAGACCTTTATAAGATCGCTTCATGTGATGTACGCTTAGATAATAAGGGCAAAATTACCGAAGATCAGGTCCCGGTCCGTTATAAACGGGAATTCATTTTTGCCCCCAGCCAGGAAGTAGATTATGTAAGCGTAGCTCCAGAACAGATCGTCGGGATCACCACCGCGATGATCCCATTCCTCGAACACAACGACGCGAACCGAGCCTTAATGGGCGCGAACATGCAGCGTCAGGCAGTCCCTATTATCCTTCCGGACGCGCCGATCGTTGGCACCGGCCTGGAAGGGAAGGTCGCAAGGGATTCAAGGACCCTGGTCAAGGCTGATAATTCAGGAAAGGTCGTTAAAGTTGATGCTAATGAGATTGTTGTCCAGCGATCGAATAAAAAGAAAGATATCTATAAGCTTATGACCTTTAGCCGAAGCAACCAGGATACTTTAGTCCACCAAAGACCGAGAGTATCGGTTGGCGAAACGGTAAAGAGCGGTGATATGTTAGCCGATGGTTCAGCTACCGACCATGGTGAGTTAGCGTTAGGCAGAAACGTTTTAGTCGCGCTAATGCCGTGGGAAGGCTATAACTACGAAGATGCTATTATCCTTTCCGAAAAATTAGTGAAAAAAGATCTATTTACATCTATTCACGTCCAACGTTTAGAGGTTGAGGTAAGAGCAACTAAGTTGGGGATGGAAGAGATAACCAGAGAGATCCCAAATGTTGGCGAAGAGTCCCTGGCCAACTTGGACGAGCGGGGGATTATTGTTTCAGGTTCCGAAATTAATCCTGGCGATGTTTTAGTCGGGAAAGTTACGCCAAAAGGGGAGACCGAGCTTCCAGCCGAAGAAAAATTGCTCCGCGCGATCTTTGGCGACAAAGCGCGCGATATGCGGGATTCTTCACTGCGTGTTCCTCCGGGCGAGCGTGGAATGGTGATTAGTGTAAGATCGTTCTCGCGTGAAAATGGGGACGAACTTCCTCCGGGCGTTCACGAATTGGTCCGCGTTTACCTGGCGCAGATGAGAAAAGTTAGCGTTGGCGACAAGATGGCGGGGCGTCACGGGAACAAAGGGGTCATTGCCCGGATCATGCCCGAAGAGGATATGCCTTATCTGCCGGATGGAACGCCCGTGGATGTTATTTTAAATCCGCTCGGCGTCCCTTCGCGTATGAACATTGGGCAGATCTTTGAACTACTGCTCGGCCACGCCGGAAAATTGTTAAATCATAAATATAAGATTCCCGCGTTCGATGAAATGATCGAAGAAGATGCTTCGATCAAGCTGGTTGAGCAGGAATTAGAAAAAGCGGTTTCCGAAGCAAATGCCCCCTGGCTGGAAAGCAGCGGCAAGGTGGAGCTTCGTGACGGAAGAACAGGATTACCCTTTGGGAGAAAAGTTGCTGTTGGTTATATGTACCTGATGAAGCTGATCCATTTAGTTGACGATAAGATGCATGCCCGATCGACCGGCCCTTACTCACTAATTACCCAGCAGCCGTTGGGCGGAAAGGCCCAGTTCGGCGGGCAGCGATTCGGAGAGATGGAAGTTTGGGCGCTCGAAGCTTACGGTGCTGCCCATACCTTACAGGAGCTGCTTACCGTGAAATCTGATGATGTGATCGGCCGTTCCCGCGTCTACGAAGCGATTATCAAGGGGAAGTCAATGGGTAAACCGGGAGTACCTGAATCATTTAAAGTGTTGATCAAAGAACTTCGCAGCTTAGGTTTGGACGTGAAGACGATGGACAAGATTGGAAAAGAGATTAATATTGACGAAGAAGAGCGAGTTGCCGGGCGTAAACCCCGTATATTCGGCAAGAAAAGGAAGGTGTAGCTTTGCCACTGGCCAATAAAGAAGAAAAAGATTTTAGCATGCTTCGGATCGGGCTTGCTTCACCGGAAAAAATATTAAGCTGGTCTTATGGTGAAGTTGAGAAACCTGAAACGATTAATTACCGGACCTTTAAGCCGGAGCGGAGAGGGCTCTTTTGTGAAAAGATCTTCGGACCGGTAAAAGATTGGGAATGTCACTGCGGTAAATATCGCCGGGTACGCTATCGGGGGATTGTTTGTGAACGCTGCGGAGTTGAAGTTACAACTTCAAGGGTCAGGCGCGAGCGGATGGGGCATATTAAGTTGGTTGAACCGGTTGCTCATATCTGGTTCCTGCGCGGGATCCCTGGATATATGAGCTTGCTATTAAATGTTACTACTCGATCGCTTGAAGAGGTTATTTATTATGATGCATTTATCGTCACCGAGATAAAAGGAGAGATAAAGCGGATGAAAGTCGGCCAGATCCTGCGTGAGGCTGATTATCAGGAAGCGCTCGAAAAGCATGGTAATAAATTTAAGGCTGAGACCGGAGCCCGCGGAGTAAGAGAGATGCTGTCGCGAATTGACTTTGGCCAGATGGTAAGCAAACTTCACCGTGATCTCAAGACAGCGACCGGGCAAAAGAGGATGAAGATCATTAAAAGGCTGCGCGTTGTCGAGGCTTTCCACCGCTCAAGCAACCGACCTGAGTGGATGGTAGTCGATTATCTGCCGGTCATTCCTCCAGATTTGCGGCCGATGGTCCAGCTTGAAGGGGGACGCTTTGCGACTTCCGACCTGAATGATCTTTATCGCCGGGTGCTAAACCGGAACAATCGATTAAAAAAGATGATCAATATGGGCGCTCCGGACATGATCATCCGCAACGAAAAGCGGATGCTCCAGGAATCGGTCGATGTTCTGATCGACAACGGGCGCCGCAAACGAGCGGTTACCGGTTCAACTGGCAGGCCTTTAAAGTCGCTAACCGATGTTATTGAAGGGAAGCAGGGTCGTTTTCGGCAAAACCTGCTTGGTAAGCGCGCCGATTATTCCGGCCGATCAGTTATCGTTGTTGGTCCAAGCTTAAAACTTCACCAATGCGGGTTGCCTAAAGGGATGGCGCTCGAACTATTTAAGCCATTTGTTATCCGTAAATTGCTCGATCGCGGATCGGCGCAAAATGTTAAATCAGCCAAACGGATGATCGAACGCAAGGAGATCATCGTCTGGGATATTCTCGAAGAGGTTATTAAGGGGCATCCGGTGCTCTTAAACCGAGCTCCAACTCTACACCGATTAGGGATCCAAGCTTTCGAACCAGTGCTGGTCGAGGGTAAAGCGATCCAGATCCATCCATTGGTTTGTCCAGCTTTCAATGCGGATTTCGATGGCGACCAGATGGCGGTCCACGTTCCGCTTCTTTTTGAGGCACAGGTAGAATCAAGGATTTTAATGCTTGCCTCGAACAACGTCCTCTCTCCTGCCTCCGGGCGGCCAATTATTACTCCGACCCAGGATATGGTTTTGGGGACCTATTATTTGACCGTCGATAATGAGGCTGCGTTACAGGGGAAGGGGATGATCTTTGCCAATGACTGGGAAGCGATGGTTGCCAACGATCTGGGAGAGATCCATCTCCAGTCCGAGATCTCGGTCCGGCATAATGGCGAGATGCTTAAGACGACGGTTGGAAGAATAAAATTCAACTATACCCTTAACCGGGTATTAAGGAAAAGGGGCATCGCCAAAGAATATAAATTCATTAACAAGGTCTTAAACAAAAAAGAGCTGGAGAAGTTGATCTCCGACTGTTATAACCGTTACGGAAGCGCGATTACCGCTCAGATCGCGGATGAGATCAAGCGCCTCGGCTTTAAATACGGGACCCTGGCGGGAGTTTCGATCGCGCTCGAAGATATGCAGGTCCCGAAAAAGAAAAAAGAGATTGTTGAAAAGGCGAATAAACAGGTTGCCGATCTTGAGCGTCATTTCCGGGCGGGAACCCTCTCCGGCAAAGAAAAATTTATAAGGTCGCTGGATATTTGGAGCGGAGTTACCGAAAAAGTGACCAAGAGCATGCTGGGGGAATTAAACAAACTAAATTCTGTATATATGATGGCTTTCTCCGGCGCGCGAGGGAATATCCAACAGGTCCGTCAGCTTGCCGGGATCCGCGGGTTGATGGCCGATCCATCGGGAAACATTATCGATATACCGATCAAGGCGAACTTTAAAGAGGGATTAAATGTTACCGAATATTTTATCTCTTCTTACGGCGCGCGAAAGGGATTGGTTGATACTGCGCTAAGGACAGCGGATTCGGGTTATCTGACCCGCCGGCTGGTCGATGTTGCGCAGGACGTCATGGTTACCGAAGAAGATTGCGGGACCAAGGAAGGGATCGTCCTTTCTACCCTGCGCGAAGGATACGAAGAGGTTATTCCGCTTTGGCAAAGATTGGTCTATCGTATCCCTACGAAAAATGTTTCGGACCCGCTTTCCGGTGAATTGATCGCCAAGGCGGGGGAGATGCTCGACCAGGCGACCGCTAAAAAGATATATGAATCCGGGGTCGAGAAAGTTGATGTCCGCTCGGTGCTTACTTGCAGGACCAAGCGCGGCCTTTGCCAGAAATGTTACGGTCTCGATCTTTCGAGCCTGCGCCAAACCAATGTTGGCGAAGCGGTCGGGATCATTGCTGCCCAGTCGATCGGTGAGCCGGGAACCCAGCTTACGATGAGGACCTTCCATATTGGAGGGGTTGCCTTGCACAAAGGGGCCGGAGTATCGGTTAAGACCAAGCATGGCGGAACGATCCATTTTGCGGATGGCATCGAGATCAAGGCGATTACCGATGAGATGGGTGAAAAACAAAAGTTAATAACCCGCAGCACCACCATATATGTAAAGATAAAGGATAAAAAAGAAGAGTATCCATTACCGGTAGGGGCAACCTTAAAGGTAAAAGAAGGGCAGAAGGTAGGCGCTGGTGAAACTATCGCCCTTTACGACCCGACTTATGAATATGTTATTTCAAGTTCAGCCGGCAAGCTGATGTTTATCGACCTTGAAACATCCTCAAAACGCGGCGAACTCGTAGCCAAAAAAGACGGCCAGGTATTTGTTTACAGTCCCAAGGTTACCAAGGAGTATAAAGTCCCGAGTAAGGCCAAACTTTTTGTAAAAGTTGGCGATCGGGTGAAGAGTGATGATGAGATCGCGGCTGGAGTAGTTTGTAAATCTTCCGGAGTAGTGATCGAAGCGAAAAAAGATTATATCATTGTCGCGCCGGGTGAAAATTTTATGATCATCGCTGGATCAAGGATCTTTATCGGAGATGGCGAAAAGGTTGATAGTTATGATGTTATCGCCCGGGTAGAGTCGATCCGCCGTGATCCGAGCAAGACCCGCGATATTATTCAAGGTCTGCCGAAGGTTGAGGAGCTTTTTGAAGCGCGCCGGCCAAAAAATTCTGCGATCCTGGCCGAAATTGACGGAACGATCGAAGTAAAAGAGAGCGAAGGGGCCCGTGCCGTAACTGTGATCGGGGACAAAGATGAGCGGAAGGAATATCTGGTACCCTACGAAACACGGTTAAGAGTTATTACCAATGATAAGGTTGAAAAAGGGTTCCAATTGACCGAAGGGACGGTTAGCCCGCACGATGTGTTGAGAATTTTAGGGGTTAACTCAGTTCAATCTTTCTTGGTAGAAGAAGTATTAAAGCTTTATAGGTCTCAGGGAGTCACGATTGCTGATAAACATGTCGAAGTGATAGTTCGTCAAATGACCAAAAAGGTCAGAGTGGTCGAGCCGGGGAAGACCACCCTTTTACCGGGAGAGTTAATTGAGAAGAACCGGTTAGAAGAGCTCAACGGAAAGGGTAAGGGTGACATAGCGACCGCAACCGAAGTCCTTTTGGGTATTACCAAAGCATCGCTGGCTACCGAAAGCTTTATCTCAGCCGCCTCTTTCCAGGAGACGGCCCGGGTATTAACTGATGCGGCAATCAATGGAAAGACCGATGATATGTATGGTTTAAAAGAGAACGTAATCATTGGTAAATTAATCCCTGCTGGCACCGGTTTTTCT
The DNA here is from genome assembly GCA_034723395.1 of Candidatus Margulisiibacteriota bacterium. Taxonomy (GTDB): domain Bacteria; phylum Margulisbacteria; class WOR-1; order O2-12-FULL-45-9; family O2-12-FULL-45-9; genus JAYEOW01. Next base: position 10,870 of record JAYEOW010000027.1, read on the forward strand.
GAATACCGGTTCCTCGAGTTGGTCCCAACGGTTGGGATCATGAGCCAGATGGAAGAACATTCGAAAGTTAAGGAGAAAGAATAGATGCCAACAATTAACCAGTTGATTAAAAAGGGGAGAACGAAAAAGAAAGATAAAAAGAGGACCCCGGCTTTGAAGGGGGCGCCATTGCGCCGCGGGGTATGTACCAGAGTATATACTACTACCCCAAAGAAGCCGAATTCTGCGCTGCGCAAAGTTGCCAGAGTAAGATTGACTACCGGGATCGAAGTTAGCGCTTATATCCCGGGGATCGGCCATAATTTGCAGGAGCACTCAGTGGTATTAGTTCGCGGCGGACGTGTAAAAGATCTTCCGGGAGTTCGTTATCACATCGTAAGGGGTTCCTTTGATACCACCGGGGTAGAAGGAAGAGAGCAGAGCCGGTCGAAGTATGGAGCTAAACGTCAAAAATCAAAAGGGGGGAAAGCCGGTGCCTAGATGCGGAAAAGTTGTAAAAAAAGATATTCCTCCTGATCCAGTTTACGATAGTGTGGTGTTGCAAAAGTTTATCAATAAGCTGGTATTAAAAGGGAAAAAATCGAAAGCGGAAACTATCGTTTACCGCGCGCTTGAACTGGTTAAAGAAAAGACCAAGCAGGAGCCGATGGAGGTCTTTAATAAAGCGATCGATAACATTACCCCATTAGTCGATGTGAAAGCGCGCCGCGTAGGCGGCGCTACATATCAGGTTCCGGTCGAAGTTTCCAGGGTTCGCGGCCAGGCCTTAGCGATGTCATGGATCAGAGAAGTTTCCCGGAACCGAAAAGGAAAGTCAATGGCTGATAATCTTGCTGCCGAACTGATAGAGGCGAGCAAGGGCGAGGGTGGAGCGATCAGGAAAAAAGATGACAAGCATAAAACGGCGGAAGCCAATAAGGCTTTTGCCCATTTTAGGTGGTAAATTAGAAAATGGCCAGAGAGTATCCAATAGATAAATACAGGAATATGGGTTTTGCGGCGCATATCGATGCGGGCAAGACTACTACGACCGAACGCGTCCTTTTCTATAGTGGAAGGCTGCATAAGATCGGCGAAGTTCACGATGGGAACGCGACCATGGACTGGATGGAGCAGGAGAAAGAGCGCGGGATCACGATCACTTCTGCCGCCACCACTACCTTCTGGAAGGATCATCGGATAAATATTATCGATACTCCCGGCCACGTGGATTTTACGGTCGAAGTCGAAAGGTCGCTGCGCGTTTTAGACGGGGTCGTAGTTATCTTTTGCGCGGTAGGGGGAGTTCAGCCGCAGTCGGAAACAGTCTGGCGGCAGGCGACCCGCTACGAAGTTCCGCGGATCGCTTTTGTAAATAAGATGGATCGGGTCGGCTCCGATTTTTATCGGGTTGCCGAACAGATTAGGGAGCGATTGATGGCCAATCCGGTACTGCTTCAGTTGCCGATCGGGGCGGAAGATAATTTCCAGGGGATGGTCGATCTGGTCGAGATGGATGCGATCGTTTACGGTGATGATCTGGGGATGGAATTTTCTCGCAAACCGATCCCGGATGACCTAAAAGCCAAAGCCGAAGAGTATCATGAAAAAGTAGTGGAAGCGGCGGCAGAAACCGATGACAAACTATTAGAAAAATATTTAGGCGGGGAAAAGCTGAGCAAGGAAGAGATAAAGAAGGGGATCAGGAACGCGACGATTGCGGCCAAGATTATCCCGGTGATCTGTGGCTCCTCCTTTAAAAATCGCGGGGTACAGCCGATGCTGGATATAATCATTGATTATCTCCCTTCACCAATCGACAAGAAGGCTGTGGTCGGATTTAGCCCAAAAAGCGGGGAAGAGGTGATCAGAAAGGCGGATGATAAAGAACCATTCTCCGCGCTTGCTTTCAAGATCATGTCTGATCCTTATGTCGGACGATTGACCTATTTCCGGGCATATTCGGGAGTTTTAAAATCTGGTTCTTATATTTATAATTCGGTTAAAGAGAAGAAGGAGCGGGTCGGGCGAATCCTGCAGATGCATGCCAATAAGCGGGAAGAGATTCCGGAGATTCATGCCGGAGATATCGCCGCGGCAGTCGGATTGAAATTTACCTCAACCGGAGATACCCTTTCTGACCCGGATAAGCAGATAGTATTAGAAGCGATCCAGTTCCCGGAGCCGGTTATTTTTGTTGCGATCGAGCCAAAGACCAAAGCGGACCAGGAAAAGCTCGGAATTGCATTAGCTAAACTTGCCGAAGAAGATCCTACCTTTAGGATCAAATCTGATCAAGAGACCGGCCAGACGATTATTTCAGGAATGGGCGAGCTTCATCTGGAGATTATTGTTGACCGATTGTTAAGAGAATTTAGAGTAGAGGCAAATGTGGGTAAACCGCAGGTTGCCTATCGGGAGACAATCCGCGGGAAAGCCGAAGTCGAAGGTAAATTCATCCGGCAAACCGGCGGACGCGGCCAATTCGGACATGTTTGGATCAATATCGAACCGGCCGAAGTTGGTAAGGGTTTTGAGTTTGAAAATAAGATCGTCGGGGGATCGATTCCTAAGGAGTATATCCCGGCGGTAGAGTCCGGGATTAAAGAAGCAATGGTGACCGGAGTTATTGCCGGATATCCGGTGATCGACATTAAAGTTTCGCTGTTCGACGGATCTTATCACGAAGTCGATTCGTCGGAAATCGCATTTAAGATTGCCGGTTCGATGGCCTTTAAAAGCGGAGTATTAAAAAGCAGACCGGTCCTGCTTGAACCTTTAATGAAGGTTGAAGTAATTGTTCCCGAACAGTATATGGGAGAGGTAATGGGAGATCTAAACAGCCGCCGCGGAAGGATTGAGGGGATGGAAGCCCATAAGGGGGCCCAAACAATCAAGGCCAAGGTCCCGCTTTCGATGATGTTTGGGTATGCAACCGGGCTTCGCTCCCTAACGCAGGGGCGTGGGACTTACAGCATGGAATTTTCAGAATATAACGAAGTTCCAAAAAATATCGCAGAAGGAATAATTGAAAAGGTACAGGGGAAATAAAATATGGCAAAAAGACAAAGAATTAGAATCAGATTAAAAAGTTACGATAACCGGGTCCTGGATCAGTCGGCAGCCAAAATTGTTGATACGGCAAAACGGGCAGGTTCGTATGTGTCGGGCCCGGTCCCTCTGCCTACCGAAAAACAGATTTACTGCGTGTTGCGTTCGCCGCACGTTGATAAGAAATCACGGGAGCATTTTGAGATCCGGACCCACAAACGGCTGATCGATATTCTCGATCCTCCGCCGCAGACGGTAGACGCGCTGATGCAGCTCGATCTCCCCTCCGGCGTGGATGTTGAGATAAAGATGGGATGATAAAATGGATAATATATTAGCGAAAAAATTAGGAATGACCCAGATATTTGATGAAGCGGGCAATGTAGTGCCGGTTACAGTGCTGGAGGCTGGCCCTTGTGTTGTTACCCAGGTGAAAACTAATGAGAACGATGGCTACAGCGCGAT
>JAYEOW010000028.1:0-39468 GCA_034723395.1 Candidatus Margulisiibacteriota bacterium
ATACAGTTGTCTTTGCCATCGTATTGCCTCCTTTATTTTTAATCCCTGGTAATGATTTTACCAGTTTTGAGGCTTGCGATGGCTTTTTCTTTCCTGTCATTTTGCACACCTTATTTTACGTTATCCTCGGGGCAGTCTCTCGACTCGCCACTTCGTGGCTCGCTCGAGACAAGGGAGGTAAAAAGATGAAAAAAATTATTGTTTTGTTTGTTTTTCTGAGTTTTCTTTGTTGTGGATATGTTGGTGCTGCAAACACATCGGGCGTAGAATCAAATCAAATTGAAGGACTAGCAGTGCCTGGAATAGAGGATCTGGAGGCCGCGCCAAAGACCATGCCGGTGAAGCCAAGGCATGGAGATGTTTCAAGGCGAAGAAAGCTTAAGATTGGAGCCTATACTGCCTTGATTAGATGTAAATATAATGGAAAAGCTATTGAATCTAAATTTGATGTGTATGTGCGAGATAAAGATACAGATAAAGATATCTTTTTAGAAAGCCAAGTTAGCCCTGTCTCAGAAGGCGGGACTATTGGGTTTAACAGGTTTGTGGTTTATAATGACAAGCATTATTATATTGCTGTAAGATCCATAAACCCAGTTGATTCTTCTGATCCTGTTCTTGAGTCTTTTACTACAAACCCCTTAGCCCCAGTTTATTCTTCTGGTGATGTTTTTGCTATTGGAGCAGTTGACTTGCCTGTAAAAAATGGAGTTGGAAGTGAATCTATCACATTGAAATTGATAAGAGATGATGCGCCTATTGATATGAATGGACAGCAACCGGATCCGAGTTCCTTTGATGATCTCCTATAGGGAAACGCGACAACAACAACACTGGCGCCTTAAAAAAAGATTCTAATAGATTTATGGCTTTAGCCCTCGTGGTGAGCAAAGTCTAACCACGGAGGCTTTTCTTTTTTACAGCTTCCGATAGCGGGTGCTGCGGCCCAAGCCGATGCGCTCTATTTTTTTAAATGACAATAATTTGTTAAGCGCTTGATTGACGGTGGGTCGAGCGACTTTTGCTTTTTTGGATATTTCTATAGGGGTTGCCTCGGTAACGGATAACAGATATTGCCAGACTGCTAATTGTTTTGGTGAAAGTAGCTTTTCAATGTTTTCAGCCGATAATAAATCCACGGCCATTTTTGATTGATCTAGGAACACAGATAAAAAGAAACCCAGCCAGGGGATAATATTCTCATGTTTGGTTTTAAATGTCTTCTGGCTTTTTCGCAAAGCCATATAATATTCGGGTTTGCTATCCTCAACCAATTTCTCGTGTGAAACATAGGGTGCATATAAGTATCCTTCTTTTAATAAAAGCAGGTTTGTGATTATACGCGACAGCCGTCCGTTGCCGTCTTCAAATGGATGGATGTTCAAGAATTCAACTATAAAGTTGCCGATTATTAAAAGCGGGTGGTGTTTCTTTTCTTTGAGTGTATTTTGCGTCCATTCAATTAGTTCCAGCATCTCTTTGGGCGTAAGGTATGCCGGAGTTGTGTCAGAGAGTGTTCCAATCGGCTTGCCCGAAGCATCAATCATCATCACTTTATTTTCTTTGTTTTTGTATTCTCCGCGGTGAGATTTGTCTTTATCAACATGTTTCAGCAGTTCTTTATGAAAGTGCAAGATTGTGCTTTCGGAAAATCTGATATGTCCCCAGGCATCGAATACATTGCGAAGCAGTTCATAATAGCCCTTAACTTCTTGTTTATCACGATTGGAGAATTTTTGTATGCCGATGCCTTTCATCATCTTTTCAACATCACTGTCTGCCAGATGTGCTCCTTCTATTCTGGTGGATGCGCCGGTCGAGGTTATGAGGACAGACTTTTTCAGCCGCCCAAGTATCTGAGGGCTTAGTTTTGCTCCCGCGATCCATTGTCCCTTCAGCTCATCAATCCGGGCAATTTCATTCCAGATGTCAGAGGAGATATCTTTTAGTCTTTTATTAAAACGATGGCCTGGCATACTAAGTCTCCTTATATTCTAACTATATAAGATTATATAAGATTATGACGGCCAGGGCAAGCTTTCGATGGTTCGACAGGCTCACCACCTCGGGGGCTTTTTCTTTTTTAAGGAAAAATCAAGGGTGGGGCAGAAGGGATTATAAAAGGTAATCAGGGGTGGAAACAAAGAATTTAAAATATACCCCTGATTCCCTCCCTCGACGGGGCTCGGGACGAGCTTGATCTTCCCTGCTTACCCCTGATCCCAATTAGTCCTTGACACTTTTCCTTTAATCATTGTATAATAACATCACCGAAACGAAAGGGGGGTATTTAGTGAATTTCGGACGGCCGGTTTTGCGGTCATGAACCTTCGAGTCTCCCTCCACTTTTCTTTTCACAAAGAAATTTCTCCAATAGGTTAGAACTTTGAAAACTAGACAGCGAGAATTATTGATGCGAGTCTTTGTATCAATTACTTTTTTTGTTTCAATTTAAGAGCTAATTCAAATTCATTGAGAGTTTGATCCTGGCTCAGGATGAACGCTGGCGGCGTGCCTAACACATGCAAGTCGAACGATATAGTGGCGAACGGGTGAGTAACACGTAAGTAACCTACCTTTAAGACCGGGACAACCAGTCGAAAGATTGGCTAATACCGGATGTGGCTATCGGGAGGCATCTCCTGATAATTAAATCCAGCAATGGGCTTAGAGATGGACTTGCGGCTTATCAGCTAGTTGGTGAGGTAAAAGCTCACCAAGGCGATGACGAGTAGCTGGTCTGAGAGGATGATCAGTCACAAGGGAACTGAGACACGGTCCCTACTCCTACGGGAGGCTGCAGTGAGGAATTTTCCGCAATGGGCGAAAGCCTGACGGAGCGACGTCGTGTGTGGGATGAAGTCTTTCGGGATGTAAACCACTGTCAGAGGGGAAGATATTGACGGTACCCTCAGAGGAAGCCCCGGCTAACTACGTGCCAGCAGCCGCGGTAATACGTAGGGGGCGAGCGTTGTCCGGAATCATTGGGCGTAAAGGGCGTGTAGGCTGTCTTGCAAGTCAGATGTTAAATCTATCGGCTCAACCGGTAACCGCATCTGAAACTGCAAAACTAGAGAATGGTAGAGGTAAACGGAATTTCCGGTGTAGCGGTGAAATGCGTAGATATCGGAAAGAACACCAGTGGCGAAGGCGGTTTACTGGGCCATTTCTGACGCTGAGACGCGAAAGCTAGGGGAGCAAACGGGATTAGATACCCCGGTAGTCCTAGCCCTAAACGATGTTCACTAGGTGTTAAAGGTGTCGACCCCTTTAGTGCCGGAGCTAACGCGTTAAGTGAACCGCCTGGGAATTACGATCGCAAGATTAAAACTCAAAGGAATTGACGGGGGCCCGCACAAGTGGTGGAGCATGTGGTTTAATTCGATGCTACGCGAAGAACCTTACCTGGGCTTGACATGCTAGTAGTAAAAACCCGAAAGGGCAATGATCTATCTTTGATAGAAGCTAGCACAGGTGCTGCATGGCTGTCGTCAGTTCGTGTCGTGAGATGTTTGGTTAAGTCCAACAACGAACGCAACCCCTATTGTTAGTTGACAGCAGTTCGGCTGGTCACTCTAGCGAAACTGCCCGGGATGACCGGGAGGAAGGTGGGGATGAGGTCAAGTCATCATGGCCCTTATGTCCAGGGCGACACACGTGCTACAATGCTGCGTACAAAGGGAAGCAAATCCGCAAGGAAGAGCAAATCTCAAAAAGCGCAGCTCAGTTCGGATTGAAGGCTGAAATTCGCCTTTATGAAGCTGGAATCACTAGTAACTGCAGATCAGAGCGCTGCGGTGAATACGTTCTCGGGCCTTGTACACACCGCCCGTCACACCATGGAAGTCAGGAACACCCAAAGTCCCGTTATGCGGGATTAAGGTGGTATTGATGACTGGGGTGAAGTCGTAACAAGGTAGCCGTACCGGAAGGTGTGGCTGGATCACCTCCTTTCTAAGGAGTTAACGTTCCTTAAGTGTCCCGACGACATTATATAAATAATGGAAAGTCGGGATCCCGATGAAAATCGGGAGAACATAGCTTCAGGTCGATCTCGCATCAAGTTCCCCCGAGCGAAGCCGATTTATCGGCTGAGTCGAGGGGTTCTCGCGTCTAGTTTTGAAAGATATTAAAGCGTACATTGTATTTATATGATGTACGCTTTTTTTATGTTAAAATAATCGAATGAGAATACTATCCGTTTTAGTTTTACTGAATTTGCTGATCTCTTCGGTCTGTGGATTGGGCATTGTTACAAGCCCGAAAATTGCCTGGCAGGGGAAAGTCTTGAAGGTAAAGTTGATCTCTGCTGAGGGGATATCAAGCGTAAAAGGTTCGTTCCTGGGCCGAAAATTCCCCTGTTATAGGAAAGGTGATGATTACCGCGGGATCATCGGGGTGCCGATCAACCAGAAACCGGGCTATTATGACCTTAGATTAATCGTCACCAAAGACGATGGGAGTATCGTAACCCTAGAAGAAAAGATGAAATTATGGCCTACGAGGTTTCCCTTCTCAAAGTTTTGGTTAAAACCTTCCCGTAACAAGCTGCGTTCTCCAAAGATCGTGAATAATGAGTGGGGGCGGATCGAAAAAGTCTTGATCGCAAAGGATCCAAAACAGCGCTGGGAAGGGAAATTCATCAAGCCGCTCGATAGTATAGTAACTCAGGGATTTGGTCATCGGCAGATTATAAATGGCCGGAGGGCGGGGAGCCATCGCGGGGTCGATTACCGGGCGAAAATAGGGACGCCAATCAAGTCCCCAAATAATGGTGAAGTCGTCTTTGTCGATAAGTTGAAGGCATTTGGTGGAACTTTGGTAATAGACCATGGGCAGGGGATCCATACCCTTTATTTTCACCTGTCAAAGATCGTGCCCGAGGTCGGGGATGAAGTAAAAAAAGGGGAGATAATCGCGCTTTCTGGGAATTCCGGGGTCTCTTCGGGCCCGCACCTGCATTGGGGAATGTCGGTGCATAATCTAAGGGTTGACCCCGATCAATGGGTGAAATATGACATCTAACAGGAAACTGGCAACTGGCAACAGGCGACACATTTTAAGAATTATAGATGCTAATACCAATCGAGCTGTAGAAGGTCTAAGGGTAATAGAGGAAGTGGCCAGGTTTATTCTTAATAAAAAGTTGTTAACGAAGCAGCTTAAGAACATGCGCAGCTGTTTGCGGCAGGCGGCCAAAGAGATTGATCCTATCCTCGGACGAAAAGTCCTGAAAGATGTCGGCAGGAAGAGCTATACAAAAAGTGAAAAGAAAAGAAGCTCGGTAAAAGATGTTTTTACCGCGAACGCAAAAAGAGTTCAGGAAGCTTTAAGGGTGTTGGAAGAATTTGCCAAGCTGTCCGATCCAAAGTTAGGGAAGATATATAAAGATGAGAGATTTAAGCTGTACGCAATAGAAAAAAAAGTTACGCGTGCTTTGCCAGTATCCTAGCCGCGAGTTCGGGGTTCCCCGCTTCTTCGATCAGCCGTACAAAATTCCTTAACTGCTCTTTTTTGACCGCCGGGGGGATGCTTTGCAAGGTCAGGAAAAGCTGTTTGTGGTCGGTGTCTGCCTTCAGGGTCGATTTAATATCCCTGATCTTATTCTCCGGATTATCGGGTTGGGCCTGGTTGGCGGTGAGAAAGCTGTAGGCGTATCGGGTGTAGAAGGTGACCAGGGGCAAAGCGTAATTTGGATCGTTCCGGCGCGCCGCCTCGTTGATTGGGCTGGGGATCATGTTCCAGATGATATTATTTTGTCCTCTCAGGATATCAATGGCCCTTTGGGCGGAAAAAAGGTTGCTGCGGGTGACTTCTGTCACCAGAAATTCGGTAAACTTATCAGCATTGCGGAAAGATCTTTCGCCAGACAGCTTGTCTCCCTTCGCTTCAATATAACGTGTAAGATTATCAAAGAAGGGGATCCGAATGTATTCTATCTCGTCCCTGCCGTCGATTTTTTCTAGATCATGGAATAAAACCATGGTTTCTGTTGTAGGGTATTTTCCATCCCTTAATAATCCCATTAATTCCTGAATTTTAGCGGCAATAAACACAAGTGCTTTTGCGTCCTTGCTGGTTAGCGTTCCCGTATCCCTTTGGTATTTATTTGATTTTGCGAAGGAAAGGATGGTTTCTCTGATTTCTTCGGGGATGCTTTTATCTGCAAAAACAGGGATTTTCCCCAGGTCGGCTTCGAGAACGCTCCTTACCGCTTGCAGGGCCAGGGATTTACCTAGTTTCCCCTTGGCAACGGTAAAACTTTCCGCTTGGTTGTATATGCCTGGGGGAAGATTTGCCGGTTCAGACAGCCTGTCATACACATATGTCAGTAGAACGTCGATACCCTGACGGCTTTGGACGGCTTCATGGATAATAGGATTTAATACCCGCGAGGACAAATCTCTCATTTTTATTCCAAAAAAGGCCAGGATAGGTTTGTACCACGAATATTGCCGGTCATATTCCTGTAATAACTGCGGAAGAGCTTCGGGAAGCTGGTTTAAGATACCTGAAATAACTTTTACTTTCGCCTGGTCGGCTTCCTGCTGTGCCCCCTTGATAAAGGAATTGTGGTAGGCATTCTTCAGTTCGTTGACCAGCGTGGGGATCAATCCCGGATCGGCCCGCAGAAGGCTCGCTGCCAGGCGGATAGAATTGTCGACCACGTCATTTTTTTCATTTTTAGAGCGCAGATCTACTGCGGTCTCCAGCAGCGCGGGCATGCTCTCGCGCGGCGTTTCTTTAAGTACCTCTTTGACGACATCCCGGCCTTTAGTTCTCGTGACTACGGCCGAGGTCATAATTTCGCTCCGGGTATTTATAGCATTTTGGGTTATTCTGATCACATATCCCTTATCGATCATTGCTTTAAGCGCTGCCCGTTCTTCGTCGCCTTTTTCCTCCCTGAGCTTATCTCTTGCCCTTTTTGTCTGCCGGTTCTTGTCCGCTTCGATCTCCACCGCCTCGATCCGCTGTTTTTCGAAGGCCACACGCATAGTAATATTTAAAAAATTGACAGTTGCCGTGAATCGCTGTTCTTGTTTTTGTTGTTTGTTGTCAGTATCCAGGTTTTTCCTTAGCCTGGCCATCATTAGGTTCATTGTGTACATGAAGTAGCGGAGGTTGTTCCCGGTTGTCAGGAAGTTGATGGTCCTTTGGTTGGTAATGTTCCCTTTGATAAATCTTTCAGCGGCTTCATAAGTGGACCGATGGAAGCTAAATTGCGGGTCGCAGAGTTCGCCGTAAAGATAGAAAAGATTAACCTGATAAAGCTCCAGCCCTTTGTTCATCATTCTGTAAGGGTCGGAAACTAACCTGGTCAACCCATCAAGAAAACGAGGACGAAAGTCAATTTGCGGAACTCCTGCGCAATTTAATATCGAACTATAACGATGCGAAAATCCGGTCCACAACGTCGAATGGTTTCTTCCAAGCGGGGGGCGAAACCGGATGGCCTTTCTGGTGGCAGGGCGATAACTGCGGGGAGAAAAGGAGTAAGCCCTTCTGGCAAGGACGGAACGGCCGTTTTTCCTACTGGAGGTCCTGCGTTTCCACCAGTTTTTTATTCTGGTGCGCCATGAAATATTTGTATTTTTTATCGCTTTTGCCATTTTTCATTTTCCCGATATCCGGATACACTTTTCCAATACATATATCGTCAGTTTTCTTGATAAATTTCACGTTTTTTGGTAGAATGACCAAGTTTAGAAAGGAGCAAAAAAATGGGAAAAAGTTATAAGATCGCGGTAATTGGCGGGGATGGGACCGGGCCGGAGGTTGTAGCCGAAGGATTAAAGGTTTTAAAGGCGGCTTCAAATAAATATAAGTTCGATTATAAGCTGGAGGAATTTGATTTTTCCGGTAAAAGATACCTTAAGACCGGGGAACTGGTCAGCGATAAGGATATCGAAAAGTTAAAAGGGTATGATGGTATCTATCTTGGGGCAGTGGGGGATCCCGATGTAAAACCGGGAATTCTAGAACACGGGGTTCTGCTCCGTATTCGCTTTGCGTTGGACCAGTATATTAATCTGCGTCCAGTGATCCTTTATCCAAATGTTGATACCCCAATTAAGGATAAAGGGCCGAAAGAGATCGATTTTGTAGTCGTCCGCGAAAATACCGAGGGGCTTTATGCCGGGACCGGCGGTTACCTGAGAAAAGGGACCAAAGATGAGATCGCTACCCAGGTTTCGGTCAATACTTATAAAGGTGTTGAACGCTGCCTCCGTTATGCGTTTGAATACACCAAAAAGCGCAATCGACGGAAACAGCTGACCCTGGTCGGTAAGACCAACGTTTTAACTTATGCCTTCGATCTCTGGGAAAGAACTTTCCATGCGATGGGCGATAAAGAATATAAAGATATTAAACGCGAGTATGCTCACGTAGACGCGACCTGCATGTGGTTTGTTAAGAATCCGGAGTGGTTCGACGTGATCGTGACCGATAATATGTTCGGCGATATCATTACCGACCTGGGTGCGATGATCCAGGGTGGGATGGGGATCGCTGCCGGAGGAAATATTAATCCCGAAGGCGTATCGATGTTTGAGCCGATCGGCGGCTCGGCCCCGAAATATACCGGAAAGAACGTGATCAATCCTTTAGCTGCGATCGGCGCGCTGCAGATGCTGCTCGAAGAGCTTGGAGAATCAAAAGCGGCGGCGGATGTTGAGAGCGCGATCAAAAAGACCTGTTTAAAGATGAAATCGATGTCGGCGGGCAAAATGGGGATGTCGACGACTGAAGTCGGCGATACGGTTGCGGCTAGCGTTTAGCTTTTAGGTATTTAATCAATCCGCCTGCTTTAATGATCTTTTGCATGAATGGCGGGAATGGCTGCGCGTAATATTTGGTCTTTAGCGTGACATTTTTTATCTCACCGTTAGCCAGGTCGACTTCAATTGTGTCACCTTCATGGATCTCTTCGGCAGCTTCTGGTGATTCGAGAATTGGTAGGCCGATATTAATTGCGTTCCGGTAGAAGATACGAGCAAATGATTTTGCAATTACTGCCGAAACTCCAGCCGCTTTTAGCGCGACCGGCGCGTGTTCCCTGGATGATCCGCAGCCAAAGTTCTCGCCGCCGATAATAAAATCGCCTTTCTTCATCTTATCGACCCATTCGGGATCGGCATCCATCATTGCGTACTTGGCCAGCTCATCCGGTTCGGATGTATTTAAATATCTTGCGGGGATGATCAGGTCGGTATCTACGTTATTGCCGAATTTCCAGGCCTGTCCTGAGCTTTGTCGAAGGACTTTACCTTTCATTTTTTTTCTTCCTTTTTTTTGCAATAGAAAGCAGTTCAAGATCTGCTTTATCCATTGAACGATTTGAAGCTTTTTTTGCTTTGATTAATTCATCCAGACCTATAACACAAACTTTGTTTTTTCCATATTCATCTGATATTTTGTTTTTCCACACTTCCTTAAACGAGCATCCTTTTATTGAAGTGATAAGATCGATCCTTACCGGCGCAACCCCCAGCTGAATAACTTCACGCTGCTTAATAAAATCTGAAGCGGATAAATTCATGCTTTCAAAGCCGAAGTCTTTTAACGCTTTGACTATTTTGCGTCCATTTTCTTTTGTTGGTTCAATGAGGATATCAAGATCTTTAGTGTAGCGTGGTTCTGCATGGAGGCCGACTGCATAAGCCCCGACGATACAATACTTAACCTTGTGTTTGTTTAACAATCCTAAAAACTCTTCGAAGTCCTTTTCCTTTCTCATATTTGCTCCCTTTGAATTTATAGTAAATATCTCTGAGGCACTGCATTGTATCCCATTTTTCTCTTGCTGACATTTGTAGATAGTCTTCTATGTCTGCCTCCTCGGCCGCTTTAAATGATCTGAATTTTTTTATCCATAGCTTCTTCATAGATCCTCCGGGCTGATAATTCGTCCAGCAATGGCCGAAGCAGCAGCAACCGCAACATTTGAAAGATAAACTTCAGATTTTGGATGGCCCATTCTTCCCACAAAGTTGCGATTAGTAGTCGCGATCGCTTTTTCACCTTCGGCCAGAATTCCCATATGTCCGCCGAGACAAGGTCCGCAGGTAGGGGTAGAAACCACCGCGCCGGCCTTAATAAATGTTTCGGTCAGCCCTCCTTTAATCATTTGAAGTTCGATCTTTTGCGTTGCGGGAATAACCAGAAGGCGGACGTTTGGATTTACTTTCTTACCTTTAATGACCTTTGCCGCGATCCGCATATCTTCAATTCTTCCATTGGTGCACGACCCGATCACCGATTGGTCGATCTTTACCCGGCTGCATTTACTGACAGGTTTGGTGTTGCTGGGAAGATGGGGGAAGGCAACCTGCGGTTCGATCTTTGAGACATCCCAGTTGTAAACTTTTTTATATATTGCTCCGGGATCCGATCTTAATGACGAATTCCGAATGACGAATGACGAATTAATGTTTTTTATCTTATTTTTAAGATACTGATAGACTTTTATGTCAGGTTCAAATATCCCGTTCTTTCCCCCTGCCTCGATCGCCATGTTGGCTATGGTAAGTCTTCCTTCAACCGAAATGTTTCGAATAACCGGACCGGTGAATTCCATCGACATATAGCGGGCGCCGTCGACGCCGATCATTCCGATTGTGTATAGGATTAGATCTTTAGGCTCGACCCATTTGCCGAGTTTGCCGCGATAAATAAACTTAAGCTGTTCTGGAACCTTAAGCCAAACCTCTCCGGTAGCCATCGCGGCTGCCATGTCAGTCGATCCTACGCCGGAAGAAAAAGCTCCCAGCGCGCCATAGGTGCAGGTATGGGAATCGGCACCGATAACCAGGTCTCCGGGTTTGATTGCGCCCATTTCAGGGAGTAGGGCATGTTCGATCCCCATAGAGCCGATCTCAAAGAAGTTTACGATCCCGTATTTCTTCGCGAAATGGCGCATCATCTTAACCTGTTCGGCCGATTTAATATCTTTAGCCGGGGTAAAATGATCGGGAACCAGATAGATTTTTTTCTTATCAAATACTTTTCTTACCCCGATCTTCTCGAACTCTTTAATCGCCGTAGGTGCGGTAATATCATTTCCGAGCACAACATCAATTTTACAGCTAATTAATTGTCCCGGTTCAATCTTCTTGAGCCCGGCATGTTTAGCGAGTATTTTTTGGGTTATGGTTTGTGCCATGGTTCAAATATTCTATATGATTATCTTTTAGAGGTCAACTGACCGCAAGCCGCTGAGATATCCTGGCCCAAACTGAACCTCCGGGTGACTAAAATGTTTGCTTTCCTTAATGCCGATTCCAGGCGATCGATGTTCCCCGTGATAAAGGGGGAAGAATGATGAGGATTATAAGCAATGAGATTAACATGGCAATCGAACTCCCGGGCGATCTTGATCAGTTTTTTAATATCTTTTTCGCCGTCATTGATCCCTTTTAACACAACATATTCGATCATTACCCTTCGTTTGGTCTTTTTCTGATAATCCTGGATCGCGATTATGACCGAATCGATCGGGGCCAATCCTTCGTATTCGATCAAGGTACTCCTCATCTGGTCAAAAGGGGATACCAGCGACCAGGCGAGGCGGAACTGACGCTTTTCGTCCGCCAATCTTTTTATTCCGGAGATGATGCCGATAGTAGAAATGGAAATCCTGCGCGCGCCGATATTCAATCCGCATTCATCGTTTAATATATAGGCTGCTTTGATCACATTGTCGTAATTAAGAAAGGGTTCGCCCATCCCCATAAAGACGATATTTGAGACCGTACTTTTTTTAGCAAAGAAATAAGCCTGCGAGAGGATCTCTCCTACGGTTAGGCTCCGCTTAAAGCCCATCGCCCCGGTAGCGCAGAAGCTGCAGCCGATCGCGCAGCCGACCTGGGTCGATACGCAAACTGTTTTGCGGTCTTTCCGGTGGTCCATAAACGCGGTTTCGACCCGTTTATTATCCTTTAATACAAAAGCCGCTTTTTTTATCTGTTTCCCTTTTTGGAGTTTATCCAGCTCGATATCGGAGATGAAGTACTCTTTCGCCAGCTTTTCGCGCTCTTCTTTCTTGATAGTGGATAAAAGATTAAGGTTGGTCTTTAATTTCTTATGGATAAAGGTAAAGATCTCCTTAGCCTTGAACTTTTTCATCCCAAGGCCGGCACAGATCTCGATCAATTCAGCTAGTGTTAGTTCTTTTAAATCGTGCACACTAGCATTTTAGCATAGATTCGATAGCTATTGCCGTGTAAACCAGGTCTCCTCGCCGTTACGCTGACCATCAGCCGATTCGGAAACCGGAACAATATAATATGTTTCCGGAGTTACGGTGCTGATCGTGGCGGTAAGGGTAGAGGCCGCTGGCACATCGGTTACCGGGACTGCATAGGAATTGGTTGGTACGCCATAGGGAGCACTCCCTTCGCAGGTGCCGACCGTTACCGAATAGGTTAGGCCGCTCAATAGATTTCCATCCTCATCCAGCGGTTTACTAAAGACAATCTGCAGTGAATTTGAGTTGTAAGTTACCGGATCGCTGTTTACCCCTTGGGTAGAAGGCATAGTTATAGTGTTGTAAGTATTGATCTTTGACCAATCCGTCATTACATAAGCAGTACTTATAAAAAAGTCCTGATAATTGCCTGCCCCGTAGTGGACGCGTACGGTGAATATGTCGCCAACGTTCATGATCGCTTTGGGAATCAGGAGAACAGTCCATTCGTTATTTGTAAGAGTAGTCGTCTTGTAGAGATTGTAATTTACGCTGCTCCAAAGTGTACCTTCGGATGGATAGCTTTCTGGTGATCCGATTGAATCTGAATTCCAGATGATGGCTGCGTTAGCGATCGAGGCGGGGACGCCGACTACTTCGACGCTAACGATCTCATTTAATTTGCCACTTTTTGGGACAACATGGATGCGCATTAGAATAATATCTTCGGCGGGAGAAGTGGTCCCATGGTCGGCCCAAATGTTGCTGGAAATGTAAACCGTTTCAATCGTATTGCTAACAACGGTTGCTGAAGTTGGATTGGATGCGATCCCGTTGCGGATCCCGTCGTTATCTTCGTCAGCGTCAAACACGTTTGGAATACCATCCTGGTCGATGTCTGCCCCTGTGCGGTTGGTGATCCCGCTTTGTTCGGTTTTTCCATCGTTGCCTGCGCCCTGAGGAACTCCGTTGGTCGCGACCGCGGTTGCGTCCGCATTAGCAGAGTTCGGCACAGTTGATGGTTGTGCCATCGATTTTGAGCTGTCTAATACAATTGACCCAAGGTCGGTGTCGGAAGAAAGGTCGATCCCGGTGACGACCTCGGAACTTGAAGTGTCGCCGACCATAACGATCGGGCCGAAATATTGGGAATCACTGTCGATCAGGCTGACTTCATAGGAAACTCCGGAAGGGACGCTGACCGAAAAATCTCCGGAGCTATCGGTGTTGCCATAGTATGTTTGTCCGGTTGCATTATCAACCGCGACAACATTGTAATTCGAAACGGCAGCAAAACTTTTTATTCCGGCGCTGCTGATGGTGCCGGTCGCGATTGAGCCGGAAAGGGCTATGCTCGGTGCGCTTGGAAGGGTTGTGGTAGTCGCGTCACCGGTCTGTTGTCCGCAGCCCAAACTGTAGAGCATTATCATCGAAGCCATCGACAGGATCATTCCAAAAATCACTACTTTTTTCATTTTATTTCCCCTTTCATAATCATTCAATAAATTCTATGATTATGTTAGAATGGTGATAATTATGACACAGAGATTAGAGGCGTTAAAGGGGAATATTACCGAAGCGATGAGGCAGGTCGCGGGGGACGAGGGACGGGCGCCGGAAGAGATCCGCGCGGGGATCGCTCAGGGAGTGATCTCGATCCCATTTAATCCGCTGCACAAAAATTGCAGGGCGACAGGCGTAGGCAAAGGCTTAGGCACCAAGGTGAACGCCAATATCGGGACCTCCGTGGATTTTCCCAATCTTGAAGACGAATTAAAAAAACTCGAGTCCGCCTTAGATGCTAAGACCGATTTTGTGATGGACCTTTCAACCGGCGGCGATATTACCGCGATCCGTAAAGCGGTCCTCAAAGCGTGTCCGGTCCCGCTCGGGACCGTTCCGGTCTATCAGGCGATCGTCGAGGATAAGATGACCCCTGAAGGGATGTTTGATGTGGTCGAACAGCAGGCGCAGGAAGGGGTAGATTTTATGACCATCCACTGCGGGGTAACCCTTGAAACGATCGGTCGATTAAAAAAACATCCGCGTTTAATGGAAGTCGTTTCCCGCGGCGGCGCTCTGATGATGAAGTGGATCCTGGATAATAAAGAGGAGAATCCGTTTTACAAATATTATGATCGATTATTAGAAATTTCCCGCAAGTATGATATTACGCTTTCATTAGGTGATGGGATGCGGCCGGGGGCGATTGTCGATGCCGGTGACCAGGCACAAATTCAAGAATTAGTTGTTTTGGGGGACCTGACCGAAAGGGCCTGGAAAGCGGGGGTTCAGGTTATTATAGAAGGGCCGGGGCATGTCCCGTATGACCAGATCGTATCCCAGATCAAGATGCAGAAAGAGATCTGCAAAGGAGCGCCGTTCTACGTTCTCGGACCGCTGCCGACTGACGCTGCCCCAGGATACGATCATATTACCGCAGCCATTGGCGGCACATTGGCTGCGTCTGCCGGCGCCGACTTCTTATGTTATGTAACTCCGACCGAACATTTAGGGCTGCCAAACCCGGAGGATGTCCGCGAAGGGGTGATCGCTTCGCGGATCGCCGCTCACTGCGCGGATATAGCAAAAGGTATTCCCGGGGCCAAAGATTGGGATATTGAAATGTCCAAAGCCCGTAAAGAGTTGAATTGGGCCAAACAGATCGAGCTGGCGATCGACCCCAAGAAAGCTAAAGAAATTTATTCCAGAAGAGAACCTTTATCCTCCGAAGCTCGTAAGAGCGAAGGAGGATGTTCGATGTGCGGTGAATTCTGCGCGATGAAAGTCTCGACCGAAGCGCTGAAAAAGTAACAACGCCTCTCTTGACAAAAAACATTTTTACAAGTAAGATTTTCGTTGTTGTATTTTTGCAGAAAGTCAGCCTCGTTTTTTGTCTGACCTTTTTTGCTTTTCATTAAAATAATATAGATAGGAGGAATCATGGATTTTTCACTTGACGAGAACCAGCAAATGTATGTGGGTTTGGCTAAGGATTTTGTTAAAAAGGAGATACAACCCAAAATATTGGAGCTGGATAATAAGCACGACTTCCCGCGCGATATCATGAAGAAAGCATGGGAAGTGGGGTTTATGAACCTGTGTGTTTCGGAAGAATATGGTGGATTAGGGGCCGATCCGATTGCAATTGCATTGATTGTCGAGGAAATTGCTTATGGATGTTCTGGTATTGCAACGTCGGTTATGTGCAATGATTTGGCAAATGCGGTAATTGCAATCCATGGCAGCCATGAACAAAAGGAAAAGTTTTTAAAACCCTTTACAGAAAAACCACTTCTTTCAAGCTTTTGTTTGACTGAGGCGGAGGCGGGATCTGACAATTTGGCCATGACAACTTTTATCAAAAAAAGGGAAGATGGCAAGTATGTATTAAATGGGACCAAGCAATTTATTACCAATGCTACATATGCTGACCAATATTCGGTTTTTTGTAAGCTTAGTAGTGTAAAATCACAATTAATGTCTTGTGTTATTGTTCCCAAAAATCCAGAAGAAGGAAAAGTTATCCCTGGAAAACCCGAAGCCAAATTAGGGCAACATCTTTCAAATACAGCAGAAGTTACTTTCGAGGATGTTGTTGTTGATCCTTCTCAAATTATTGGGAACCGACGCTTAGGTTTCAAATATTTAATTGACGTTCTTGATTATTCAAGGCCTATGATCGCGGCCATTGGAGCTGGGATTGCGCGCAAGGCTTATGATCTTACTTTAGAATATACAAAAAATAGAGTCCAATTTGGTACGCGCATTTGTGATATGCCTGTTGCGCGTGAAACCTTAGTTAAGATGTACAATAAAATGAGAGTTGCTCAAGTTATGACCCAATACTCTGCTTGGAAACTCAAAGAAAATCATGAAGATAAAGGAATCTATGCTTCACTAGCAAAAAATATGGCTGCTGAAGCCTGTATTTTCAATGCTAATGAAGGCCTACATTTACATGGAGGTTACGGATTCACTTCAGAATATGAGATTTCAAAATTGGCCCGTGACGCGCATATTATTGATATTTATGAAGGTACGCGCGAGGTACAAACCATGATTCAAGGGCGGGAGTTAGTTTCTTAGCTGTGGAAATATTTATAAATGATGAAGAATTATCAAATGTTAGTTTTGGTAATAGCACTTATCAGAAAAAAATAATCGATCAAAAAGCGGACGCCAATTGGGTTTGCAGGTTGCCGCACGGACCGATGAAGATGCTGGACCGGGCGTGGTATGATTTTGAAAAAGGCAAAGGCAAGTATGGCAAAGGCTATCTGCGCGCTGAAAAAGACATAACCCCTGACGACTGGTATTTTTATGCCCATTTTCTGGGTGATCCTGTAATGCCCGGGACAATTGGGATCGATGGTTGTTATCAATGCTTGGGGACAACTCTTTTGATCATGGGCTGCAAAGGAGTTGCGCGTGCCCTCGCAGGGAAATTTGAATATACAGGGCAGGTTTTAACCAGTGTCAAGAAAACTGTATATCGTATGGATATTAAACGCTTTTTTTCAAAACCTTCTCCATTATTAATTGCGGATGTAGACTATTTTAAAGATGATGATAAAGAGCCTATTTATAAATTAAGAGATGCCAGGATGGGTTTTTTTAAAGAGGGGGAGCTGGAGAGATCGCCTGCTTACCGACCGGACTGGAACAAAGTAAAAGAAAAAGCTTTGGCAGAAATTGATGCGAGTAGAGAGTACTATCTTAAGAATTTTGGGAAAGAAGGCTATTAGCATTGTATATAAATTGTCTTAAGAGCTATTTCCCAGATGAGATTTTAGATAACCGTTTTTTTGAAGAACGTCTTGATACGACAGATGACTGGATTGTTTCAAGGGTGGGGATAAAAGAACGCCGCAGATGTAATAATGATCAGCCCACACTTTTTTTGGGTGTTAATGCGGTAAGCCAGATTCCCAAGGAGCACTTAGAAGGAGTTGATTGCCTGGTAGTTGGGGTGTCGATTACCCAGTGGCAGATCCCGGCTACCGCCAATCTTATTGCAGAAAAGCTTGGATTAGATGGTATTCCATGTTTTGATGTGCGTGCGGCTTGTAGTTCTTTTGTTTATGGGCTTAGGGTTATTAAGGGGTTGTTAGCTACCGGGTTTAAGAAGATTTTATTTGTTGTGCCTGAAGCCTACACAAGTGTGGTTGATTATAATGACCGTTCGTCATCAGTATTATGGGGAGATGGCGCCATAGCTTGTGTTATTTCTGGACAGGCACAAGGGCTGGAAGTTCTTGACCTGCTTATAAACTCAAAATCTTCCGGAGCCTACAAGGTGGCTGCCCGGGTAGGAGGTTATTTTTTTCAGGAGGGGACTAAGGTCCAAAGTTTTGCAGTGCGCTATAGTATAAAGGTTTCGCAGGAGATGCTCTCTAGAAATAATGTGTCCAGTATCGATTATCTGGTACTGCATCAGGCCAATTTGGTGATGATGAAGTCTGTCGCAAAAAATTTGGGGATAGAGGAGAATCGTCTTTTACATAATATCGAACGCTATGGGAATACAGGGGCGGTGGGAGCCGCCTCGGTGCTTGCTGAAAATTGGGAAAAGGTAAAGGCCGGCGAGAAAGTGCTTATAACGGTGGTCGGGTCAGGACTTTCATGGGGATCAGTGTTGCTTAGGAAAAAAGGATAGATAAAACATCATGTTTTTGACTCTTGATTTAATGTGTAAGGAAAGTATATAATACATGAAATGTTGTTAAAACCAACTGATATATTGCCGCAGCAGCAGCCCTTTTTGTTTTTGGACGAATATGTCGAGTTGGACGCAAAGCACTGTCTTGCAAAATATACGTTTAAGAAAGATGAGTGGTTCTTTTCCGGCCATTTTCCCAATAACCCGGTAGTTCCCGGGGTTGTGTTGATCGAGGCTATGGCCCAGGCGGGCGTGGTAAGTATCGGGATATTTAATCTTGCCCAAAAGTATAATATTCCTTTTGCTGAAGTAAAAAATCAGCGTTTGGCATTGTTTACCAAGGTAAGGGAGGTTGAGTTTTTGGAAACGGTCAAACCTGGAGAAACTGTGTTTATTTCATGTCACCAGATATTTTACCGTTTTAATAGGTCGGAAACAGTTGGAGAAGTATATAAAATGGTGAATGGGGAAAGGAGGATCGTTTGCACTCATAAAAGTATATTCGGCCAAGGAGTAAAAATTGTTAAGGGAGGGTAAAAATGGAAAGAAGTGAAGTCATTAAAGGTTTAAAAGAAATTTTGGCTCCTTATTTGGGAGTAGAGAAAGATAAGTTAGAGGCAGCGGTCGAGACAACTGATATTAATAACGAACTGGGAGTAAAATCAACCGATACAGTAAACATTGTTTTGGATTTGGAAAACAAATGGGACATAGCTTTCGAAGATGAAGAGATTGATGGGTTAAACGAAGTAACTATCAAATCTGTTACTGATCTTGTTATGTCAAAAAAATCTTAAGGAGTAACTTGTATGGCTGATGTTGCAATTGTCGGGATGGGGGTTGTTAATTCGCTGGGCAATGATCTGAACACCTTTTCTGAAAGTCTTCAGCAGGGGAAAATTGGCTATAAAACGATTCCGCTTCACGAGCAGTTAAATTTCAGGTCAAAAATTGCCAGTTATCCGGATGAGTCTAAAATCGATTACCAATCTTACGGAATAAAAATGCAGGATCTCTTAAGCTGCGATGATGTTGCCAGGTTTACTCTGGCGGCGGCTTCCCAAGCGGTTAGACAGGCCGGCATAAGTGAGGAAATGCTCAGGAGCCCTGATTGTGGGGTTTTGATTGGTTCCGGCTTGGGCGGGGGGAATGAATTTGCCGATCTTACTTTTTTATTGACCAATAGGCAACCGGTCTTTACAAAAGAGAAGAAGTGGAAGGTAGTTAATCCCAGGCCGAGAAATGTGGGGAGCCATAAAGTAGATTCCACCATGGCTTCTACTTGTTCGGCAAATACCTCGGTGTTCTTTAAAACCCAGGGGATGGGGGAGTCTTTAAGTTCTGCCTGCAGCACAGGTCTGGGAAACATTGGATATGCCTATCGCATGATCAAACACGGCTATCAAAAACGGGTGATATGCGGGGGGTCCGAGACCTCTTGTTGGAATGTTGCCGCGGGCTTTGATGCTATGATGGTATTGTCTCCTACCGGTTCGCTTTCCCTGTCGGGAGAGAGGAGTGGTTTTGTAGCTGGAGCGGGGGCCGGCATAGTTGTTTTGGAAGAACTTCAAAGCGTCCTGGATAGAGGGGCCAAACCCCTTGCTGTAATCAAGGGATTTTACAGCGGTTGCTGCGGCAGTGGGAATATGACGGCTCCTTCCAGGGAGGGCCAGATTCGTTGTGTCGAAGGCGCCCTGGCGGATGGGCACCCAAATTGGGAAAGCAAGTTTGGGAAGGGCTGGAAACCGGATATCGTAAAATTACACGGCACCGCTACTCCTACCGGCGACGCAATTGAAGTCAAGTCGGTAGTTGAGTGTTTTGGTAAGGAAGGTTATCATTTAACCGCTCCCAAGGCTTTATTCGGCCATTTATTAGGAGCAGCCGGGTCAGTGGAATTAATATGCGCGGTGGATATGCTGCAGAAGGGTTATGTGGTTCCAAATATTAATTGCGACCCTCTCGACCCTGAGTTGGAGTTTGTAACCCACCTCATCCCCAGGAAAATTGTTAAAGGGGATTTTAAGACCGCACTTTGCATATCTTTTGGTTTTGGCAGCACGAATGCCGGGATGATAATTGAAAAGGTATGAGCCGTTACCTTCGGGCCCTTTTACGGCTGCAGTCTTTTCTTTCCTGGATTTTTTGTGTTCTCGTTTTTGCTCCTGTTATTTTGGTAATTTCCCGTTTTTATTCTATCAAGGTTTACGGAAAAGGTAATTTAGGTAATCTTAAAGGGCCTTTGATCATCGTAAGCAATCACCTCACCTTGATCGACTCATTATTTATTGGATTTGTAGTGGCTTTTCCGCAATCATATTGGAAGCCGCGGCGGCTAACCTGGCATTTGCCCGAAGCTACAAATTATTCCAGAGGGATGCTTGCCCCGTTGGTTTGGCTCGGCAGATCCATCCCTATTTTGAGGAACGTGCCGCCCGGGGAGCAAAAATCGGCAAAGGATAAAGTTATCTGTGTTCTTAAAAATAAGGAATTAATTCATATCTTTCCTGAAGGGACCCGGAGCCGGACCGGTAGAGTTGAGAGCTTCACCAACGGCATTGGCAGGATATACATGCGAGTGCCGGATTGCCGAGTCCTTCCTGTGTATATCAGGGGGAGTGAAAATGTTTTGCCTGTTAATTGCAAGTTCCCTAAGCTTTTTAAAAAGATCGATATCGTTATTGGGAAACCCCAAAAACTGGCGTCTGAACAAAAAGGGCTAAGGGCTGCAGTTGATATTTCTGAACAAATTTATGCTATTTTAAAAGGTATGGAAAATGAGTATTTTGAGGGCAAAATGTACAGGGCCTCGGAAATAATTGGGGAGAACACAGGTTGTGAAGATATTAATTAATGCCATAAAATTTTTGCAGGTCTTTTGTGTGATTGTTTACGCTTATATTGCGCGGCCGTACCATCTCTTTGTTTATTATTTTGACCGGAGAGCGTATTATCGGGCTATCCATTCCAGTTCTAAGTTTATTCTTTTTTGCCTGGGCATCAGGGTTTCACTTTTTGACCCAAAAAACATACCCAAACCCGGCGGCGCGTATTTGATTGCTGCCAACCATCAGAGCTATATGGATAGTAATATTTTATCGAGTTTGATCCCCTGTGTTTTTATCCAGCGCCCGGTCTCATATCTCCCGGGTATTTCCTGGCATTTTGGCAAGATGTCATTAATCATTAAGCGTGACAGTCCTGCCAGTATTATCAAGGCTGTTCGATATGTAAAAAAAGTGGCTATTGATCAACAGACTCCAGTTGTCATGTTCCCCGAATCTACACGTAGTGTCGATGGGTCTCTTGGAAATTTACGGTTGGGGGTTGCAACGATTGCAAAAAATTTAAAGATACCAATTTTACCTATCACTATCTTCAATTCCAGAGAAGTTTTAGCTAAAGGCAAGGCTATTCATGATGCTGGCGCTGTTTACGTCGCAGCTCAAAAACCAATTGATGGGAATTATGTGCAAAACCATTCCGTTGAAGAAATAACCGGGGAAATTAGGGCGAGGCTGCAGGCCGGCCTGGATTCTATTGGCCAGAGAATTTAATTATGACTTTTGCGGTTGGGAATGATATAGTATTTATTCCGGACTTTGAAAAAAGCCTTTCCGAGCCTTTTAAAAAGCGGGTGTTTTCCGAGCTCGAAATTGATCAGATAGAAAAATACAAAGCCTGTCCGCTTATAAGGTATGCCAGCACCTGGGCAGCCAAAGAATCCGTGGTTAAGGCGCTCAGGCAGGTCTTTGACGGGGGATTGGGCCTGGCCTGGAAGGATATCCAGGTTATTAGGGAAAACAAAATACCCGGGGTACGGATATTAATGCCCCGCTATTCACAGTTATCTTTCTCTTTATCCCTCAGCCATGATCGTGACTATGCTTTCGCGGTGGTTGTTTTAAAAAAATGAGAGCCCCGGCTGAAGCTCTCAAACAATAGCTGAAATTACTCCTCTTTATTTCTGATAAATACTTGATGACTTTTAATATTTGTCCGCCAGCAAATTCATATGTCCGTAGGAAAATACTCCCTTTCTATGCTCAAAAAAGGGCGCGAATAAGGAGGCCTCTTATAGAACGCGCGCGCGAGGCCAGGGATAAACTGGCCATTAATTATTCCCAGGCGGTCGATTATTGGTGGCGCGAAGAGTTCCAGCTGGGGGGGGGGAATATATTTTCAATTAAGAACGAAGCGAAAAACGCCGATGGAAAACAGATCTCTCTGGTCATTTCGCATTTCGGATCGATCTTTCAGGATTCTGATGTCCAGATCAGGTGCAGGGAATCGGGAGCCAGAGATTATACGGCTGTTATTGACGCTACCCCTTTTGGCGGTGACAAGATTTTTCATATCCGGTTTGTGGTGGTACGCAATAATTTGATCGATCTGGCATCAATCCGTTCGGAAGCTAAGGGCTATGGAGGAAAAGGATTGACCGCGCTTTATAATTTTGCCAAGGATATCGGATGCCGCGAGATCATCTACACTCCCAAGGATGATAGCGCCCGGCGGTTCTATTTACATATGGATTTTATTAGTGCGGCATCACAAGACCTTTTTAGGCTTCGGATTTCATAGAACTCATGCTATAATTTTCTCGTGAAACTCTCTAAATTAGGCGAATTTGGGCTGATCGAAAAGATCAATAATATCATCGGAGAACCGGCCAGGAAAGCGGTCCTCGGCATCGGCGATGATACCGCTGTTATTGAAATTCAAAATTCTAATATCGAAATCCTAAATAAATTCCAATTTACAAAATCCAAATATCAGTTGTTAACAACTGATACAATGGTCCAGGGTGTTCATTTCAGGTTAAAAGGCACCTCTTTTTATGATCTAGGGGAAAGAGCGCTCGCGATTAATATTTCCGACATAGCTTCGATGGGCGGGAGCCCGACCTATGCTTTGGTGACGATCGGAGCGAATAAAAACTTTTCGGTCGAAAAGATAGAGGAGCTTTACAAAGGTATCAGGGACCTGGCAAAAAGGTACAAGATCGGCGTTGTCGGCGGCGAGACGGTCGGCTCTCCAAAAGAATTTGTGATCAGCATTACTTTATTGGGCGAGGCCGGGAAAGAATATTTGCTTACGCGTTCGGGGGCGCAGGTCGGGGATTCGATCCTGGTGACCGGCAACTTTGGCGGGCCGAAAGCGGCGAAATTCGATATCGGTAAGTCAAAATTAAATGTTCGTTTGAAGGAAGCGGACCTGATTGCGAAGTCAGGATTGTGCACTTCGATGACCGATTCAAGCGATGGGTTGGTGCGGTCGGTCGTGGAGATTTGCAGGAAGAGCAACTCTGGGGCAAGGTTATACGCGGATTGTGTGCCGATCGCCAAGAAGGCGAGGCTTAAACAGGCGCTTTACGGCGGAGAGGAATATGAGCTCGTTTTTACCGCGCCGGAAGAAAAGGCCAAAGAGTTAAAAAGCCTTATCTCGAGAAAAAGTAGGACAAAGGTCTCGATTTGCGGGAAGATCGTTCCTGATTACGGCGAAGTGAAAGTTGTTAATATGCAGGGGAAAGTAAGCCCTATTTTATCTGCCGGGTTTGAGCATTTTAAATGATAAATAAACGAAGAATGATCAATAAATTTAAACAATTGGTAAAGATCGACAGCCTTTCTTTGCGCGAGGGAAAGGTGATGCGATATTTGATATGTGAGATGAAAGCCTTGGGATTGAAACCGTACTTTACGGGTAAGCCGAAGAATGGCGAAGTTGCTAATTTGATCGTTGATGTTCCAGGCAGGGGAAAGAAAAGCCCTTGTTTCCTGCTTAACGCCCATGTGGATACCGTTTCACCCGGAAAAAATATCAAGCCGATCGAGAAGGGGAATTTTATTACATCTGACGGGACGACTATTCTGGGAGCGGATGATAAATCAGGGGTTGCCGCTATACTTGAGATCTTGACTGTGTTAAAGAAGAAAAAAAGAGAGCATCCGCCCATACAGGTTGTTTTTACTGTTGCCGAAGAGATCGGATTGATTGGGGCAAACTCACTCCCCAAAAATATCTTATATGCCGATTATGGAATAGTATTTGACAGCGGGGGAGTTGAAGACATCGTTTATAAAGCTCCGTCCCAGGTTAATTTAACGGCGACGGTGATCGGAAAATCTGCCCATGCCGGGATCCATCCTGAAGAAGGAATTAATGCGATCAAGGTTGCTTCGGAAGCGATCGCCAAAATGAAGTTTGGGCGGATCGACAAAGAGACGACGGCAAATATCGGGTTTATTAAGGGGGGCAAAGCAACCAATATTATTCCGGACGAAGTCCAGATAAAGGGCGAAGCGCGCAGCCACGAGCCTAAGAAACTAAAGAAACAAATCGGCCATATGAAGGGTGTGCTGACTAAGACCTGTAAAAAGTTTGGAGCTAAAGTGAAGATCGAAACTAAACTTATGTATCGATCGTTTGAAGTTAAACGATCTTCTAAAATATTAAGATTGGCGTTATCTGCGCTAAAAAGGAACAAAATCAAGCCGAAATTAAAGCAGACCGGCGGCGGATCGGACGCGAATGTTTTTAATGGATATGGGATTCCATCAGTTATTATGGGATCTGGAATGAAAAATGTGCATACGACATCAGAAAAACTAGTGATAAAAGATCTGATTAAAGGAGCAGCAGTAGTTCTTGATTTGATATGTGAGGCCCCTCGACAGAGCTCGGGGCAAGTGTGATATGAGAGAAAAAGAGACCAAGCGGGAAAAGATATATAAAGGGACCCTGCTGGGTTTAAGGAGAGATACGGTTAAGCTGCCGAATGGAAAAAGTTCGACCAGGGAGATCGTGGAGCATCCGGGGGCAGTTGCTGTAGTGGCGATAACTAAAGATAAGGAGCTAGTTTTAGTCCGCCAATTCAGGAAGCCGACCGAGCAGGTATTGCTCGAGATCCCTGCCGGTGTTCCAAAGAAAGATGAAAAGCCGGATGTCTGCGCAAGAAGGGAACTTGAGGAAGAAACCGGTTTCCGTGCCAAAAAGGTTAAAAAAGTTTGGGAAGGCTACGCGTCTCCCGGATATTCGGACGAGCTGATCCAGTTTTGCGTTGCTGAGGACATGACTAAGCTTAAGCAGAATATGGATGAAGATGAGTTTATCGAAGTAGATATTGTAGATATAGATGCCTGTTTTGATATGTTAAAAGCGGGGAAGATCCGTGATAACAAGACGATGGTCGGGATCACCCTGGCGGAAATGTATATAAATGGAGAAATATCTTAAAGACTTTCTGGATTTTATAAAGATCGAACGCGGTTATTCGGAGAATACCGTCAAATCTTACCAAAAAGATCTTAATGATTTTACAAAATATTCTAAGATAAGAGAGTCGCGATATGTGAGACGTGATATTATAAAAACCTATCTTGAATATTTATACGATAACGGATTCTCAGTCTCATCTGCCGAAAGAAAGCTCGCCTGCCTAAAATCATTTTTTAAATATTTTTTACGCGAAGGAAAGATCGATAAAGATCCGACCGGGGATATTAAACTTCCCAAGAAGGCGAAGCGTTTGCCAAAGGCTTTAGGGATTGGCGAAACTATCCGCTTGATCTCTTCACCGCGCGAAAAAGATCATATCTCGATGCGCGATGCGGCGCTGCTCGAAATGTTATACGCCACCGGAATGCGCGCTTCTGAAATAGTCGGATTGGATATCGCCGATATTAACCTTTCGGTATCATTCGTTCGCTGTTTAGGGAAAGGTTCTAAGGAGCGGATCGTTCCGATCAATAAAGTTACGCTAAAGGCGATCAAGGTCTATCTTGAAAAAGGGAGGTTGGAGTTCCCGCAAAAAGATGATAAGGCGCTATTTTTAGATAAGAATGGAAAACGTTTGGGACGCCAGGGACTATGGTACATAATTAAAAAATATGTTAAGAAGTCGGGGGTAAAAGGAAAAACTTCTCCGCATACTCTTCGCCATTCGTTCGCTACCCATCTTTTAGAAAAAGGAGCTGACCTGCGTTCGGTCCAGGAGATGCTGGGGCACGCGGATATCTCGACCACGCAGATCTACACTTCGGTGTCGCGCGAGAGGCTAAAAAGAGTGTATAATAAAGCGCACCCTAGGGCTTAACTATGATCATATTATTTTATATATTAATTGCGTTTGTCCTTTTATATTCGATCATCCTGCACGAGATGGCGCACGGCAAGGTTGCCGAGATGATGGGGGATGATACCGCGCGGATGTACGGGCGGCTGACCTTAAACCCGATCCCGCATCTCGACCTCTTTGGGACTATGCTGCCGATCTTCCTTCTAATGAGCGGATCGCCGATCGTCTTTGGCTGGGCCAAGCCGGTGCCGATCAATCCGCATAACTTTACCGATTATAAACGGGGGATGATCTGGGTAAGCGCTGCGGGGATACTGACCAACCTTTTAGTCGCCTGGATACTGGCGACCATTCTTAAGCTTATCCCGACCAATACCGATCTTTTATATATATTTGCGAGAGCATTAGCTTTTGGCGTCCGCATTAATATTGTGCTGGCGATCTTTAACCTGATCCCGATCCCGCCGCTGGACGGTTCCAGGCTCCTTTCGATGTTTCTCCCTTCCGAATACTCCGAGTATATCTACCGGATGGAGCCGTACGGATTTTTTATCCTGTTATTCGTTTTGATCTTCCCGCCAACGCAGGCGCTGCTTTGGGGAGCGATAAATTTTGTTTATAACCTAATGATGTTTAATTTGTTTTAGCGGGGGGATGGGATGTATACTTTACTGGAATCATTAGAAAAATTTGGGATGAACCTGGGGCTCGAAAGAGTGACCTATCTTTTAAAGCGCTTGGGCAACCCGCAGAACAAGTTCCAATCGATCCATATCGCGGGGACCAATGGAAAAGGCTCGACCGCCGCGGTTGCCGCTTCGATCTTAAAAGAATCGGGCTATAAAGTGGGTCTTTATACCTCTCCGCACCTGTTTGACTTTACCGAAAGGGTAAAGGTTAACGGTAAAAATATATCTAAGGCCGAATTTAGCAAAGGTCTGAATCTGATCGAAAAGATCGTGAAAAGGCATAAAGAGAAACCGACGGTTTTTGAGGTATTGACCGCGCTTGCATTCTGGTACTTTGCCAGGAAAAAGGTCAAATATGCGGTGGTTGAGACCGGTTTAGGGGGGCGTTTGGATGCCACTAATGTACTAAAACCGCTGGTGACGATTATCACCAATATCGACTACGAGCATGCCGATATCCTCGGCCCCAGTTTGGAGAACATCACCGTGGAAAAGGCTGGGATTATTAAGCCAAAAACAGCGGTAGTGACCGCGGAGAATCGTTCCGGGCTGGTAAGGATCATAAAGCGGAGCTGTGATGATAAGAAATGCACGCTGGTTCAGGTAGAAGCAGAGCAGCCCGAATTAGTGAGCGGATTGTTTGGTCCCCACCAAAAAATGAATGCGGCCTGCGCTATATCCGCGATTCGTTTAGCGTCGATAAAGTTGACGCCGAAGGCGGTCGAAAAGGGGCTCAAGAACGTCAACTGGCCGGGGCGTTTCCAGGTGTTAAAGAAGAAGCCGCTGATCATTGTGGATGGAGCGCACAACCCGGCGGGGGCGAAGGCGCTTAGGTTGACGATTAACCACGAGTTCCCGCGCAAGTACACGATTATTTTTGGCTGTCAGGAGCGGAAGGACTTTGAAAATATTATCCGCGAGCTTGCGCCGATCACCAAAAAGGTAATCATAACCAAATCATCACATAAGTATGCCGCCGATCCCCGCTATCTTTACAACCATTTTCGGAGGCATAAATACCCCATGTCGGTCACTTATTCGGTCAAAGAGGCGGTAAAGGAGTGGGATCGTAAAAGTCCGCTTTTAGTTTCCGGCTCTCTCTTCCTGGTGGCCGATAGCTTGAAGTTGCTATCACGGTAATATTTCTTTAATATCCCCCTCAATAATAGTATAATCTGAATATGCCCGCACCCAGACAAATTCTATCTTTAATCGACCGCTTTGATCAGCATACCGCCGCCGCGGGTGGCGCTAAAATAGAACTTAACGACCGTTTTAAGCAGGCGCTTGAGCTTCTTGAGAATACCGGGCGAAACGTTTTTATAACCGGCCGGGCGGGCACCGGCAAATCGACCCTTCTGGAATATTTCCGCCTGATCACTAAAAAGAGGATTGTAGTGCTTGCTCCGACAGGGGTCGCGGCCTTGAACGTCAAAGGCGAGACCATTCACTCCTTCTTTCGTTTCAAGCCCGACATCACTCTTAATAAAATAAAGAAGATCAAATTCAAAAAGGGGAAGAAAAATATCTACAAGGGCGTTGACGCGGTCGTAATCGACGAAATATCCATGGCGCGGTCGGACCTGCTTGACTGTGTAGACAAATTTCTCCGCTTGAACGGACCGAATCGAAATAAACCCTTTGGCGGGGTGCAAATGATCTTTATCGGCGACCTTTACCAGCTGCCTCCGGTGGTGACCGGGCAGGAAAAGGGGATATTCAAAGGGCATTACGATAGCGAGTATTTTTTTGACGCCAGGAGCTTTTCCGAACTTGACATGGAATATATCGAGCTGGAAAAGGTCTACCGCCAGAAGGACGAAAAATTCATTGCCCTGTTGAACGCGGTCAGGAATAATTCGGCCGGGGACAAAGAGATCGCGCTTTTGAATAAGCGGCTTGACCCGGATTATGAGCCGAAGGATGAATATCGCATTTGCCTGACCCCGACCAACCGCATGGCAAAAGAGATAAATGAGCGGAGGTTGGCGCGGCTTAAGGGGAAAGCGGTCGTTTTTCAGGGGGAGATAAGGGGAGATTTCGAGCTTAAGCGGCTGCCGACCGAACGGGAACTGGCACTGAAGAAAGGCGCGCAGGTAATGATGCTCAACAATGATTCGATGCGGCAATGGGTCAACGGCACTCTGGGCGTGGTTAGTGAGATCGGGGACGGGGTGGTGGAGGTCGAGCTTGAAGACGGCGGCTCGGCGATAGTTGAGCCTTATAAATGGGAAATTTTTCATTTTACTCTTGACGGCAAGGGCGGTCTCGCGACCGAGCCGGTCGGTTCTTTTAC
This sequence comes from Candidatus Margulisiibacteriota bacterium, assembly GCA_034723395.1. Taxonomy (GTDB): domain Bacteria; phylum Margulisbacteria; class WOR-1; order O2-12-FULL-45-9; family O2-12-FULL-45-9; genus JAYEOW01. The sequence goes on from JAYEOW010000028.1 coordinate 28,918, forward strand.
TCAATTGCCGATGAAGCTTGCCTGGGCGGTGACCATTCACAAGAGCCAGGGAAAGACCTTTGACCGGGTAATTATCGATCTGGGGCGCGGGACGTTCGCTCACGGCCAGCTTTATGTGGCCCTGAGCCGCTGCCGGTCGCTTGCCGGCATAGTTTTGAAAAAACCGGTCAAGAATGGACATATACTCATGGACTGGCGGGTGGTGAGGTTTGTGACCGGTTATCAATATCAATTATCGGAGAAGAGGTTTTCTTTTGAAGATAAGATCGCTTTGATAGAAGGAGCGATCAAAAACAGGCGCGGGCTGGAAATAACTTACCTGAAGGCGCAGGATGTGAAGAGTAAAAGAACGATCGAGCCGCTGGAAGTCGGCGAAATGGAATACAAAGGCAAGCCCTTCATCGGGTTAAGGGCCTTTTGCCGCCACCGCAGGGAAGAAAGATGCTTTCGGGTGGACCGTATGCTGGAAATAAAAGAGGTTGACCTTTAGGATTTGACTTTTAATCTTTGCTGGTATACGCTTGTATACAAAAGAATATGAGAGGAAGGTATGGGTAATTCAGGAAATTTAGCGCCTCGGGAATCGGATTTTTTACTTTACACGGCTCCGGATGGAGATGTCCGCGTGGATGTTTTTTTTCATGGTGAAACTGTCTGGCTGACCCAAAAGCGGATGGCCGAGCTTTTTGGGGTTGAGGTTAATACTGTTAACTATCATTTAAAAGAAGTGTTTAAAAGCGCGGAATTAAGCGAAATATCAGTTATTCGAAAATTTCGAATAACTGCCGCGGACGGCAAGACATACGAAACGCAGTTTTACAATCTGGACGCTATTATTTCGGTCGGCTACCGCGTAAATTCGGAAAAAGCGACAAAATTCCGCATCTGGGCTACACAAATGCTCCGCAATTATATTATCAGGGGATTCGCGCTGGATGATGAGCGGTTAAAAAACGGACTTCATTTTGGGAAAGACTATTTTGACGAGTTGCTGGAAAAAATACGCGAGATCCGGGCCAGCGAGCGCCGTTTTTATCAGAAAATTACCGATCTTTACGCGGAAGCAAGCATTGATTACGACAAAGATTCCGAAATAACGCAGAAATTTTATAAAACGGTCCAAAATAAGCTCCACTGGGCGATTACCGAAAAAACCGCGGCGGAACTGGTTGCGGAGAGGGTGGACAACGCCAAACCGAAAATGGGACTAACCACGTGGAAGAACGCTCCCAAAGGGAAAATCCTGAAGCCGGATGTGGCGATTGCCAAGAATTATCTCCGGGAAAGCGAACTTTCCGATTTAAACCGGATTGTTACCATGTATCTTGATTACGCGGAGAATCAGGCGAAGAAGCAGCGGGCGACGACCATGAAAGATTGGGCGGAGAAGCTTGACGCGTTCCTGGAATTTAACGAGTATGAAATACTGGATAATCCCGGCAGGGTTTCTCATGAAGTGGCCAAAAAATTAGCTGAGGAAGAATTTGAAAAATATCGCGTCTGTCAGGATCGCGAATTCATATCCGATTTTGACATTGAAACAAAAAAGTATTTGAACGCGGATGACAAAAAGAGGGAATAATCCGGACATGACGGCACCCAAACAAATTCTATCTTTAATCGACCGTTTTGAGCGGAATATCGAGGCTTATAAATCGGGCCGCTATAATGAGGCCCAGATCAGGAATGAGTTTATTAATCCTTTTTTCGAAGCGTTGGGGTGGGATGTTTATAATGAAGAAGGGCGCGCCGAGGTTTTATGAAGGAAGCTCAAACTTTATATTACGCGCACAGTTTGCCGGAGAAGCCGCCGTCGGAGTGGCAGGGGTTGAGAGAGCATTTGGTTGGTGTGGCGGAGAGAGCCAAGATGTTCGCGGAAGAGTTTGGAGCAGAAGAATTGGCTTATGTGGCGGGGTTGTTGCACGACACCGGTAAATATTCGGATGATTTTCAAGGTAAGCTTAGGGGAAAGCGCATAAGGGTTGACCACTCAACTGCCGGGGCGAAAGAAGCTAAAAAACGCTATAAGTTTTGGCAATTAATTTCATACGCAATTGCTGGACATCATGCTGGATTGACGGACTTTATTGGGGCAGGGGATGACTCATCACTCGATGCGAGATTGAATAATGATAATCTGCCTGATTATGGCGCCTTTGAAAAAGAAATTGTTAAGTTATTGCCGGAACAATTAAAAATCCCCAGACTTAAAAACGCCAATAAATCAGAAATGGAATTTGCCTGTTATATGCTTATTCGAATGATTTATTCCTGCCTTGTTGACGCGGACTTCCTTGATACGGAGATGTTTTATGAGAAGGAGAAGGCTTTTAGAAGAGAGAATAAGATTAGTTTTAAGGAGCTAGAAAAAAAATTAATGGAATATCTTGCTTCTGAATTTTCAGGCGCGAGCAAGTCTGTTTTGAATGTTGAGCGCACAAAAATATTGAATGCTTGCTTGAAAAAAGCAGGATCAAAACCAGGATTTTATACTCTTACCGTGCCTACTGGCGGAGGGAAAACATTTTCGTCGTTAGCATTTGCATTAAAGCATGCAGTTGTAAATGGCCTTAAGCGGGTGGTGTACGTAATTCCTTATACAAGTATTATAGAACAAAATGCCAAGGTATTCAGAGATGCGCTTGGTGAAGAATGTGTTCTGGAACATCATAGTAATTATGATTATAAAGAAGGGTCGGATAATGAGACTGAGAACGAATATAAAATGAAACTCGCGGCGGAAAACTGGGATATGCCTGTTATTGCCACAACCAATGTTCAGTTTTTTGAATCACTTTTTTCAAATAGGCCGGGAAGATGCCGAAAACTTCATAATATTGTTAATAGTGTCATCATTTTTGATGAAGCTCAAATGTTGCCCACAAAATACCTAAAGCTGTGTATTTGTGCTTTGGGGGAATTAATTAAAAACTACAATTGTTCGGTTGTGTTTTGTACGGCTACCCAACCGGCGCTATTTGATGATCCCCCGGAAGGGTTTGAGCTGCCCGAGGGGATGAGGCCTCTCGAAATTATTGAAAATCACAATAGACTATATAATAAATTAAGAGCCGTGAAGACAAAATGGATAGGAGAGCTTAAAAACGAAAAATTAGGGGAAAGGATCGCTAAAAACAAGCAGGCTCTCTGTGTCGTTAATACGAGAAAAATGGCGAGAGAGCTTTATGATTGGTTGAAAGACAAGGGGAAACCCGATAGTTGTTATCATTTAAGCGCAGCCATGTGTCCTGCTCACAGGGCAGATAAAATAGCAGAGATAAAGAATCGCCTGAAAAACAAAAAGCGCTGTATTGTTGTTTCTACTCAACTTATCGAGGCGGGTGTTGATATTGATTTTCCTGTGGTTTACAGGGAGTTAGCAGGCATAGATTCTATAGCCCAGGCCGCAGGCAGATGCAACAGGGAGCGAAAGATTAAAAAAGATGGAAAGGTGTTTGTTTTTAAGCCCGTGGGCGGGAAAGCGCCTCCGGGATTTATAGCGAGGACCGCAGGGGTAACAAATGAGGTTTTAAGCATTAATAAAGGATCAGATGTATTAAGTCTTAAAAATATTAAATACTATTTTGAAAAGTTGTATTCTATAGATGCGGATGGATTGGATGGGAAGAATATATTGCGGAATATAAAAAGCAGCGGCGGAAGAATGGAATATCCTTTCAGGACTATCTCTGACGATTTTAACCTGATTGATAAGAATACTTATACGCTAGTGATTAGATATGATTCCAAGTCTGAAGAAATTTTAAATAATGCATCTTTTTCGCTGTTTCCATGGTCCTTTGCAAGAAAACTTCAGAGATATACAGTGCAGGTATATAAACCGGATTACGATAAGTTGTTAAAAAATGGAAAGATCAGGAGCATTAAGGATGTTTATTCTGTTGTTGAGAAAGACTGCTATTCTCCTGATTTTGGTGTTAATGTGGAGGACTCTACCGGGAAGGTCCCGGCAGATTATATAATTTGAGGAGGCTTTTATGGGATATGGAATAAAGCTTAAAGTGTGGGGAGGATATGCCTGTTTCACAAGACCGGAGATGAAGGCGGAGAGGGTTAGCTATGATGTTATGACTCCTTCTGCGGCGCGAGGTATTCTAGAAGCAATATACTGGAAGCCAGCTATAAAGTGGGTAATAGATAAAATTCATGTGCTTAGCAAGATTGGATTTGATAATATCCGCAGGAATGAAGTGAGCGGCAAAATATCTCAGAGCAATGTTAAAAGGGCTATGGAAGGGAAGGGGGTTACTCTTTATCAGTCCATAACTGATGAGCGCCAGCAAAGGGCATCTATGGTATTGAAAAATGTCGCTTATATCATAGAAGCGCATTTTGAGATGACCGCAAAGGCAGGAGAAACCGATAATCCGGAAAAGCATTATAATATTTTCTTGCGCAGGGCAAGGACTGGGCAATGTTTTCATCGGCCCTATCTGGGTTGCAGGGAATTTCCGGCATCTTTTGAATTGATTGAAAAGGATACTAAATTGCCGGAAACCGCGTCTGAATTGAAAGGGACAAAAGATCTTGGGTGGATGCTGTATGATATGGAGTTTAAAGATGAGAGGGCCGTTGGCATATATAGAGAAATAAGGCCTATATTTTTCAGGGCAGAGATGAAGGACGGAATAATAAATGTTGCGAAACAGGCGAAAGACGAGGTGAAAAGATGATTTTAAGAGTGCTTTATGATTATTATCAGACATTGGTAGCTGATCCGGAAAGCGGAATATCACAAATCGGATATAGCAAAGAAAAAGTGAGCTTTGCCTTATTAATAAATAAAAAGGGAGATTTAAAAGATATAATTGAATTAAGGGAAGGCAAAAAGCCAATCTTAATGGATGTGCCGCAGCATGCCAAAAGGACCTCTGGTGTATTGCCTTATTTTATTTGTGACAATCCTAAATATATACTTGGCACAGGGAAAACCTACTATGAGCAATGCGCTAAATTGCACAATGATATTTTGAAAGATGTTAATGATGAATCTGCGGCTGCAGTATTAAGATATTTTGAAAAATGGGGCTCAAAACAGGCAAAAAGCAATGCTCTTATCAAAGCGCACAAAGACAGCCTTGAAAAGGGTGGAAACATAGTATTTACGGTAGCTGGCATTAAAGGATATGTCCATGAAAAAAGCAAAATAAAAAAGGCGTGGAAAAAATACTTGTCCTTCGCCCCTCAAAAAGGGATTCGAGGACAATGTCTTATTACGGGAGAAGAAGCCGAGTTGTTAGAAGTGCATGACAGTGTTAAGGGGGTTTGGAATGCCCAATCATCCGGCGCTGCTATTATATCGTTTAACAAAGAATCTTTTGAATCCTATGGAAAAAAACAAAGTATTAACGCGCCTGTTGGGAAAGAAGCTGCTTTTGCGTATATTACAACTTTGAATTACATGCTTAATCCGGCTTCGATGCAAAACATTCAGATCGGTGATGCTACGACCGTGTTTTGGGCGGAAAAATATGGGACAGAGCAGGAAGAATTGTTTTACGCGCTTTTTAACCCGCTTGATGTTGAAGAAAGAAAAGGTCTTGCGGAAGAGGCTGGCAAGAATGCGAAAAACGGTAGAAAAGGAGAAAAAAGGAAAACACGATTGAACGATCCGAGGACAATTAGCAGGATGAGAGATTTTCTTGGGAGAGTCGCTTCCGGGAAAGGGTTGAAAGACATTCGCTGGTATGACCCGGATGTGAAGTTTTATGTGCTGGGACTTTCGCCAAATGCCGCAAGGATTTCGGTTCGGTTCTTTTACACGGACACATTTGGCAGGATAGTGGAACGGATTAAACAACATTACGCTGATATGCTGGTAGAGAGACAATATAAGAATGAAAGCGATGCGATTGCTGTATGGCAGTTGCTCAGAGAAACCGCCGTACAAGGGAATTTCAAAAATATTCAGCCGGCTTTTTCTGGCGGATTAATGAGGGCGATTTTAATGGGTGGCATTTATCCTGTTGCCGTTTATCAGGCAATTATTGCAAGGATTGGGATTGATAAGAGTGTTAATAGGAACAGGATGGCGTTCTTAAAAGCTTATTTGCAAAGAAAAAATCGAATTGATAAAAAAGAAGGAGGTGTAACAATGAGCTTGAATAAGGAGGAAAGAAATGTTGGGTATTGCCTTGGCCGATTGTTTGCATTGTTGGAAAAGGCGCAGTTGGACGCTTCACCTGGGATAAACGCTACGATTAAAGATCGGTATTTTGGTACGGCTTCATCATCACCCAAGGCCGTATTTCCGTTTTTGCTGAGATTGGGACAGCATCATATCAAATACGGCAGGTTTACCGATAAACAGATCGGGGAGGTAATGGTGATGGTCGGAAGCGAATTTCCGGCACATTTAAATCTGGATGATCAGGGGAGGTTTATGTTGGGTTATTATCACCAGAGAAATGCCTTGTATAAGAAAAAAGAAGAAGTTAAATCGGATAAATAGGAGGTAATTTAAATGAGAGAAGCAATTAAGAATAGGTATGAGTTTGTTGTTCTGTACGATGTGGAAAACGGGAACCCAAACGGAGATCCGGACGCGGGGAATATGCCGAGAATTGATTATGAGGCAGGCAACGGCATTATTACGGATGTGTGCATCAAAAGAAAAGTTCGAAATTATGTCGAAATAACTAGGGATGGGGAAAAGGGCTTTGATATTTATGTGAAAGACGGAGCGATTTTAAACAATAAAAATTTGGAGGCATACAAGGTAAATAAGATAAAACACAAAGAGAAAGAATTGCCCAAAGATGAAGAACAGGCGAAGAAAATTACGGCTTATATGTGTGGTCGGTTTTATGACATCAGGTCCTTTGGCGCGGTCATGACAACTAAGGTGAATTGCGGGCAGGTAAGAGGGCCGGTTCAATTCGCGTTTTCAAAAAGTATAGACCCTATAGTTCAACAGGAAGTATCAATAACAAGAATTGCGGTAACGGACGAAAGCGATAAGGCTGCGGCAACCGGTCATACCATGGGAAAAAAATTTATTGTTCCTTATGCCCTTTACCGCATGGAAGGATACATCTCGCCGTATTTTGCCAAACAGACCGGATTTGGCGAAGAAGATAAGGATTTGCTATTCGAAGCGCTTATGAACATGTTTGAGCATGACCGGTCGGCCGCGCGCGGCAAAATGTCGGCAAGAAAACTATGGGTTTTTAAACATGACACTGAACTTGGTAACGCCCCGGCGAACAAGCTTTTTGATGCTATAACTATTAAGCGTAAAAACGAATCGGTGCCAGCAAGAGCTTTTTCTGATTATAAAATCGAAAAAATTGGAACAATGCCTAAGGGGGTAGAGATCGAAAAACTTTTATAATGTACTCCGAAGACAACTACATAATGCTCTCCGCCCTCCAGCATTACGCTTTCTGCCCCCGGCAGTGCGCCTTGATCCATCTTGAAGATGCGTGGAATGAGAATGTGTTCACGGCCGAAGGGCGGGCGATGCATGAGAGGGTCCATGATGATGAGCGTGAATCGAGGCGCGGCGTAAAGATCGAACGGGGGATGTTACTCGAATCCAAAAAATACGGTTTGAAGGGAAAAGCCGACGTTGTTGAATTCTATGCGGGAGAAAAAGGGAAATTGGTCCCTTTTCCAGTAGAATATAAGCGTGGCAAACCAAAGCCTGATAATAGGGATAAAGTTCAATTATGCGCGCAGGCACTATGTCTTGAGGAAATGACTGAGGAACCCGTAAAAAAAGGGGCATTATTTTACGGGAAAACCCGTCGCCGGCTTGAAGTCTCTTTTGATCAGGCTCTGCGTCGGGAAACTATTGAAATGGTAAGCAAATTACGTGAAATGCTCCGTTCGGGAATAACCCCCAAAGCGAAGTATTCGTCCAAATGCAGGTCGTGTTCATTAAACGACCTATGCATGCCTAAAATTGCTTCCAGAAGCAAGTCCGTAAAGAAATACGTCAAAGAGATGGTCAAAGAGTCGTGCGAAAATACCTGAATACTTTGTTTGTTACTACGCAGGGCGCCTATTTATCAAAAGAAGGCGAAACGGTGGTAGTTAAGATTGATGGGGAGAAGAAGCTGCAATTACCGATTATTACGCTTGATGGGATAGCTTGTTTTGGCCAGGTAAGCATGAGCCCATATCTTATGGCGTTTTGCGCGGAAAAGAACGTTGCCGTATCTTTTCTTTCCGAGTACGGCAGATATCTTGCCAGCGTTTACGGCAAAATAAAAGGCAATGTGCTTTTGCGAAGGGAGCAATACCGCAAAGCCGACGATCTTGCTTTTTGCGCGGGAATGGCAAAAACGATGCTTTCGGGGAAATTCGTTAATTGCAGAACAGTGCTTCAGCGAACGTTGAGAGATCACAAAGAAAAAGTGGGCCAGGATGAAATTAAGTCGGCTTCGCGGAAAATAATTGAAAACATTGGTCAGCTTGATAAATGCGGCGATCTTGAAACGCTGCGCGGCCTGGAAGGGGATACGGCGCACGCGTATTTCGGGGTGTTCGATCATCTTATTGTGAGGCAGAAGAAACATTTTTCTTTTAGCGAGCGCAATCGCCGGCCGCCGCTGGATAAAGTCAATTGCTTGCTTTCTTTTATTTATACGCTGATTATGCACGATATTAGATCGGCGCTTGAAACGGTCGGGCTTGATTCTTATGTTGGTTTTTTGCACAGGGATAGGCCTGGCCGCGCGGGGCTGGCGCTGGACATGATGGAAGAATTTCGCCCATTTATCGGGGATAGACTGGTTTTATCTTTGATCAACAGGCGCCAGGTGGATAACAAAGGATTTAAAAAATCAGAATCCGGTGCGGTTGTTATGAAGGACAAAACGCGCAAAATTGTTTTAGAAGCGTATCAGAACAGAAAGCAGGAAGAGATCGAACATCCTTATCTCAAGGAAACCGTATGTGTTGGGATATTGTTTTATGTGCAGGCTTTGTTGTTGGCACGTTATTTGCGTGGGGATATCGATGGCTATCCCGTGTTTGTTTGGAAATAATTCGGTGGGGTTAAATCAATGATGGTTTTAGTAAGTTATGATGTGAAAACATCGTCAAAAGGCGGGCCAAGACGCCTTAGTCGTGTGGCCAAAGAATGCAAAAATTATGGGATGCGAGTTCAGTATTCCGTGTTTGAGTGTAAGGTCGATCCGGCGCAGTGGGTTGTGCTAAGGAAGAAATTTATTGATATTATCGATGAAAAAAAAGATAGCCTTAGATTTTATTTTTTGGGTTCGAATTGGCAAAAAAGAGTGGAGCAGATCGGCGCAAAACGGGCGGTTGATACCGAAGGGACCTTGATAATCTAATAATTTGCGAACGGATAGCTAACGATGAGCGAGAAGGACGTTCGCACTAATCATAATAGGCGCGAAAAATGTTTTTGTTAAGGGAAAAATGCTGTAATGATGTATTTCCGAATACGATTGTAAGATCATTTGGGAGATTAATTGTTTTTAATTTTCTCCTCTTAAATGACAGTCGCTCCCTGCGCGGGAGCGTGGATTGAAACTAATCCTAAATCCATTCCCCCACAACCTGAAAAACGTCGCTCCCTGCGCGGGAGCGTGGATTGAAACCCGGTAAAGAAGTAACAATTGATGGTGTGGTTTAGTCGCTCCCTGCGCGGGAGCGTGGATTGAAACTAAATATCGCATAGCTAATTTTCTGATCAACTCGGGTCGCTCCCTGCGCGGGAGCGTGGATTGAAACTTGAGAGATAGTGCAAAGAAATTATAGGAGGATTGTCGCTCCCTGCGCGGGAGCGTGGATTGAAACTTTGAAGGGAAGCGATAAGCCTGATAGTTTACGGTCGCTCCCTGCGCGGGAGCGTGGATTGAAACATTGATGTTAGCTGGCGCTCCTATTCAGCCTCACGGTCGCTCCCTGCGCGGGAGCGTGGATTGAAACGTAACGGCAATGGATTTAAGTGTTTCATATAATCCTGTCGCTCCCTGCGCGGGAGCGTGGATTGAAACAATCCGGGGGCTGTGCTTCTTTAACGACCACCCCCGTCGCTCCCTGCGCGGGAGCGTGGATTGAAACACGTGATAATAAGTGTGTTAGCCAACAAGGATTAGTCGCTCCCTGTGCGGGAGCGTGGATTGAAACCATCTGCCATTCCCTCTATTTTTCAGTATAATTTCACCTAATAAATCCTGTTCCGGTCGCTTCCCATCCATGGCTGGCCCCGAGCTCCGTCGAGGGGCTTGTCCTGAGAGAGCGCAGCGAATCGAAGGGCTTTTCCTGTCAATGGATTAGGTCCATAAGCCCCGGTTGCCATCCCCTCTCTTAATCCCTCGCCAAGCTTGGGACGAGCAAGAGAGGGAGGGGTGAGTTGTGTGGTATAATTTGAATATGCCGACTTTTACCTGAGCCATATTGAGGGCTGCTCGCAAGAAGGAGCTGAAAAGCAGGATGAAAAAAATCAGTAAAATTAAGGTCCAAGGGTTGGAAATTGTTACTTTTGAAAAGAACGCCCTGGATTTTATTTCCCTGACCGATATTGCCAGATACCGGGGTGTCGCCGAAAGTGAC
>JAYEOW010000029.1:0-150827 GCA_034723395.1 Candidatus Margulisiibacteriota bacterium
GGGAAGGCGGATATGTCCCCCTTCCCCCAGGATCGGTTCGGTAATTAATGCGGCAACTTTTTTGCTTTTAAATATCTTTTCGACCGCTTTTAGGTCAGGCTGAGCGATATAAACATTGGGCACTAACGGTTCATAGCCATCCCGGTATTTCATTTTTGAGGTAGTAATCGAGAGAGCTCCCAACGTTCGTCCATGGAAACAGCCTTTAATTGCGACAATCCCCGGCTTTTTTGTTGCATACTTAGCAAGTTTAATGGCCGCTTCAGTAGCTTCCGATCCACTCTGGCAGAGAAAGAACTGAGGATTCTTAATTGGAACGATCTTGGCTAGTTTTTCAGCTAATCCGACATAAGTTTCGTATTGAGCGATGCCGACGCAGATATGGATCAGCTTATTTAGCTGTTTGGTCGCCGCTTTTACAACATTCGGGTGAGCGTGTCCGACGTTACATACCGCAATCCCCGAAGAAAAATCTAGATACTTTTTCCCGTCGGTGCCGAACAAGTAGCAGCCTTTCCCTTTTTCGATCTCAAAGTCAGGAAAATACTTTCCTAATACCGGCGATAAATACTTCTTTCCACGACTAATAATACTCATATCTGATTTATTATACTCATATTTCATGATATACTTCAACCGTATGAAAAGGTTTATCGCAATATTTGGCTGCCTCACCTTATTCCTCACCGCCGCTGTTTATGCTGATTTTTCCCCGGGGATCATCATGGTAAAGTTTAAACCGGGAGCAGTTGAGGTTCCCTCAGGGGTTGCGGCGGCGAAAGTTAGGGCGGTATCGGTCCAAGCGTTGAATGCTAGATATAAGGTAAGCAGGGTTGAACAACTTTATGCAAAAGCGCTGGAGAATCGGCCCGACTGGACCCACCTTAAAGATTATTACGTAGTGAAATTCCCTAAAGGGGAAAATGTGGCAGGAGTTGCCAGGGCTTTTGCTAAAGATCCAAACGTTGTTTCCGCTGCCCCCTCGAAAATATTTAAAGCATTCGACACAACCCCGAACGATCCCCGGTTTACCGACCAGTATGGTTTAACGAACCTTCAATGCCCTCAGGCGTGGGACAGGACAACCGGCTCTTCCGGTATAGTTATTGCCGTTTTAGATACGGGGATCGATACAGACCATGAAGATTTTGTGGGACGGATAGACTCACGCGGCTATGACTTTGTGAACGAGGATGCTGATCCCGAAGATGACTATGGCCATGGAACCAGCGTAGCGGGTGTTGTCGGCGCAACCACCGATAACAGCAAGGGGGTCGCAGGGGTGGATTGGAGCGCGAAGCTCCTAATTATAAAGGTGCTGGATAATAGCGGAAACGGCTCGATGACCGATATTCTTCAGGGAATCGTTTACGCGAATTCATTGACGGTTGAAGTTATGAATATGAGTTTTGGCCAGTATGTGCCGGATTCCAACCTTCAAACAAGATGCACCGAAGCGTACAATAATGGAGTTGCCTTAGTCGCCGCGGCGGGGAATGGGGATGTCGAAACGTGGAACGGAAACCCATCATATCCGGCGGGGTATTCCAACGTTTTAGCAATAGCCGCGGTAGACCAAAATGATGTCCGATCAGTATGGTCAGGAATAGATCCGATAACCGGAAGGACCCAGGCATCAAACTACGGAACCTGGGTGGATATCTCGGCTCCGGGGAGCGATATCTGGTCAACGGAGATGGGTGGGGGGTATGATTGGAGAAATAACGGAACCTCCTTGTCCGCCCCTTTTGTCGCGGGAGTAGCGGGATTAGTAAAAGCAGCTAACCCGGGATTGACCAATCAGGAGATTTACGATCGGATAAAGGAGACTGCCGATGACATAGATTCGCTGCAGCAGCCTCAATACCAGGGGAAGCTGGGGAGCGGCAGAGTAAATGCGGCAAACGCAGTCGCCGGGGTCAATGCTGAAATAACCTCCCCACAAGACAGGGGTTATATTACTGGAACAGCGAGCATTTTAGGGACCGCGACTGGATGGAATTTTAGCACTTATGAAGTTGATGTGTTAAAGAGCGGCACAGTCGAATCAAATTTAATTACCTCAAACATTTCAGTAGAATCCGGAGCGTTGACCAACTGGAATACCACCGGAAAAGACGGGGAATATAGGGTAAGGTTAAAAGTTTTTTCAAGTAACGGCAGCAGCGATGAAGCGAGCGTTAATGTTTTTGTCGATAATATACCTCCGGTCGCAAATATAACCGTGCCAACCAGCGGGGCTTCTGTTTCGGATAACATAACGATTACCGGAACTGCGAGCGACCAATATATTGACTATTATTTATTGCAGTACGGAGAAGGCGCTTCGCCGACCAGTTACCAAAATATAACCCGATCTTATATCTCGGTTAGTGGCGGGGTGTTGGGGACTTGGGAAACCGCGGGGTTAAGCGGGACCTATACTATAAAGTTGACCGCCTATGATAAGGTAGGAGCAACTTCTACCGAAAGTGTCCAGGTTGATATCCAAAGCAGCTCGACCTCTGACAAGCGGGTGATTGCTCAAGCAGGGCTGCCTTTGACTTATGGGTTGCCGAATCCTTTTGACCGTTCGACCACTTCACAAATCACGCTGAACTATACTTTAAATGGAAATTACGACGTGCGGATATTTATCTTCGACTTATCAGGAAATCTTATCTGGCAAAACAATTATACAGCGGGAGAAGATGGCGGTAAGTCTGGAGAGAACAATCCGAGCTGGAACGGGCAGGACATGTTTGCCGGCAACGTCCCGAACGGATTATATGTTTATCAGGTGACCTCCGGCAGTCAGGTATTAGCCCGCGGCAAGATCATTGTCCTTAACTAAAAGTTCAGCGAGCCTTCAAAGGTCATCAGTGTGGCGACAAAATTATTATCAGAATTAGCCAGGTCCCGATAATCGACCGATTTTAGTGAAGCGATAAAAACAAAACTGGTCATGACCGGATTATCCACCGGGACATTGATGTTTAGGCTGTAGGTTTTGGTGGTCTTTTCTATATCTAGATTCGCGACCGAACCCGATTGCACCTCGCCGCCATTCTTTTCATCCTGCTGGTTGTAGATCAGGGTCCCCCACTCGTAGACTTTGTAGGAGACCTTGCTATCAATGATCGTTTTGATCCGTTCGGAAGGAGAGACGTTAAGGTCTTTGATAACCTTGGTTATTTTCTCATTGTAATCGGAGCTGAGCGTTAGGCCCGGATTGGGGGTAAAAGTTACGCCGAGATTTTTTGTCAGATTTTCTGTTTTGGTATCGATCTGGCTGCTGGTGTTAGGGTGGTCATTTTTATTTTGGTAGTTCTCAAGGGCCAGTCCTACATTTACCGGCACATTCTGGTGGGGGACCAGGCTGACCCGATAGTTTTGAGAAAAAGTATTAGTATCGGTTTGGATCCCCTCGATGGTTCCCGATGGCCCGGTTTGGATATTTTCGGACTTGTTAAAAGTCGAGGTCAGCTTTATCCGGTCATGGGCGATAGGGTTCCAGTTCAGGCTGTAAGTATCTGCATCGCCGGTAGTCTTAAATTTCTCTCCGGTCTCAGGGATAGATTCGCTGTTCGAGCCGCTCCATTTAATATTTGTCCAGGAGTAAGGGGTGAGCGTGGCGTTAGCAGAGGTCCTTTCTGTCTTTGGATTAACCCCCCCGATAACTAATGTCGATTGTTCCTGCCGGTTATGGTCAAAGGAGGTGTTTAACTGGCTAAACGGGGTGAGGTCGCTATGGTAGGTTTCGTTCCTGGTTGTAATAACTTCACTGGTAGATACAAAGTTCTTGTAGTCGGTCTGTCCTTCGTGATTGATCAGGTTTACCCTGGCAGTCCATTTATCTAACGGCCCAAAGGTGAGGTCGGTATTAAAATTATAGGCGGTATCGATCGAACGGGAAAGATCTCTGGTCGCCTCCACCGAACTGGAATTTTCGGCGATCGTTTTTGGTTCGCTCTTTTGAAAATCATATCCGGCGGAGAACCGGTCGGTAAATTTCAGCTCGCCGTTAGCATGGATAAAATCGCTGGTGCTTTCAGAAAAACTGCCGCTGTCTTTCTCGCTGTCGGACTGTGAGAAAGACTTTTTACCGTCGTATTTCTGGTTATACTTCAAGGCCCCTCGCTCCCATTGGGAAGGGATGATATTTATTGAGTAAGTATCCTGCCGTGTGTCGCTGCTGTGGCTTTCTGAAGTAGTTGCAACATCATCTTTGGCCCAGTATTTCCGAAGGCCGACATCGATTTGTACGTTGCCATTTGGGTTTATGCCGGTTGAAACCGAATGGTCGTAGGTCCTTAAGAACTTGTCCCTTCGGTTGGCCAACGGGCTGTTGTTCTCTTTAAAGGAATAGCTGGTAAAGAAAGAATGGAAATCTTCCGGCTGGTAGCGTAAATTATAATCGAGATACCTTGATCCCCGGCCGATCGAAGTCCCCCCCATGGGGGTAAAATCATAATCTATTTTTTTAGTGCTTCCGCCGATAACCAGGGAATCATTAAGAAGTTTTGTTTCGGCCCCTAATTTATAGGCATAGCCGACCTTGGTGGTAACCGAGGCAATTTGGCTTGAATCCTGGTAGTCGTAATCAATCCTGATCGCATCTTGCGAGCTGGGGGTAACATAATAAAAGGTTATCTGCCCGGGTTTTGCATAGCTTATGTAGTAATCCTGGTCTTTATTGATAAGGACATCATTGAGATAGAGTTTTTCGCTGTTTTCTATTATTTCAGTAGGAGAGTGTAAAGTGTAATTTTTGGCATCATTGCCGGAAAAGATCTCAGTGGTGGCTAGTTTGGCAATTACCTGGTCGATATCGCTTCTGGCAAAGGCGGTATCGACTTTAAAAAGCTCGCCGATCTTAAAGCTGCCATCCAGTCCTACTACCGACTGGGAAATATCCTGGCTGGTAAACCCGGATGGGGGGACGTATTGATAGATGATCTGGAAGTTCTTGTTTGTATCAAGCGGATTATTGAATTCGATGTAGGGATTGTCCTGATGATAGTTGATAGAGTAGCCAGTATCCCCCGCATCACCCTCGAAACTGGAATTGCGGGTGTAAGTTGTTATTTGGGACGACCCCTGGTCCCAGACCTGGACCGTTTCTGATCCGGGGACAAGGTTGCGGACATTTTTTAAAAAGTAAGGTCCCTGAGTTCCGTCACCCATGCCCGAATATCTGCCGACAATACTTTTATAGTACGCATAGGTAACGACTATTTCGCTGGTGGCGCTGATCGACGCGGGGTTAATAAATTTAATCGTGCCGGTATCAAACCCGTCGCTCGGATCACTGCGATCATTGCGGTAGGCGAGCTTTGCTTCGGGGGTTACGATGTAATCGCCGGCATTATTCGGATCGGATTCGGTTTTTGGGAATACGTAATCTACTTCACGAGAAAGAGCCGCCCCGTCTAATTTTACAATCACATTATAATTGGCTTCGCTGGTCGGGATAATTGGCTTGTTGGTAAGATACATTGTATAGTTATCATCAATAATATCTTGTCCGACAGCGCCATCGATTGCGGTGGCGCTGTCGGCAACCGATCCGGCCTTGGCAGATTCTCGAAGATAAGTTACCCCTACCTTAAGTTCTTTTGGGTGTTTTGATTGGGGAATGGCTGGAAGGGCGGTCTCCATATATTGGTACTTGGCTTTGATCAAAGATGTTGTACTGATGAAAATACCGAAGACAATTTCGCTGGTCTGGTAATTTATCGTATAATCAAGATCACGCACAAACAGTTTGCCGTCTACTTCGATCCGTTCGCTTTCCGGCACGATATGTTGGTGTTTAAATTGATATGGCCCGCGGCTTCCGATCCCCGGGATAGCTTCAGTTTCTGCCGAAGTTGTATGGTATTGATACTCAACAATTAATGGTTCTTCAGGCGAAGGGAGAAAGCGGGTAAGGAGCTTAATGTATCCCTCATTGTAGCGGATAAGATAATCTTCGTTTTTTCTGAGTTCCGTCCCCATAAAGGTGAGTTTTTCTCCGAATTGGACGACCGGAATATGGTTTAACTGATATTCCCCCGAGGCTTCAGCCTCTGATCGTTCTGATTCAACGGTCCCTGAGATGGGGAAGGTCTGGCGGTCGGACTTGATAATTGGCTGGGGCCTGGGAAGGGGCCTTCCAAACTCTTCGGGATCGATCGTAAAGCGGGATTGGAATCCGAAAAAATCCCTTTTCGAAAGGGCCGGGAAAAAGAGATCTAATATATTTGTGTATTCATAACTGTATTTGAACTCATCCGCCGAGGTTAGAATTTCGTTGAATGTGACCTTTCCCTCAAAATAATCGATCGTATAATCAACATTGCGGGTAAGGGGATTGCCATTCAATTCTACTGTTTCTGACCCTTCAACGATAGATCCGTGCCCTAAATTATATGGTCCCTTGGTGTTGTTCCCCTTTTGCGAAGTTAAATTTTGGGTTTGGCTTTTAAGTTTTGCGGAAGGGACGGTGGTAATATCATACCAACTGTCTTTAGCTGTCAGCATAACACCATTTAAATACTTTGAAGTTGAGGCAAATTCGTTCCCCGAAAAGTTCGCGGTAATATCGCCGAAGGTCAGCTCATTATTATAATATTTTACCCTGACATCAAAACGGTCCGGCACTTCGGGCTGCTGCTCAAGATCGTAACTAACCGATAAGTTTTCCGAAAGCTGGCCCAAGATCCTAAGCTGTAATCTCTCCTGCCATGGGCCGCCGGTAAAGGTTGGATAGTATCCGCCCAGTTGAGTTAGCCCGCTGAAGTAGTTTTTGAGGGGAGAGACATCGGCTTTTTTATATTCCCACTTTTTGAAGCCGGAAATATCTAATTGAGGATAGGTTCCCTGCTGAGCGAAGACCATTCCGCTCGACAGCAGCCATAACGAGGCTGCCAAAGCGATAAGCTTGGCGATGAATAACTTTTTCATTAAGCGTTATATTTTTTAACGACCAATACCGCGTTGTGTCCGCCGAACCCGAAAGATTCCGATATGGCGGTATTTACCGGCGCTTTTCGCGCCTGGTTAGGCACATAATCAAGGTCGCATTCCGGGTCCGGAACCTCATAATTGATGGTTGGTGGAATTATACCATTGTTTATGGTGAGGACGGTAGCGATCATTTCTACCGCTCCGGCGGCGCCTAAGAGATGGCCGACCATCGATTTGTTCGAGCTGACCGGTATTTTTTTAGCGCGTTCGCCAAAAACAGATTTTATGGCCACTGTTTCATATTTATCATTAAGGACAGTAGATGTCCCATGCGCGTTGATGTAATCAACCTGTTCGGAAGTGGCCTTTGCGTCCCTAAGCGCGGCTTTAATAGCGCGTGCGGCTCCCTCGCCTCCGGGGGCGGGGGCGGTGATGTGATTTGCGTCTCCGCTCATCCCATAGCCCGCGAGTTCAGCATAGATCTTCGCTCCGCGGGATTTGGCGAATTCGAGATCTTCAAGGACAACTATTCCGCTACCTTCCCCTATAACAAATCCGTTTCTCTCTTTTTCGAATGGGCGGCTGGCATGTGCAGGATCATCATTTCTTGTTGAGAGGGCGCGGGCAGCGCAAAAGCTCCCCACCCCGATAGGGGAGATCGAAGCCTCTGTGCCTCCAGCAACCATCGCTTTGGCGTCCCCCCGCTGAATTATCTTAAACGCGTTACCGATAGAATTTGTTCCGGTAGCGCACGCGGTTACCACGCATGAATTAGGCCCTTTTGCTCCGAGTTTAATAGATGTATAACCAGCAGCCATGTCGGTGATCATGTAGGGGACAGTGAAGGGGCTAAGTTTTTCCACCCCTTTTTCCAGCAGGATTTTTATTTGTTTTTCGAGGAAGTTGATCCCGCCTATTCCCGAACCGATAATAACGCCAACATCTGCGGCATTATCCGTAGTGATAGGCAGGTCGGAATCTTTTACCGCCATCATTGATGCGGCGATGGCGAACTGGATAAAACGGACCAAACGGCGTGCTTCTTTTTTGTCCAGGAAATCCGCCGGGTTGAAATCTTTGACCTCGGCGGCGATCTGGGATGGATAAGTGCTGGCGTCAAAATGAGTTATCTTTCCGACCCCATTTTTTCCGGAAATTAGATTGTTCCAAAAAGCCTCTTTCCCAATGCCAATTGGGGAGACGAGCCCCATGCCTGTAACAACGACGCGATTCGTCAACCCTCTACCTCCTCGACTTCTTTTACCAACTCATTGATAATTTTAGCCGCGGGCCGGATACTCCGGTCCTTTATCTTCCAGACATTCTCTCCAGAAAAAACGACCCCGTTATCGATGTCCCCCTTCTGGGAGTTGATCAATGCCTGGATAATACAGTATTCAAGGGAGCAATTTTTAAGACAAAAATCGCAGCCAACCGGCTTGGGGGCTGTTTTGGTCAACAGCTTTTCGATGAAAGCAGTTTTTATCGCCCGGCCGGGCAGGCCGACGGGTGACGGAATGATTACCACATCTTCTTTCCGGGCTGTTTGGTACCGTTGTTTATAGGAAAGGGCGGCATTACATTCTTCAGAAAGGACAAATTTGGTAGCGATCTGGACTCCACTCGCTCCAAGTTTGAGCATTTCTACAATGTCTTTACCATCAGTAATTCCTCCGGCGGCAATTACTGGCAGTTTGACCGCCTTTAATACTTCCGGAAGAATCTCTTTGATGGAACGATCGGTCCCCAAATGTCCGCCAGCTTCTTTTCCTTCGACCACGATTGCGGCGGCCCCACATCGCTCGGATGTTTTGGCCAGCCGGGCCGAAGAGACGATTGGAACAACGGAGGTCTTGTTGTCCTGACCGAACTTAAATATATCTCGGGAAAAACCAGCCCCAACAAATATGAGGTCGATTTTTTCCTGGACGGCGGTCTTAACAATTCCCCAGAATTCCCGCGCGGCGAACATAATGTTGATCCCAATAATACCGCCCATAGATTTGGATCGGGCGAGCCGGATTTCATTGGCCAGCTCGTCAAAAGACATGCCCGAAGCGCCAATTACCCCGACCCCCCCCGCAGCGGCAACCGCTCCGGCAAGCGAACCAGTGGAAATCCTTATTGCCATCCCCCCCTGGATTATGGGGATCCTGGCGACAAAATCAGCAATTTTCAATTCAGGCAACTTCATTTTATTACTTCTTTGCGTGAGACATGATATAGGTTACCGTGTCCCCGATGGTTTTTATCTTTTCCGCGTCTTCATCCGGGATCTCGGTGCTAAAAGCCTCTTCCAGCGCCATTACTAACTCAACTGTATCCAGCGAGTCAGCTCCCAGGTCGTCGACAAAAGAGGCTTCTCTCTTGGCCTCGGCCTCTGAAACTCCAAGCTGTTCAACTACAACCTTTTTAACCTGTTCATAAACTTGATTCTCATCCATTAAATTCACCCCCTTTTTTAATTATTAATTGATTAATTTGATTAATTGTTAATTGTCTCATGTGTTCATCAACATCCCGCCGTTAACATTTATTACCTGGCCGGTAATATAGTCAGCAGCGCTGCTAGCTAGAAACAGGGCGGAAGCGGCAATGTCTTCCGGCAGTCCGAGCTTTCCAAGCGGAATATGTGCCAGCATATTTTGCTTAACATCTTCAGGAATCTTATCAGTCATGGCGGTTTTAATAAAGCCGGGGGCAATCGCGTTTACGGTTATTCCGCGGGCGGCAAACTCCCGGGCCAATGTCTTGGTTAGGCCGATAACTCCCGCTTTTGATGCGGAATAATTCGCCTGTCCCACGTTTCCCATTTCCCCAACGATCGAAGCAATGTTAATGATCTTTCCCGAACGCTGCCTCATCATCAATATGGCGGCTGCTTTAGAAACATTAAAAACGCCAGTCAGGTTAACATTGATCACCGTGTCCCAATCCTCTTTTTTCATTCTGATGAACAAAGTATCTTTAGTGATGCCGGCGTTATTAATCAGAATGTCGATCTTGCCCAGCTTCGCCTTGGCCTCTTTTATTCCGGCATCTACGTCTGCCGGGTCCACGACATTCATCTTTAGCGGAAGAGCATTCAATTCATTTGCTGTCCGGGTTGCCAACTCTAAATTAATGTCGGTTATAATTACTTTTGCTCCTGCCCTTGCAAAGGCGACGGCGATCTCCTTACCTATTCCCTGCGCGGCGCCAGTGATCAGGACAACACTATCTTTTAGATGCATGTTTATACCTCCTGGAAACTTTTTACTTCAACGCTCCGGTCACATTTTTTGATCAAGCCGGCAAGGATATTTCCTGAACCGACTTCAATAAAACTTTTGGTACCGTCCGCGACCATTTTCTTTACCGAATCTTCCCACTTGACCGGATTGGTAACCTGTTTGTATAAAAGGTCCCTTATCTCGGGCCCATTAGTGGCATAATCGGCGGTGACATTTGCCACCACCGGGATCTGAGCGTCTTTAACCTCGATCTTATCGAGCTCAGCTTTAAGTTTATCGGCCGCCGGCTGCATTAGAGCGCAATGAAAGGGGGCGCTAACCTGTAAAGGGACTGTTCGCTTTGCTCCAGCCTCTTTACAAAGGGCCGAAGCCTTTTCTACCGCCTCTTTTTTCCCTGAGATCACGACCTGTCCGGGAGAGTTTAAGTTTGCAGCAGAAACAACTCCAAGCTCAGATGCCTTGATACAGCAATTATCAACCTGATCTTTTGCTAGTCCTATAATTGCCGCCATGCTTCCCTCACCTAAGGGGACCGCTTCCTGCATAAATTTTCCACGCAAATTTACGATCCTGACCGCATCCTCAAAGGTGATCGAACCGGCTGCCACTAAAGCTGAGTATTCACCAAGGCTGTGTCCGGCAACGGCTGAAGGGGAGGGGATCCCTTTATTTTTTAAGAACTCGTACGCGGCAACGCTAACGGTTAAGATCGCGGGTTGGGTAATCTCGGTCTTTTTTAATTTATCTCCCGGGCCTTCAAAGCAGAGCTGCTTAAGATCAAAGCCAAGTATCTGGTTAGCTCTGTCCAAATAGGCTTCAGCCAAGTTTTTGCCCATACCTATAACTTGTGACCCTTGTCCAGGGAACACAAAGGCGGTCTTCATGGTACTATCCTCGTATTTCTTTTAATTTGTTGGTCAACATAGGGACAAACTGGAACAAGTCCCCAACAATACCGTAGGTAGCGACCTTAAAGATCGGGGCATCCGGATCTTTGTTGATCGCTATAATAATATCTGATGATTGCATTCCAACTAAGTGTTGGATCTTTCCCGAGATCCCGCAGGCGATATAAAGTTTCGGGGCAACTGTTTTACCCGTTTGTCCAACTTGGTGGTGCGCAGAAATCCAGCCGGCGTCAACCGTGGCGCGGGATGCGCCTACCGCCCCGCCAAGCTCCTTTGCCAAGTCTTCGATCAGCTTAAAGTTTTTCGCTTCGCCGATCCCGCGGCCGCCGGAGACGATAATTTCAGCCTCAGTTAAATTTACCTTAATTGATTCATCTTTAATGATCTCAATAAGTTTTACGATCAGGTCTTCCGGGCTAACCACTGGATTAAATTTGATAAGCTCACCTTTTCTCCCCTCTTCTTTGTCCAGTTTTCTGAAAACTTTTGGCCTAACGGTGGCCATTTGCGGACGGTTGTCGGGGGAAATAATAGTGGCCATAATATTGCCGCCAAAAGCGGGGCGGGTTTGTTGCAGTATTTTCTTTTCCGGGTCGATTGACAGCCCGGTACAATCGGCGGTCAATCCTGCGCCGATGCGGATCGCTAAACGAGCGGCCAGGTCTCTCCCCATGGTGGTTGCGCCAAGGAGAAAAACTTCTGGTTTATACTTGGTTAGTAGTTCAGCGATCGCGCGGGTATAAGGGAGTGTTTTATAATCTTTTAATTCATCGTGGTGGAGGAGATATACTTTATCTGCTCCGTAAGCAAAAAGGTGGGAGACCTCTTCTTCTATATCTTCTCCCCCGCAAAGGACGGCTGAAAGATCGGTCTTAAGATCGGTAGCCAGTTTTCTGCCTTCGCCCAAAAGTTCATATGCGACCGGTTGGATCTTTCCCTCCCTCTGTTCGGCAAATACCCAAACCCCTTTGTGGTGGCTAAGGTCGGTAGAACTCTCTTTTTCGATCTTGATCTCGATCGCACCGAACTTACAAGCATCTACGCAAGCGCCGCAAAGAGTACATTTATCAAGGTCGATAATCGCCAGTTTTCTGGGATCCCCTTCTCTCGACTGCATTTCGATCGCGCCGAAAGGGCAAGCCTTAACGCATAAAGTACAGCCGCTACATTTATCAGCGAAAACCTGGATGCTCATCAGATTATCTTCCTCTCTTTGATCTTAGAAACTAAGCTGGAGACAACGTCCGCTGGTTCTCCCTGCAGGACCTCTCCTCCGCCTTTGGGAGGAGGGGTAAAGATCTTAACTACCTGGGTTGGAGAACCTTTTAATCCCAGGTTTTTTTCATCAGCGTTGAGTTCCGCAGCCTTTAACGTTTTAATTTCGGCCTTTTTAGCGCGCATCATTCCCTTGAGCGATGGCATGCGCGGTTCGTTGATCTGCTTTACTACGGTGATTACCGCAGGAAATGGGGTTTCTACGACTTCATTAGCCTCCTCAAGAAGGCGTTCAACTTTTGCATTGTCACCTTCAGCTTCGATCTTAACCGCAAAAGTAACCGATGGAATATTTAACCATTCGGCGATCCCCGGTCCGACTTGAGCGGTATCCCCATCGATCGCTTGCTTACCACAAAGGATCAAGTTGTAGTCGCCGATCTTTTTTATCGCCTGGGCGAGGGTGTAAGAGGTTGCCCAAGTGTCGGACCCGGCAAAAGCGCGGTCAGATATAAGATAAACTTCGTCCGCACCCATAGCAATGGTAGTTTTAAGGGCTTCTGCCGCCTGTGGGGGGCCCATAGTGATCACGGTAACTTTCCCTCCATGCTTTTCCTTTAGCTTTAGGGCGGCTTCCAGGGCATTTTCATCAAAAGGGTTAATGATGGACGGGACGCCCTCCCGGATCAGGGTATTGGTTTCAGGATCGATCCTGACCTCTGTTGTTTCCGGGACTTGTTTTATGCAAACTAGGATCTTCATTTCTTTTTCTTAATGTTTTCCTTGATAAGTTTTAGGGCGATTTCGTTTCTTTGTATTTGGTTGGTCCCTTCGTAGATCTGGGTGATCTTGGCGTCCCGCATCATTTTCTCAACCGGGTATTCGCGCATATATCCGTAACCGCCAAGGATTTGAACAGCATCGGTGGTGACCTTCATAGCTGTGTCTGATGCAAAAAGCTTTGACATGGAGGAATATAAAGTATAATCCTTCGATTTGGCATCGATCATTCTTGCTGTGGCATAGACCAGGGATCGAGCTGCTTCCAACCGGGTCGCCATGTCCGCTAAAATATGCTGGACGGCCTGAAAAGAAATGATCGGTTTTCCAAATTGTACGCGCTGGCGGGCATAACTGACTGCCTCATCAATCGCTCCCTGGGCAATTCCGAGCGCTTGTGCCCCGATTCCCGGACGGGTTATATCGAGGGTTTTCATGGCGACGATAAATCCCATCCCTTCGCGGGCGAGCAACTGGCTTTTATGTACCTTACAATCCTGGAAAACAAGTTCGCGGGTCGCGGAACAGCGGATCCCCATCTTTTTCTCTTTTTTGGCGAAGGTAAAGCCAGGGGTCCCTTTTTCGATGATAAAGGCCGACGCCCCGCGGCTCCCCTTGTTTTTATTGGTCATGGCGATCAATGTGTAAACCTCGGCCTCTCCGCCGTTGGTGATCCATTGCTTGGTCCCGTTTATGACATAGTAATCGCCGTCCTTAACCGCGGTAGTTTCTACCCCGGCGGCGTCTGATCCGGCATTTGCTTCGGTAAGTCCGAAAGCTGCCAGTTTCTTGCCGGCGGCAATATCGGGCATATATTTTAATTTCTGTTCGTGAGAGCCGAAAAGCAGGATTGGGGCGGATCCGAGGGCGGAGGCGGCAAAGGTGACGCCTACTCCTCCGCAGGCGCGGCTGATTTCTTCGGTAGCCAGGCAGAAATTAAATATTTTCTGGCCCATTCCGCCGTACTCTTCCGGGATGTAGAGGCCGCAGAGATCGGCGTCGGCTAAAGCTTTAATTATATCCCAAGGGAACTCTTCTTTTTCGTCCAGTTCCGCGCGTACCGGAACAATCTTTTCAACCGCGACCTTACGTGCCAGCTCCCTGATCATCTGTTCTTCTTCAGTTAGCATGTAATCGAGCATTTTTTATCCTTCCCACCTAATAATATTGGCTCCGCAGGTCAGGCCGGCGCCAAACCCGGAAAGGGCCACAACATTGCCCTTTTTTATCTTACCATCAGACAATGCTTCATCCAGTGCCAGGGGGATCGAAGCGGCCGAGGTATTACCGTATCTGTGAAGATTAACATAAACTTTTTCTTTTGGCAATCCCATTTTCTTGCTAACATGGTCAATAATCCGCGAGTTTGCCTGGTGGGGGATTAGCAGGTCGATATCGCTTACTTTTAAGTTTGCTTTCTCAAGCGCTCCGTACAGGGACTCCTCTAATACCCTTACCGCAAACTTAAAAACTTCTTTACCGTCCATGGTTATAAAACGGCCATTCTGGTTTTCCGGATCGCGCGAGCCTCCTCCCGGCATGACCAAATGATGTCCGAGATGTCCCTCTGCTTTTAGCCAGCTGGCCAGAACCCCGGATCCGTCATCTTTTGCTGTTAATACTGTCGCTCCCGCGCCATCTCCAAACAGGATGCAGGTCCCACGATCTTTCCAGTTAAGGTACTTTGTTAGCGTATCTGCGCCGACCACCAGTATGTTTTTATAATTGCCGTTTTCAATAAAGGTTGATCCGACAGTTAGGGCGTAATTAAATCCCGAACAAGCGGCAGACACATCGAATGCCGCCGCTTTGGTTGCTTTTAAGCGGTTTTGAAGGATACAACCAACGGAGGGAAAGAGATAGTCAGGAGAAGTTGTTCCGACAATAATCAGGTCGAGCTCTTCGGCCGGGAAATTCGCCTTTTGCAGCGCTCTTTCAGCGGCGATAAAGGCAAGATCCGAAGTTGATGTCCCGTAGTCCGAAATCCTTCTTTCCTGGATCCCGGTACGGGTCCGTATCCAATCATCGGACGTTTCGACTATTTTACCGAGATCATCATTGTTTATAACCTTTGGCGGGGCACAGGAGCCGACGCCGATTATTGAAGCCCTCATAAACTTTCGCCTACTTTCGATATCGCGCCAACCATGTTGTTTTCGACCGCTTCAAAAGATTCGCGGATCGCGTTCTTGATCGCCCGCGCTTTGGAGCGGCCATGAGCCTTGTAAACTACAGCCGATATGCCGAGCAGTGGAGCGCCGCCGTATTCATCGTAGGTGATTTTCTTTCGAAGCCTAAGGAGCGCCGGTAAAAGGAGGGCTAACCCGACCTTATTTAGAATTCCCCTGGAAAGCTCTCCCTTAAGAAGGTTAAATATCACCCCGGCAATACTTTCGCCAAATTTTAAGATCAAGTTGCCGACAAATCCGTCGCAGACGATGACATCCGCTTTGCCGTTAAATATTTCTTTGGACTCGACGTTACCGATAAAATTAAGAGGCAATTTTTCGAGCAGCAGCCAGGTTTCGCGGGTAAGCTCGTTCCCTTTTTCTTTTTCCTCGCCGATATTCAAAAGCCCGACCTCCGGGCTTTTGATATGCA
Organism: Candidatus Margulisiibacteriota bacterium; assembly: GCA_034723395.1. GTDB lineage: Bacteria > Margulisbacteria > WOR-1 > O2-12-FULL-45-9 > O2-12-FULL-45-9 > JAYEOW01. Next base: position 15,668 of record JAYEOW010000029.1, read on the forward strand.
GAACATGCTGGGCGTACAGACTTCCCATCATGGCAAACTGTTCCAGGTGTTTTGGCTTGCAATCGACATTTGCCCCCATGTCCAGGAGGAGGACCTTTCCGGAGGGGAGAGGGAATTCGGTAGCAATGGCGGGACGTTCGATCCCTTTTATTCTTCCGAGCTTAAAAAGGGAGGCGGCCATCAGGGCGCCTGTGCTTCCCGCAGAAACGACCGCGTCCGCCTTTCCTTCTTTTACCAGCGATACGGCCACATTTACCGATGCCCCCTTCTTTTGTTTGACTGCCTGGGCGGGAGCCTCGTCCATATCGATCACTTCGGTGGAGTTTACAATGCCAAGCTTTTCCTTGTCTTTGTAGCAAGAAAGCTCTTTTTCAACGCGGGATTGGTTTCCGACTAAAATAATTTCGGCGTCCGGGAGCTCACGGCTGGCAAGGACGGCGCCTTTAATAATCTCGGAAGGAGCGTGGTCCCCCCCCATTGCATCGAGGGCGATCCTAGTCATTTATTCTTTTCCCTTCTTGCCTTTTTTCTCTTTTTTATTTTTTATGGTACGGCCTTTGTAGGTGCCGCAGGAGGGGCAGGCGTGGTGGGGGAGAGAGGGCGCGCCGCATTGCGGGCACTTCCCGTGAAGGGTTGCGGAAAGGCGATAATTACTGGACCGTCGCTTCCCCTGTCTAACATTTGAATGTCTTTTTTTGGGCATTGGCATGGTTTATTTTTCTCCTTTAATTCCTTTGCAGTCCGGGCTGCACAAAGTTTTTATTGGTATCGATAATAAAAGGTCCTGCCGGATCATTTCACTAAGATCGATCGTATTGTCTTCTTCGATCGGGTAGACAAAATCCTCCGGACGGAGCTCCGTGCTCCCGCTGCTTTTCGAGATGAAAGGCTCTTTGGAAAATTCCTCTTCCAGATCGATCGCAAGCGGGACCTTATATTTTTTCAGGCATCTTGAGCATTCAAGCTCGGCTTCGGTTTCGGCAGTGCCGGTTAGATAGACCGAATCCCCGACATTTACCAGATGAAGCTGGACCTTGACCGGTTTTGAAAGGTTGAGATCGTCATCGGGGAAACTGATTTTGTCAGTTTCTTCGATATCCACCTCGTTCCCAGCCTTTTGCAAGACTTCCGTAAGGTCAATTTTCATCCTTAAAGCCTTTCGGGACAACAAGGGTTAATTATACTGAAGTTTGGGGGGGGTTGTCAATGTGTCGCCCGGGGATGGGCCGAATCGTAGACCTCCTTAAGCCGCTCTTTAGTAATATGCGTGTAAACCTGAGTGGTCGAAAGTGAAACGTGGCCGAGAAGCTCTTGAACTACCCGAAGGTCGGCTCCGCCTGACAAAAGATGGGTTGCAAATGAATGTCGAAGAGTATGTGGAGTGACTTTCTTAGAGATCCCCGCTTTTTTTGTGTAGTAAACGATCATTCTCTCGACGGAACGGGTGGTCAATCTCCCTCCACGGTGGTTTATAAAAAGGGCTGGGTTTTTATTGCCGGAAAGAAGCCCTGTTCTTCCTTCTTTAATATAATTCGATAGGGCTTTTTTTGCGTGAGAGCCGAAAAGGACGATCCGCTCTTTTGACCCTTTCCCTAAAACCTTGATTTCCCCCTCATCAAAGTCGATATCATTGAGGTTTATGCGAATGATCTCGGTAACGCGCAGGCCGGTCCCGTAGATTAATTCTAAAATTGTTTTATCGCGCAAGCCTTTTGCCTTTCTTAGGTCGGGAGCCGTAAACAGCGAATTAATCTCTTCCGGATAGAGGAAGTTTGGAAGTTTTTTTGGGAGCTTAGGAGTTAACAGATTTTCAAACGGGTTCTGTTTGATGATTTTTTCCCGGGAGAGGAAGCGAAAGAAAGATCTGGCGGATGAAAGTTTCCGCGCAATTGATCGGCGGGAAAACTTTCTTTTCTCGAGCGCCGAGAGATATTCTCTGGCAGATGCCCGGTTAACCTTTTTGATGTCGACAAGTTTAGCCAATGATCTTAAGTCGCGCTGATAGTTGCTTAATGTGTGAGGGGAGTAGTTTCGTTCGGTTTTTAAGTATTTAATGAATTGATCGATCAGATCAGAGGCCATACTTGGTTCTTTTTTCAGCGGTCAGCGGGAGATAATCGTTCCCTTCTTTAACTAGCCTTACCGGTTCTTCTGCGGGGCGGGTATCAATGTGGATGTAGTCTGCTTTAGGGTAGAAAACCATTCCTCTAAGCTCGGGGATCGTTTCGCAATATTTAAAAAGGTCTTGTGTCGAAATACCGTCAATCATAATATGGGCTGCTTTACCCATGGTATGGAAACTTCTTTTCGGCTTGTTCAGTTTTTCATAATAATCGTCGCACCAGTAAGCAGTTGCGATTTTTACCCGTTTTCGAAAATGACCGCCGATCTGTTCGAGCGCGCCGACTAATCCGAGATGAACTCGATATGCCCCTTTACACTGCGGACAGCGGCAGGCAAAATCTTTGTTGCTAAAATGTTCGCTTAGATTACCCATGCTATAAACATTATATATACTTTATATTGACAAAGCAAATATAGGACTTTATAATGAAAACACTACATTAAAAGTTCCGGTCCGCTCATATGAGGGAGGAAATAAAATGGAGAAACGACATCTTTTTACATCAGAATCGGTTACCGAAGGGCATCCCGATAAAGTTTGCGACCAGGTTTCGGACGCCATCTTAGACGCGATCGTCGAGAAGGACCCCCCCGGACGCGTTGCGGTTGAAACGTTAGTTACCAATGGATTAGCAATTGTGGCAGGGGAAGTTACTACCGGTTGTTATGTTGATATCCCCAAAATAGTTAGAAAAACGATCAAAGATATCGGATATACCCGCGCTAAGTACGGGTTCGATTATGAAACCTGCGGAGTGATGGTGGCAATTAAGGAACAGTCCAAAGATATTGCCCGCGGGGTGGATAAGGCGCTGGAGATCAGGGGTGGAGAAGTAATAAAAGAAGACCTGGAGGGACTAGGCGCTGGAGACCAGGGACTAATGTTTGGTTATGCCTGTGATGAGACAGAAGAGTTGATGCCGCTTCCGATCGTTCTGTCGCATAAGCTTTCACAGAAATTAGCCGATGTACGAAAGACCGGCGAATTAGATTACTTAAGGCCGGACGGAAAATCCCAGGTAACAATTGAATACGATAAAGACAAACCGATCAGGGTCCACACTGCGCTAATCGCCGCACAGCATTCACCCGAAGTAAAAATGGACAGGATAAGGGAAGATATTTTGGAAAGAGTGATCCTGCCGATCCTTCCTGAAGAAATGGTCGATGATAAGATCAAGCATTATGTAAATCCTACCGGCCGGTTTGTGATCGGCGGACCGCAGGGGGATAGCGGGGTGACCGGCAGAAAAATTATTGTCGATACTTATGGCGGATACTCCCGTCACGGCGGCGGAGCTTTTTCCGGCAAGGACCCGACAAAAGTTGACCGTTCCGGGACTTATGCGGCGCGCTGGGTCGCTAAAAATATTGTTGCATCCGGATTAGCTAAACGCTGTGAAGTTCAGCTTGCTTATGCGATCGGGATTGCCCGGCCGCTATCGATCATGGTCGATACTTTTGGGTCGGGAAAGATCGCGGACGGCAAGATCGCAAAATTGGTAGATGAAATATTTGATCTCCGTCCGGGAATGATCATCAAAGAGCTTGACCTTAGGCGTCCGCTCTATTTGCAGGTTGCTGCTTATGGGCATTTTGGCAGGCTCGACCTGGACCTTCCTTGGGAGAATACCGATAAGGCTAAAGAGCTAAAGAAAAAAGCTAGTTAAGCAGGTATCTTTGTCCGTAGATCGCGCGGCCACCGCTGGCGTAGTCTTCCCAAAAAACATAAAAGCTGCCGCCCGATTCGCTGGCGATAATTTTGGGGTTTCTGCCGCCATTAACAGTATTTATTTTTATCCCATTTTCATCCCAGATCGACTGTCCGACACTGTCTAGTTTTTGAACATAAAGCTCGTAATTTTTTCCGCTTCGATAGTCTTCCCAGATAATTAATACGTTTTCATCGTTTAATTTAACCACCTGCGGAGAATATTGTGTATGCGGGATAAGGGCGACCGGTATTCCTTTCGGGTTCCAGGATAACTTCCCGGACAGATCGATCGCGCCGGCAAAAATATCCCAATTCCCATATCGATAATCTTCCCAGACCAACACATTCGAATTTCCAAATTTAGCGTTCTGTTGGGTTCGGCCCGACTGGTTTATCGGGATCCCATCCTTCATCCAGACCGGCTGGCCCCCTTTATTTACCCTTTGCGCGTAAATATCGTAGCTCCCACCGCCGCGATCGGTCCAGGCGATCATGGCTCCACCATTGCCGTCCGATATTATTTTCGGCCGCCGCTGTACGTCCGGAGCGCCGCAGACGATTGCTCCATCTTCCTGCCAGAGAGGGGCCCCTTTACTGTTTACCCTTTGCGCGTAAATGTCCGGATTCCGGTCGCCGCGCCGATAATCGGTCCAGGCGAGAATTGCTCCGCCGGACCCGTCAGAGATCATATCTGCGTCAATTTGGTTTCCATTGGCTGAAATGATGGCTTTTCCCTGGCTGCCCCATAAAAGTTTTCCTTTGGGACTTACTCTTTGAGCGTAGACATCCTGCAGACTTAAAACATTCCGGTTGTCCTGCCAGGCGATGATCGTTCCGCCGGCATCGTCGGAGACCATTAGCGGATTTGTCTGGTGGACCGGAACCTTGGATAACGGCAGGCTGCTCGCCCAAACTTTTTTCCCGCTTCGGTTGATCCTTTGGGCGCGGATCATCGGGAACTGTTTGATGCGGTAGTCTTCCCAGGAGATAATCGCTCCCCCTTTCCCGTCCGACACTATCCGGGGGGACAATTGATTGGCCGCGACTTTGGCGATCGCGGTCCCGTGCTGTCCCCAGGCTAGCTTCCCGGCGGGAGTGATCTTTTGTGCATAAATATTAAAAAATCCTGACCGGGCGTCTTCGAAAACCAGAATGATCTCGCCGTATTCGGTAAAGATGAGGCTCAGGTTTTGCTGGATGACCGATCCAATGGCCGACCCGATTATGTTCCCGTTTTTACCCCAGAGCAGTTCCCCGGCGGGAGTAAGTTTTTGGGCGTGAATGTCATAGTTTCCACTCCTTTTATCTTCCCAGGCGATAATTACGTTTCCCGATGGGGAGGCGACCAGGGAGGGGGATTCCTGCGATTGGGTCGTGGAGGCCAGGGGGATGCCGTTGGTGTGCCAGATGGGGATTCCCGAACTGTTGATTTTTTGGGCGAAGAGATCGGACCTTCCTTTTCTTGAATCTTCCCAAATCACAACCCAGTCTTGGCTGTTTAGTTTTACGATTTCTGGATTTTTTTGGGTGCCGTTCGCTATGGTGACCGGCCGGCCGTTTTCCTGCCAAGCGGTCTTTCCGTCGTGGTAGATCCGCTGGGCATAGATATCGCTTTTTTCCGCGCGGTGGTCGGTCCAGATAACGATCGCTCCCCCGGCGCCATCCTTTGACAATCTCGGGTTCTCCTGCGCGAAGGGGAGTTTGCAGGCGGCTATACCATCTTTATTCCAGAGCAATTTTCCTTTGAGATCGATCTTTTGAAGGTAGATATCAAAGTTCCCGGAGCGGGCGTCATTCCAGGCGAGAATAGCCCCATTTTCTGCCGACATAATAACCGGACGCTCTTGGTTCCCGGGAGAAAGGGAGACCGCTTTTCCCTCTTTTTCCCAAAGCAGGTTGCCCAAGGCGTCGATCCTCTGCGCGTAAATATTATTGTCCGAAGCGCTGGTCCTTCCGTCGGTCCAGACGATGATCGCGCCGCCGGACCCATCACCGGTTATCTTGGGATACCACTGAGTTCCGCTGCTGATCGATACCGCGACCCCGTCTTTTTGCCACAACGGGTTTCCCTTGCTATCAATCCTCTGCGCGAAGATGTCTTCACCTTTCCTTCCGCGGTAATCGTGCCAAGTAATGATCGCACCGCCGTGCCCGTCGGAGGTGATCTCCGGAGCGAACTGTCCAGCCGCCGCCTGGCAGATCGGGATCCCGTCCCTTCCCCAAAGCGGGGAGCCGTTGCTGCTTATTTTCTGGGCAAAGATGTCGGAATTCCCATTGCGGTAGTCTTGCCACACGACGACCACCCCGTTTAACCCATCGGTAATCAATTGCGGGAAGTTTTGATTGCCCGCAGATTTTCCGGCGGCAATTCCGTGTTTAGCCCAAAGCGGAACACCAGCCCGGTCGATCTTCTGAAGGTAAACGTTATAGTAACCGGACCGTCCATCTTCCCAGGCGAGAAAGTAGCCGTTACTCCCGTTACTGATTATTTTTGGGTTTTGCTGCGGGCTATTCCCCGGGGTATCGTTAACGATGAGCCCATAAGTTGACCAGGCCGCTTTGGGGGTTTCCTGTGCGTAGGTTGGCGGGACCAAAAGGAGGCAGCATATTAAAATTGATAAAAATCTCATTAAGCAGCCTCGGCGAGCTTCATTGAAATCACTTTCGATACTCCTGGTTCCTCCATGGTAATTCCATAGATGTTATTTGCAACCGCCATGGTGCGTTTGTTATGGGTGATCATAATGATCTGGCTCTGTGCGGAAAAATCTCTGACGATATCGGCAAAGCGCCCGATATTCGCGTCATCCAGTGCCGCATCGACTTCATCTAAAAAGCAGAAAGGACTGGGACGGATCTTAAGCAGCGAGAAAAGTACCGCGATTGCCGATAAAGCCCTTTCTCCTCCGGACAAAATATGCAGCGGGAGCCATTTTCGGCCAGAAGGCTTGACCGAGATCTCGATATCAGACTCAAGCGCGGATGTTCCCGGCGACAGCGTGATTTTTGCTTCTCCTCCGACAAAAAGTTTGGCAAAGGTTTCTGAAAATACTCCGGAAAGTTTTTCCATTGTTTCCAGGAAGGTCTGTTCGGCTTTGATGTCAAGCTCAATGATCAAGCTGCGCAGGTTATCGCGCGCTGAGTTCAGGTCGGTAAGCTGAGTTTCGATGAAATTTAGCCGTTCTCTTTCTTTTTCAAATTCTTCAATGGCTAAAAGGTTGACTGGTTCAAGCGCGCGCAGTTTCTGTTTTCCCGATTCGACCTCACTTTTGGTTTTAGATATGTTTGTCGCTTTTTGGGGGAGGGTGGCGGCTTCTTCCAGGCTAAGGTTATATTCGAGGGATAGCTTTTCCCGGATGCCATTTAGTTCGCCCTCAAGTTTCGCTAGAGAGATCGCGAGTGCGTTCTCTTCGTCTATGCTCTTTCTCTCGGATTGGCTGTCTTCCCGGATCTTTTCTTCTAGAACAGCGATCTTTTGCGAAAGACCTTCCTTTACCTGTTTTTTCTGGACCAGCATCGATGGGGTGGTTTGGACGGCCTTTGCGTCGCCAATCTTTGAATTTAAGTTTTCCAGTTGTGTCCGGTGGGCCTGAAGGGCAAAACAGACCCGTTCTTTTTCTTTTTCGTTCCTTTTTTTCTCTTCCTCGAACATTTCGAGCCGCATTTTATAAGCCTCTTCTTTTTCGGCGTTATCTCCAAGATCGAGGGAGAAAGGTTTTGCTTTGCCGAAAAAGGAGAAGATAGAAGAGAGTTTGCTTACCAGGTTCGAGGCCTGATCTAAAACGGTTTCCAAAGACGATGATAGGGGGGTTGAAGAAAGATCGAGCTTTTTCATCCCCTCTTTCAGCTTTACCCGGGCAAGTTCGACCTTCTCTTTTATCTCCCTGGATTTTTCTTCAAGTTCGGACAGTATTCGCTCCTCGCGTTTTACTTCACCATCGGTAAAGCGGCAATCGAGCTCAATATCGCGTACTTTATCCTTATCTTCTTCGAGTTTGATCAGGATATCGTCGATCTCGATTTCTAATTTGCGGTGTTCATCTTTTAAAACCTTTAGTTCTTCAAAATCTTTTTCTTCGGCCTGTTTCTTTGTCTGTGACTGCTGTTTTACCCGGTCGAGCTCGGACATTAGCCGGTCTTTCTTCTCATTTATATTTTCGATCATCCGATTGCACAGTCCGATGTCCAGATCTTTGATCTGGGATTGGATCTCAAGATATTCGCGCGCTTTGCGGGCCTGCTCTTCCAGGGTGATGATGTGTTCACCGACTTCTATCTTTAGGTCATTAATGCGCAGGATATTCTGTTCGGCGGCGATCAGCTTTTTCTCCGCCGAATATTTTCTGAACTTATACTTGTTGATCCCTGCCGCCTCTTCGAAGACTGCCCGGCGTTCCCCCCCCTTGCTGGAGAGGATCGCGTCTACCTGGCCCTGGGTGATGATCGAATAGGTCCCTTCCCCTAATCCGGTATCAAGCAGCAGGTCGCGGATATCTTTTAAACGGCACTGGTTTTTATTAATAAAAAATTCGCTCTCGCCCTCACGGAAAGTGCGGCGCTTGATGGCGACCTCTTCAAAAGCGAGAGGCAGTTTTCCGGAGGAGTTATCAAAAACTAAGGTGACTTCGGCCAGGGAGAGGGCTCTTTTAGCGGTGGTTCCGGTAAAGATAATATCGGCTAAGCTGGCGACCCTTAGATCGCGCGGATTATTTTCTCCCAATACCCAGCGGGTAGCGTCCAAAAGATTGCTTTTCCCGCATCCATTAGGCCCGACGATCGCGGTAATGCGCGCATTTTCGGTAAATTCGACCTCGACTGGATCGGCAAAGGTCTTAAAACCCCGCAAGATAAGAGATTTTAAAAACATCTTATAATGTAATATAGCAAAAAAAAGCCTATTCATCAACTAAGCTATTTGCAACTTGAAGCCGGTGTGTTAAAATGATCGAAAAATGAGAAGAAATTTTACTCTTTTACTCCTAATTCTTTTATTTGCCTCAACAGTTGTTGCAGGGATATTTATTTATGAACCAAAGGACAAGCTTATTACTTTTAATGAAGTAGAAATGCTTAAAGGCGTCGGTAAAAACCTGGATATACTAAAAATTAACGATCAGAAGATAGGATTTAGTGCCAACGGTAATTTTAGCTGCGGACTGATCCTTTCGCGCGGAAAGAATCTGGTTGAGATAAGAGCGCTGGATAAAAATGGAGAGCATTTCACAAAAGAGGTGCGTATCCTAAGCTTAAAAAATTATCCGGACATCGAAACCCTTTACGACGGGAAAAAACATTGGGCCAGGACACAGATCATTTACCTTTCGACCATCGGCGTGATCGAAGGGTATCCCGATGGTGGTTTTTACCCGGGGAATCCGATCACCCGCGGAGAGTTGGCGACCTGGATCGCGCGGGCGAAGAAGTTGAGCGTAGCAAAGCTTGGCGGAGATCCGTTTTTTGATGTTCCAAAAGAGCGTTGGCGAGCACCATATATCAAGGCGGTGGTGGATGCCGGCTTTATGCGCGGCTATGATAATGACACATTTGGGATTGATGAGCCAATATCCAGGCGTCAGGTGGCCGAAGTCGCCGTTTTAACCGAGGGGTATGAGGCGGTTGAGCGGATAAAACCGATCTTTGTCGACGTTCCCAAAGAAGAACAGGGCGCATTCCCAATCTATGTTGCGCGGGAAAAAGGTTTGGTATTGGGAGTATCAAAAGATATCGACGTTTTTGAGCCGGACCGGGCGTTGACCCGGGCGGAAGCGGCCGCGCTGATTTCGAGATTTAAGATCTCTGCTGAACGGATAAAATATCTATTTAGCTTTGAAAAAGGTTTTGATAATGGCCGGCGCTGCAAAGTAAATCTTCCGCCAAAAATATTATCATTTTCGGTCGGGCCGGGTGAACTTAAAGCAAATAAACAAAACGTTGTAAAAGTCAGGGTTAAGATTGCCGATCGCGAAAATTTCTTCCCGATATCCAAGGTAAAGGTCGATCTTTCCGAAATTGGCGGGGCGCCGGACGCAGAGATGTTCGATAATGCTTCGCATGGGGACGAGAAGAAGGGGGATATGGTCTACTCCCTAAATCTTTCCCTCGAGCCGATAGAGAGCGGCAGTAAAAGCCTAATGGTTACAGCAATCGATCGGTTGGGATGGGAGAGCAGAAAAGAGGCATTCCTGCTCGTAATAGAATAATTTAATGAAAAAGTTTTTAATATTATTAATAGGCTTATCGGTTATCGTATCTCCGTCTTTTGCGGAATTAAAAGAGCTTGGAATTAATCCGCTGCGCTTAGAATTGGGGAGCAGACCGTTGGGGATGGGTGGGGCATTTACCGCGATCAGCGACGTGAACTCGGTGCTTTATAACCCGGGCGGCCTGGCTTGGGCAAAGGGAGTTTCGCTAACTTATCAGGACCCGCAGAATCTCTCATTTTTACAGGCTTACCCCAATGGGGAGGGATCGTCTGCCGGCTTGGCTATCCTAAAGAAAACTTACTCCGGGATCCCTTTCCAAATAGGGGAGGCAAATTCAGGGAGCACGATCGTCTTACTATCTTATGGGACAAAACTAAACGCAATCCCGCGGCTCTACAAAAATCCTTTCTTTAAAAGATTCGGCATTGGCATAACGTTAAAAGGGCTGGTAGGGCAGACCCTAAGGCGGACGGGGTATTTTGACCGTTCGGCGACTGGATGGGATATCGATCTTGGCGTGATCTGGAAGGGTGGAGAGTGGTGGTCGGCCGGGGCAGCTCTGCATAATATATTACCGATAAATACTTTGGGCGGCGGAGCGGTGATCTGGGATGTGGGAGGGGAAGAGGGGATCCCGGCCTCTTTTAGATTTGGCAGTTCAGCAAAAATTATCGGTGACCTTGATGCTCCGATCTTTATGGAGGATCGAGAACTTATACTAAGCGGAGAGATCGATTTTTCGCGCATTAGAACGAGTCAGCTTAAATTAGGGGGAGAATGGTATTTCCAAAAACGGTTCTATCTCCGCAGCGGGATTGTAGCCGGGGATGAAACCGATATTAACCTGGGAGCCGGTTTTAGGCGGGAAGATTGGGGGATTGACCTGGCATATTATCGGGAGCCGATTAAGAACGAAAGATACATCTCGGCCTCGCTCTCCTATTATCCAAAGGAGTGGGTGGTCCTTAAAAAATTAGATATCGCAAAACCAACCGTCATGCTTGAAAGGCCGATCGAAGAGCTTTCTTTAGAAGACAACATTGTAACTTATGATGACCGGATCGAAATTAACGGCCGCGTAAAACCGGGGGTAAAAGTTTACATCAATGGGCTCCCCGCATCACTAGACAAGAATAACGCGTTTAAAGTCGTGGTTCCCCTCCGATTAAAGAAAAATTTAATTATTGTTGAGGCGCGCTACGAAGGGGAGAGGAAGGTCTGGAAATATAAAGTTTTTAGAAAAGCTAAGATAAAGGTGTTGGAAGAAGAGCAATTAAAGAAAAAATTAAAAGAAGCAAAGAGCGCAAAAGAAAAGGCGGCGCTAGAGGCTAAAGAAAAAGAGATAGCAAGGAAGAAAAATAGGGTTGAATCATTTGTTACCATGGGAGTGATAGAAATTACCCCCGAGTCCGAATTTGTAATGGAGGCTCAAATTACAAGGGGAGAACTTGCCACCTGGTTAGTGAGGGCGGCGGGGATGAGAATTCCCGAAGTAAAAAGGGATCTCTATAAAGATGTGCCCAAAGACCATCCGCTTGCCCCATATATTAAAGCGGTTACCGATATGAAGTTGCTGCAGCCGTTCCCGGATGGGACCTTCCGGCCGGGAGCATTTGTCTCCAAACAAGAGGGCGAAGAGATATTTAAGCGTTTTGGCAGATAAGATGAAAATAGGACTATTAATACTATTAATGATAATGAATATATTGCCGGCGGCGGTTTCTGCGCAAAAAACCGTGGAGGCAGAGGGAGAAGCTTTGACCAAGGGGGAAGCGGTGATGCTCCTTTCGGCAACCGATTTTATGCGTAAAAAGATCGCTGACCTATTCTCGTGGACGATCGGTTATGATATTTCAAAACTTAGCCGGGTTAAACTTACTCCGAGCATAAATTATGTTAGAGTGGTCCCGCGTAAAATTCCTCCAGACGGTAGAACTGTATTTGAAATCGTTGCCTCGGTTGATGATCCCGGCGGGCTTGGGAATGTTGCCGGAGTAAGGGCGGATCTAAGCTCGATCGGTCGGCTGCCGAACATGATGCTGGTAGATAACGGGCTTTTTGGCGATGAAAAAGCAGAAGATGGGATCTATACACTGCAGTCAAGTATCCCGATCGATATCGAGATTGGGAAAAAAGAGGTGCAGGTTGCGGTTGCCAATAAAAAGGGATGGCTTGCTTTGGCGAAAACAAGCATAGACATCAAGAAGAACCCGACTATAGCTGTGGCCAGGTTTACTCCAGACCGTGTAAAAGCAGATGGGTGGGATAACGTAATTTTAACCGTCAAGATCGATAATCCGGGTAGAAGCGAGGATCTTAGGGGGGTAACCGCGGACCTGCGCGCGTTCGGGTATGGTAAACTTCTTTTGTTAAGGGACGACGGAAAAGGGGGAGATCTGGTGGCGAGGGACGATGTATACAGCTTAAAGTTCATCGTCCCGAGAGGGATCAAGCCGGGAGAGTATCCAATAAGGATCGGCGCCTCGAATCTGGCGTCGGGGTACGTTGCGGCCGATATTTTGTTGAAGGTATATAATTAATGTTAACGACCTTGACCATTATAAGTGTTTTTATGGAGATCTTTGCCGCCGGCATATTAGCGGCTGGCGCGGTCACTTTCCTGAAAGATTTTATATCCTTAAAAAAATTAAAGGACCTGGCTTTTAGCCTGGTCTTCCTCTCGCTTTTTGTCTACGTTGCCAGCACGATCGCTTCGCAAATGATGTTTAACTTCGGACGTCCGTTGTCCGAACTGATCCTGGTGCACAAAACAATCTCGACCAGCATCTTGCTTTCGGTCCTTTTTGTCTGGGGATTTATTGTCGAACGCTTTGAGCTGAAAAAAGTCCGGTTAAGTTATCCGCTGGTCTTGCTGATGGTCGCTTTTTTTATTTACCAGGTTTACGGGGCCAACCTTAACCTGGTTTATCGCGCGGGGGTCATTGAGCCGATCGTAAGTTTTTCGCTCTGGGTCCCGGTAACTCGCCTTTTTAGCCTGTCATGGATAATCCTGGCGACCTTTTCGTTCATTAATGCGTTTAGGAATAGTGGGGGGAAGAGGGTGTTGGCGATTTTCCTGGGCGCCTCCTCGGTGATTATGCTTGCGGCTCTTTTTTGTTCTTTCTTGTATCTCCAGTTAGGTGCGGCGGAGTACTTATTGATCTCGTGGATATTGATATTGATATCCAGCCTTGGTTTTCTTCTATCCGAGGTCATTCCCGTGGATTCGGAGGACGCTAAACGCCCGCTCCACTTTTTCAGGACGAGAGTGCTTTTTAAGTTGATTTTGATCTTTGTTCTTTTAATCGTGATCCTTTTTGAGACCACAACTCTGGCGACCATTAACATTAGTAAGAGCGCGCTCTCCAAAGCGATCATTAATAGCTATCAAAGAGTGGCGCAAGAGCTCGCTCTGGAGGTAGAGTCTTTTCCGGAAACGCCGGATATTGAGCAGCTCCAACAGTTTGTTTCCCAGGTGAAAATCGATGGAAAAGGGATGGCTTTTATCATTGATAGCAGCGGGAAATTAGTCGCGCACCCCGACAAAAAAAGGGCGATCCAGAGGGAGCGTATGGTCGAGAATGGGGCGGTTAAAAGGTTGCTGGCGAACCGGAGTGGCGGGGGAGAATATAAGGACGAGTTTGGGGATATGATGGTTGGCGCTTACGAGCCGATCCGGAAATTTGGGTGGGGAGTTGTCGTCCAGGAACCGATCGGATCAGCATATTATGATCTTCGCCACCTCGAGACAAATTCGCTTCTTTTTGTGATCATTGGGATAATCATGACCTCGCTTGTGGGAATCTTTTTTGCCCGTTCAATTGAACGGCCGATCAAGGGCCTAACCGAGGGGACTGATGCGGTCGCCAAGGGGGACCTCAAGAGGCAGGTGACGGTCGATTCGGTGGATGAGATTGGGCGGCTCTCGGTTGCTTTTAACAAGATGACGCAGGATTTGCGTGACAGCCAGGAACGGTTAATCCTTTCGGAAAAGCTTGCCTCGCTAGGAACGATGGCGGCCGGGATGGCACATGAAATAAAGAATCCTCTGGTGTCGGTGCGCACCTTTACCCAGCTGCTTCAACTAAAATGGGAAGATAAAGCGTTCCGCGAAAAATTTTCCAGGATTGTTCCTCAAGAGATCGAGCGGATAAACCGGATTGCCGAAAGCTTGCTGAAATTTGGCCGGCCAAGCAAGCCGGAGCTGACCAAGGCAGACATAAATGCGCTGTTGGATGAGGTCTTACTTTTATTTGAGAGTGAGTGCAAAAAAAATAATGTTAGAGTGACAAAAAAACTGGCTGAGCTCCCAACGGTTCCCGGCGACCCGGGGCAGCTGCAGCAGGTCTTTGTGAATTTGATAAAAAATGCAATTGAGGCAATGTCGGAAAAGGGCGGCGAATTGACCATAAAAACAGATATCGGCGAAGTAATGAAGTTGGGAAAGATGAACCGTCAAGGAAAGATCAAGGATGGGCAGGTTGTTTGGGGGGAGGAAGAAGACCTGGGAAAACCGCTGCCGGTAGTCTTTGTTGAAATAACTGATACGGGTGAAGGGATCCCTGAAGAAAATATCAAGAGCTTGTTTGATCCGTTCTTTACTACAAAAATGACGGGGACAGGCATGGGACTGCCGATCACGCTACGGATTATTGAAGAGCATAAAGGTTCTTTAAAAGTTAGAAGTCAACCGGAGAAGGGGACCACATTTTTACTTACTTTACCTCAGAAGCTTAGTTCTTAAGCGAGCGGCATCGATTGAAATTTTTCCGAAAGCTTAGCAAAGAAACTTTGCGTAGTTTTCTGACTTGGAGAAACTCGATTTTGAGACCCCACAACTTTAAGAGAGTGGAATTTATCATCTAGTTTTATGTTTCCACCGGTTGTGATTTTCTTTCCGTTGATTATAACTGAATGATTATTTACCGGCCCTACATTCATAGCATTTCCTCTATATTATTTATCGTGATAAGAAGCCAAAAACTTGCGTCAAGTTGCCGCGATTGCTATAATCATTCAATCATGGCAATGTTTGAACGATTTACCGAGCGCGCGGTACGAATTATTATGGCGGCCCAAGAGGAGGCCAAGCGCCTCGGTTCTCCATTTGTAGGGGCAGAACATCTTCTTTTGGGGATGATCCGTGAGGGAGAGCCGATTGTTATCAAGACCTTTGAGGCTTTTCGGATAGGTCCGGAAGAGATCAAGGAGCGGATCGAAGAAGAGCTTTCGATCGAGCCAGCCCCTAAAAAAGTTGGACCGGAGATACCGTTTAATGCCCAGGTGAAAAAGGTGATCGAGCTTGCCTGGGACGAGGCGCGCGGATTAGGCCACAGCTATGTCGGGGTAGAGCATCTATTTCTCGGAATATTGCGCGAAGGGAGCGGCGCTGTCGGGGAGATATTAAATGAAGTTGGTATTAATATTACGACCGCGAAAAACAGGATCGTCGGAGTGATTGGGGAGAGCTCGGTCGCCCACAAAAAGATCCCGCGAGCATCCCGTACCCCGATTTTAGACAGTTTTAGCCGCGATCTAACTGTGATGGCGCGGGAGAAAAAACTCGATCCGGTGATCGGTCGTATGAAAGAGATCGAACGCGTTATCCAGATCCTTTCCCGGCGTAAAAAGAATAATCCGGTATTGATCGGTGAGGCGGGGGTTGGTAAGACCGCGATCGTCGAAGGTTTGGCCCAGCGAATAAAAAACGGGAATGTCCCTCCTCCGCTTTTGGGTAAACGATTGGTCACGCTGGATATGGGGCTATTAATCGCCGGAACCCGTTACCGGGGAGAGTTTGAAGAGCGGATGAAAAAGGTTATCAGCGAGGTAACCAAAGACGGGAAGGTAATCCTTTTTATCGATGAATTACATACATTAATTGGCGCAGGAGCGGCCGAAGGGGCGATGGACGCGGCCAATATTTTAAAACCCGCCCTGGCGCGCGGAGAGCTGCAGGTGATCGGGGCGACCACGATCGATGAGTTCAGAAAAAAGATCGAGTCTGATCCTGCGCTAGAGCGCAGATTTCAATCGGTGATGGTCGAAGAGCCGAGCGTCCATGAAACGATCGAGATCTTGAGGGGATTGCGCGGCCGCTATGAGGATTTTCATAAAGTAAAGATAACGAATGATGCGCTCGTATCTGCCGGGAGGCTGTCTGCCCGCTACATTTCAGATAGATTCCTGCCGGATAAAGCGATCGACCTGATAGATGAAGCGGCTTCAAAGGTGATGCTTAGCTCTTCAATTGCTCCGCCCGAGCTGGTTGAAATAACCAAAGAGATAGAAAAGGCTAAGGGGGAGAAAGAGAACGCAGTAGAGAACCAAGAATTTGAGGTAGCGGCCAAACTTAGAGATAAAGAAGAGGCACTTCGACTGCAGTACGAAGCAGTTTCTAAAAAAATGACCGGGATCAGCCGTGAAGGCTACCCGGAAGTGAATTCTGAAATCATCGCTCAGGTTGTCTCTGCCTGGACCAGGGTTCCGGTCACTCAATTAACCCAGGAAGAGACCGAAAGACTGCTTAAGATGGAAGACGAGATTAAAAAACGGGTGATCGGGCAGGAAGAAGCGGTAAAGGTCATCTCTAAGTCTATCCGAAGAGCCCGTGCCGGATTAAAAGATGCCAAAAGGCCGATTGGCTCTTTTATCTTTTTGGGTCCTTCTGGGGTGGGAAAAACTGAACTGGGAAAAAGATTGGCCGAGTTTTTATTTGGAGATGTTGACGCTATGATCCGGATCGATATGTCAGAATATCTAGAGCAGCATACGGTTTCAAGATTAATCGGTTCTCCTCCCGGATATGTCGGATTTGGCGAAGGGGGACAACTGACCGAGCCGGTAAGAAGGCGGCCTCATTCGGTCGTCCTTTTTGACGAGATCGAAAAGGCGCACCCCAATGTTATGAACATTCTGCTGCAGATCCTTGATGAAGGAAAAGTGACCGACGCGCAAGGGCGCGCGATCGATTTTAAAAATACGGTTATTATCATGACCAGCAATGTAGGTGCCGACTTGATTCGAAAACAAACCGCGATCGGTTTTGTTACCCGCGATGACGCGCAGGCCTCCTATGAAAAGATGAAAGAGACAGTAGTCGAACAGATGAACAAGGAATTCCGCCCGGAATTCTTGAACCGGGTAGATGAAAAGGTCGTCTTTCGCCCGTTATCAAAAGAAGATCTGGTTTCGATCGTCGATATTATGATCGGAGATATTAATAAACGATTGGAAGAGAAGGGATTATCAATTAAAGTTACCAAAAAAGTTAAGGAATTTCTGGTCGATAAAGGATACGATCCAAAGCTGGGCGCACGGCCGCTCCGCCGTTCGATCCAGGAACATATTGAAGATCCGCTATCAGAAGAGGTCCTAAAAGGCCGCTTTGGCTACGGAAGCAAAATTTCTTTAAAAGTTGAAAAAGATAAGATTGTTTTTACGGGGACAAAGGGGAAGAGATCGATAAGATCCAAGACCAAAAAAGATGAGCCCGCAATTAGCTAAGTACGTTTGCCAATCGTGCGGCCAGGATTACCCCAAGTGGGAAGGGCAGTGTAGGAGTTGTGGGGAGTGGAATAGCCTTGAAGAGGAAGTCCGAAATCCTAAATCCGAAGGCCAAAACAAATTCGAAATTCCAAATATCAAACCTCAAAAGCCGGTTGCGATTACGGAAGTTGAAATTGAAGTAGAGGAGAGAGATAAGACCGGGATTGCGGAGGTTGATCGGGTTTTGGGTGGGGGAGTAGTAGCAGGCTCAGTTGTTCTAGTTTCTGGAGAGCCAGGGATTGGAAAATCGACAATGATGCTGCAGGCAGCGGAGGCTTTAAGTAAAATCGAGAAGGTTCTATATGTAAGTGGGGAAGAATCGGCTAAGCAGATCAAACTTCGCGCACAAAGACTGGGAACCCTTTCGAAAAATCTAATCCTTCTGCCCGAAACCAATATCTTTGCTATTCAAAAAGCGATCGATGAAGTAAAGCCGAAGTTTTTGGTAATCGATTCGATCCAAACCATGTATCGGGAGGATATTACATCGGCTCCGGGATCGGTTTCGCAGGTTAGAGAGAGCGCAAACTATCTGGTTAAGATCGCAAAATCGACCGGGATCCCTGTTTTTATCGTCGGACATGTGACCAAAGATGGAAATATTGCCGGTCCAAGAGTTTTGGAACATGTGGTCGATACTGTTCTTTACTTTGAGGGGGAGAGACATAAACAGTATCGCATTCTCCGGGTAACCAAGAATCGTTTCGGCTCGACCAATGAAGTCGGAATATTTGAAATGCGGGATAAGGGATTGATCGAAGTTGCCAATCCTTCGCAGGTTTTCCTTTCCGAGCGGCCTAAGGAGTCTTCTGGTTCAGTTGTGACTGCAGCTATTGAGGGGACGCGTCCGCTACTGGTCGAAATTCAAGCATTAGTCCATCCGAGCAAGATGGCCTATCCGATCAGAAAGTCTACCGGGGTGGATTATAACCGTGTTTCGATCATTCTTGCTGTTCTAGAAAAGCAGCTGGGGTTAAAACTATCAAATTCTGATGTTTATGTTAATGCGGCAGGTGGAGTTAGAATTTCAGAACCAGCGATCGACCTGCCGATTGCGATTGCAGTTGCTTCTTGTTATAAAAATAAACCATTTAACTTCGAAACTGCGGTAGTTGGGGAGATTGGTCTTGCTGGAGAGATCCGTTCGGTTAATCAAATAGAACAACGAGTAAAAGAAGCAGAGAAATTAGGATTTAAAAAGATCATTATTCCCAAAGCAAACTTGAAAGAGGTTAAAAAATCAAAAATAGCTGTGATCAACTTTTCTTCTATCCGTGAAGCTTTTACAGGTATTTCCTAGGATCCGCGATTTTTCCTTCGATCAGTGAAGCAGCGACCGTTGCTGGAGAGCCGAGATAGATAAAGGCGTTTACGTTACCCATTCTTCCCTTAAAATTTCGGTTAGCTGTTGAGATTACATTTTCTCCATCAGATGGAACTCCGTTATGAGTGCCGACACAGGGGCCGCAGCCAGGGGTAACAAAGATCGCTCCGGCATCCATTAAAATATCAACAATTCCTGCATGCATTGCGTCTTTAAAAATCTGTGCGGAAGCTGGAGCGATGATCAGTCGGGTCCCTTCCTTTATTTTTTTACCTTTAAGAATAGAGGCGGCGATCTTAAGATCTTCTAACCGTCCATTAGTACAAGTTCCGATATATCCTTGCTGGATAGGGGTGCCTAAAACTTCTGAAATAGGGCAAACATTATCGACGGTGTGCGGTTTGGCGATCTGTGGTTCAAGTTTGGAGACATTGTATTCTTTGGTCACTTTATAAACCGCGTCTTTATCGGCTTTTGTAGGATTCGGCTCCTTCTTAGAGTGCCCCTTTACCCAATCGAGAACTTTCTTATCCGCATTCATTAGGCCAACTTTAGCGCCGCATTCAATTGCCATGTTGGAGATCGTAAAGCGGGCTTCAACCGAAAGTTTGTCGATGACTTCACCATAAAATTCTAGTGCCATATAAGTAGCACCGTCTGCGCCGATATCACCGATAAAATTTAATATCAGATCTTTTGAGTAAATACCTTTAGGGAGATTTCCTTTGAAAGTTACTTTCATAGTCTCTGGGACTTTAAACCATAGTTTACCGGAAGAAATTCCTGCCGCCAGATCGGTTGATCCTACTCCGGTCGAAAAGACATTGATCGCGCCGTAAGTGCAGGTGTGTGAATCTGCGCCAATAACCAAATCGCCGGGGACTACATGTCCTTGTTCTGGGACTATTTGATGACAAACACCACAACCGACATCATAAAGGAGCGATCCTTGTCCTTCCGCAAAATCTCTGATCTTTTTATGGATCGCTGAAACGCCAGCGTTCGGCGATGGGGAACTGTGGTCGATAATGATCGCAAACTTTTTAGGGTCAGCGATCTTCTTCGTCCCCATCTTTTGGAAGGAGTCGACTATAATACCGGAAGTGCCGTCTTGCCCCATCATAAAATCCAGATCGGCAATTACAATATCTCCAGCCTTAGCATCTTTTCCAGAGTGGTTAGAGAGGATTTTCTCAGCGATGGTTCTTCCCATTTATCTTTTCTTCCGTGCCCTCCGAAGCTTTAGCGAAGGAGGGTTCTTGGCAGGTTTTACATGATTAACCCTTCGAGTTTTTTCCTTAACCGCTTTTTCGATCAAACGAGTTTTCTCAATCAGGTAGGGGTCCAATCCTTCCATCTGGACAACCTCCTGGATCAATTTGATCGCCTTTGGGTGATGGGCGATGTCGGCCAGATCGAGCTTTGCGCGGGCGATCAGGTCTTTATAAGCAAAAGGCATTTTTAAAACTTCGGTAAGTAGCTTCTGAGCTTTTTTAAAATCTCCTCTTTTAGCCCGGTGGATCAAGATCTCTGATTTTAAAACTTTCCCTTTATTTACAAAATAGTCGTCTGGCCTTGATTTCATCTCCTTCAAGGCGAGATCGACCAGTTTGAGGGATTGCGCGACGTAATCCGGATTGCGATAAAGGATGATCTCGGCTTTAGAAAGGAGGGCTCGTCCTCTGAAATACCAGTGTGCCTCTTTTTCTTTCACAACCCGGTTAATAAGCTCCAGCGCTTTGGCCCAATCCCCTTTGTTGCGGCGCGCTAAAAGAAGCTCAGCTTCTACCAAATATGTTTTTGCGACAAAAAATTCGGCCATGTTTGATCCCAGGGTCTTTCTCGCTTTCTCGGAAAGGGAGATCGCGTTATCAAATTCGTCACGGACGCCGATCATCAGCTCCGCTTTTCCGATCAGCGCGCGGGCCCTAAGTGATTCCGGGATCGGGCGGAGGAGGATTTGGTCATAAAGGCTCATCGCTTTCCGGTGGTCGCCCGCGTCGCCGCGGCCTACCATAAGATCGGCGATCCCGAACATGAGTTCCGGAGTGTCCGAGCGTTTCGGATTTTGGACCAGGATCCGGTTGTAGCGCTTTAGGACCTTATTTATTTTTTCTTTTTCGGACGGGACCGGAAACCCAACTTCCTTATCAACGATATAGCTCATAATCGGGGATAGAATTGCCATTTTTTTCACCTACTTGAAATTAAATTTTTTAGATATTGACCCCTAATTGTATATAATGTAAAATATAATGTCAATGATACAGATTTCCCCACAGCGCGAAAAAGAATTGAACGAGATCGAAAAAAAGATTGGAACCTCCTTTTTGAATAAGGCCTTGTTGAACCAGGCATTTGTCCATAGCTCCTACGGCCACGAAAAAAGTACCCCCGACAACGAACGCTTGGAGTTTTTGGGCGACGCGGTACTAAAACTGGTGATCAGCGAATATATTTACCATAAATTCCCCGATCGTGCCGAAGGCGACCTGACCAAGATCCGGGCAGCGGTCATTTCCGATGAAACACTCTCAAGGATCGGGAAGGCCCTCTCCCTGGGAAATTATCTTTTACTAAGTCCGAACGAGAGGCGTACCGGGGGGACCAGGAAAAAATCGAATATGGCCAATACCTTTGAAGCGCTGATCGGAGCGGTTTTCCTGGACTCAGGGATCGGGAAATCCAGGGATTTAATTATCGAGTCTCTGCGAGCAGAGATCGAAAAAACCTCCCGAAAAGGGTATATCGTCGATTTTAAATCGGCCCTGCAGGAATATGCCCAGAAGAGAAGATGGCAGCTCCCGTACTATCGGGTAATTAAGGAGAGCGGACCAAAGCATCGCCGGGTTTTTTGGATGGAGGTAAAAATCAAAGGGAAACAATATGGGGTGGGGAGAGGCCGCAGCAAAAAAGAGTCTGAGCAGCGGGCAGCCACGCAGGCCTTGCGCAAACTAAAGCTTGAAGAAAAACAGGGCGAAAAGAAGGTTAATAAGGGGATCAGAAATCTTATTACCACTGTTAGAAAAAGGATGAAGATGTAATGGTGGGGATACTGATTAAAAATGGAAGGGTAGTTGATCCCGCATCTAAAATAGACGGGAAAAGGGATGTCTTAATCGAAGGCGGGAAGGTAAAAAAAATAGGGACGAGATTGGCGGGACGGGGGGCGAAGATTGTAGATGCCAAAGGGATGCTGGTTTTACCGGGTTTGATTGATCTGCATGCTCACTTAAGAGATCCGGGAAGGCCGGATAAAGAGACAATTGCGTCGGGGACCAGGGCGGCGGCGATGGGAGGGTTTACCTCTATATGTTGTATGGCAAATACCGAACCGCCGGTCGATAATCCCGCGGTCGTAAAATATATTGTAAACAAAGCTGAAACCGATGGAGTAGTGAATGTTTTTCCGATCGGGGCGGTTACTAAAGGGATAAAGGGAGAATTTCTTGCCGAACTCGGTTTGATGCTCAATGAGGGGGCAGTTGCTTTTTCCGATGATGGAAACCCATTAATGAGCGCAAAGATGATGCGCCGGGCGCTTGAGTACTCAAAGCAATTCGATGTTCCGATTATTTCCCATTGCGAAGATAGGACCTTGTCAAAAGAGGGGGTGATGAACGAGAGCGCTCTTTCGACCGAGCTTGGCCTTCCCGGCATTCCCGCATTGTCTGAAGAGGTTATGGTAGAGCGCGATGTTAGGTTGGCCGAAGAGTTTGGAAAGGTCCATATTGCCCATGTTTCGTCGGCCAAATCGGTTGA
This sequence comes from Candidatus Margulisiibacteriota bacterium, assembly GCA_034723395.1. GTDB lineage: Bacteria > Margulisbacteria > WOR-1 > O2-12-FULL-45-9 > O2-12-FULL-45-9 > JAYEOW01. The sequence continues at coordinate 38,343 of JAYEOW010000029.1, forward strand.
TATTATCCGTAAGGCTAAGAGAAGGGGCGCCCCGGTAACAGGCGAGACCTGTCCGCACTATTTTTCATTAACGGAGGAAGCGATAAGAGGTTATAATACAAACGCGAAAGTTAACCCCCCGCTTAAAAGCAAAAAAGATCAAAAAGCAGTTATCAAAGGATTAAAGGATGGGACGATTGATGCGATCTCGACCGACCATGCCCCGCATAATATTGAAGAAAAGAATGTAGAATTTAATCAGGCTGCTTTTGGGATGGTCGGGCTTGAGACCGCGCTCGCTTTAACTCTGACCAGCCTGGTAAATAGCAAAGCGTTAACCTTAAAACAGGCAATCAGTAAATTAACCGCTGAACCGGCCCGGATCCTCGGATTGAACAAAGGGAACTTGAAAGTTGGAGCAGACGCTGATCTTATTATCGTTGATCCAAAGGCTGAGTGGGTAGTTGATCCTTCAAGATTTGCCTCAAAAAGTAAAAATTCGCCATTTGCGGGACACAAGCTAAAAGGGAGAGTGCTCTTTACGATTGTCCGCGGTAAGGTTGTGGTGCGAAATGGCAAACTGGCCGTCTAAATTAATCCTTCTGGGTTTTTCGTTTTTTGTCCTGTTGGCTGGTTGTGGGGATATTGAGGGGGATGTTGCCACATTAACGCTCTCTCCTTCGAGCGCGACCATCGGGATCAATCAATCTCAAGTATTTACCTCGATCGCAAAGGACAGCTACGGGCTGATCGTCGATTCTTCGCCGACCTGGAGTACTACGGGCGGGATCGGGGCGATCAGCACGACCGGGTTGTTCGTTGCCGGAGATAGCACGGGAGAGGGATATGTGGCCGCTACTTTAGACAACAAGATTGCGACCGCTACGGTAACAATTACTGATGCCGGCTGGCTTACCGGAAGGGTCCAAAGTTCACTGAGCAATCTTGGCTATATCGCAAACATTAAAGTTTACCTTAGTGAAGATCCGACCCTTTATGACCGTTCAGATAGTGATGGGAGATACGAAATTTCGGGAATTCCAGCGGGGACCTATGAAGCCTTGACTGAAGCTACGGTTACCTTCCAGTCCGCTTCCCGTGAAGTTGCGGTTACCCGCGGTCAAACAACGACTTGGGATATCATGCTTGAGGCTCAGCCGGGGGTAAATCCGGTCCCAACTACTACGGTCCCTTCTTTTTAATGATGGCAGAGACGTTTGATCCAAAAGAGGAGGGGCGACGGATCGCTAGCGAGTATTTAAGCAAGCGGGGGTGGGCGAGGGAGCGGAGGAGGTCGTTGGACCGGCAGGTCAATCCCGGATTCCAGAGGGAAGAGTTTGAAGAGAAGGAGAGGCAGTGTGACCGGACCGAAGAAGATGCGGAGACGCTTTTTTCCGGTAAGGTTGAGCTGTACCGGAAGGATGGTTCATCTCAGGCCAAAGCGGTATTATGGTCGATTGTTGATATTCTGGGAAGAAGAACTGATCTCGGTTTTTTTGCAAAACGTATTATTGATCGATTAAAAAGGGAGTTGGAACTGTTCTAATGGTTTGGCTAAAATTATTAATTTGTGCGGGGATCATATTTTTTGCGGGGATGAAGATTACCCGCTATGCGGATGTGATCGCCGAAAAAACCGGTTTAGGAAAAGCTTGGATCGGGCTGGTCCTTTTAGCAACGGTCACTTCACTCCCGGAGCTGGCGAACGGCATTTCCGCGGTAACTTTTACCGATATCCCTGATCTGGCGGTCGGCGACCTGTTAGGGGCCTGCATGATCAATATGCTTACCCTGGCCTTGCTTGACATTATTCAATGGGTTAGAGGAAAGCCAACAATATTCGTTAAGCCGGCAAAAAGGAATGTTTTCGCGTGTTTTGTGAGTTTGTCGCTGCTGTTGTTCACCGCGTTCTCGATATTAATGAGTATTTATGTTTTTGATCTAGCAATATTTTCGGTTTCATTATATACCCTGATTATTTTCGCGGTATATTTTGTTTCGCAGAAAGTTATGTTCCATCGCGAACATGAAAATGTTGAAATTTGTCATGAAAATGCAAATTATAAACTTTATCTAAAGTTCTTATTGTTAGGCTTGTTAATAATTGTCGCAGGCAGTTGGCTCCCTTTTATTGGCGGGGAGATAATATCAGTAATGGGATGGGGAAAAACATTTGTCGGGGTCCTTTTCTTGGGTTTAGCGACTACGCTGCCGGAACTAGTAGTTTCAATTTCGGCTTTAAGGATGGGAAATATCTCGATGAGCAAAGGAAATCTGTTTGGAAGCAATATTTTTAATATTGGGATCCTATTTGTCGTTGACGTTTTTTACCGAAAGGGACCTCTATTGGCAAGTGTTTCTAATAATATGATCTATGCCGCTCTGTTTGGCGCCCTCCTGACCGGGGTTGCGTTCAGGGCGATTAAGGCCAAGACAAAATTCCGTTTTGCCGCGGCGGCGATCATAGTTATCTATATCATTTCTATCTATATTTTATATGGATTGGGCATGTCATAAGTTTACAGGTTTTATTGCTGCCTTTTTCTGTAAAGTACCGCAAAGTCCTTGACATTTTTTTAATATTTCCTTACAATTATCAGGTAGATGAGGGTGAAATCTTTAATACTTCTGTTTGTCTTGGGGATAGTTATTGTTGGTTGTGCTCCGAAGCCTGCCAGAGAAGTTGTACTCCTAAAAGATAGCATCGAAGTTGAATTTGCGAAATCACCATCCTTTGTCGGTCAGGTCAAGAATATCGGTGAAAAAGATGTCCAATTGAGATCGATTGCTTTCACGATCTGGAAGAGCGGTAAACGTGACTGGATAAAGGATGCCGGAGTGGCGTGGTTTGCGAAAAACCTTAAGCCGGAGGAAGCAGCCGTCTTTGAAGTTAATTTTCCTGAGCTAGGAACTACCGAAGGTCTCTCTGTCTACTCTTATGAACTCCGATGGTACGACAAGGCAGCCAGCCGGCTATTTTCTAAAACCGAAAACGCCACCCTTTAATGTTAACCCTGGGAATCGATCCAGGCACAGCAACCACCGGTTTTGGTCTGATCAAAGAAAAAAAAGATAGGCTCGCTTTTGTGGACCACGGTATTATTTCTACTTCAAAAAAAGATAGTCCTCAGGATAGGCTGCGGAAGATATATATTGAGCTAAAGAACCTCCTGATCGAATTCAAGCCGGGCTCAGTGGCAATTGAGCGGCTTTTTTTCGGTAAGAACAGCAAAACCGCGATCGCGGTGGGGCAGGCGAGAGGGTTGGCGCTACTAGCTGCAGCTGAGCTTAAGATCCCGATTGCAGAATATACGCCTTTGCAGGTTAAAATGGCGATAACCGGGTACGGGAAAGCAGATAAAAAACAGGTGCAGCAGATGGTCAAGGCTTTATTACGGCTGGACTTTATCCCTAAGCCGGACGACGCGGCGGACGCCCTGGCGATCGCGATTACCCATCTGCATTCCTATAAGCTGGAGAATTTATGATCTCGCATTTGAAAGGGATACTGGAGCACACTGACAAGAACCATATTATAATTGATGTTGGAGGTGTTGGTTATCACGTAAATGTCCCTTCCGCGATCCTGGCGAAGCTTCCAAAGACCGGAGAAGAGGTAAAGCTCTTTACCTATCAAGTAGTGAGAGAAGATGATGTTTCGTTGTATGGATTCCTTTCTAAAGAAGAGCGGAGCTTGTTTTCTTTGTTGCTTTCAGTGAGCGGGATCGGGCCCAAAGCTTCGCTTAAAATTATCTCCAGTTTCCCGATCGATAAGTTGGTCTCTGCAATCGCTTCAGGCGATGCCGATATGATCACTTCGGTCCCGGGCGTTGGGGCAAAAACTGCGCAAAAACTGGTAATTGAGCTTAAAGAAAAAATTGCAAAAGCGTATGCGATCAAACCTTCGGAGATGGCAATTGGTATTAAAGGCGACACGCCTATAGTTTCGGATGCGATCTCAGCCCTAATTGCACTTGGCTATTCTCCTCGCGAAGCGCGCGACACAATTTTAAAGTCCGGACTCGATTTATCTGCTCAGAGTGTTGAAGGCATAGTAAGACAGGCGTTAAAGAACTTTGTCTAGGGTCCATCTTTCCGCCCGCCGCATCCATTTCCGCAGCCAAAATGTCTCTTCGGTCAGGTATTTTACAAAAATGGTATGGATTTTCAAAAACTTTGCTCCCAGGATATCCATAAAAATCTGATCCCCGATCATTGCGCATTCCTCCGGTTTTGAATTGAGCAGCTTGAATGATTTTAAGAATACAAAAGGGAGCGGTTTCAGGCTAAACGGGATAGCCGGAATATCCAGGGTCTCTCCAATAAATTTAACCCTTATCGGATGGCGGCTGTTTGAGATGATGCAAAGTTTAAATCCTTCTTCCTTGCGCATGGCTACCCATTCAAAGACCCGCGGGGAGACATCGTTTACATTCCGGGGGATAAGGGTATCATCGATATCCAGGAGCAGGGAGTTAATCCCCATTTTCTTTAATTTTTCAAAATCTATCTCATGGATATTATTTAGGATCTGGTCGGGCTTAAATATTTTTTGAAGCCAGTTCAAAGTTTATCCTCCTTTTGAGCCCCTCTATCAATTTATCAAAGTCTTCTTTGAAATCGGGCGCAACCATCAGTTTAATGGTCGCCTTCGGGCCGGGCTCAGGTTTTGGGGTGCGAATAGAGACCATCCCCTCAAAGGCCTCAAAATAGGGGCAGATTAGATAAATATCCTCCTTGTTTACTCTAAGAAATACATCGATCGAGTCCATCATAGTTTTTCGATGTAGAAGATCAAAACCGCTGGAACATCTTCATATAAGATATCGTTGACCTCCTTTAATTTTTCATTACGGTCGCCTTTTAAGGCGGGATTGATATTTTCAAGTTGGCCCAAAAGTTTATCTACCCGTGGGTTGTCATATCTGGAAAAGTTCGCATTGCCGTCCGACTTAAAGAGCGGTTCGATAAGGGTATAACTGTCATAGTTTGCGGCCGCCTCTTCGGTAAAAAGCTGTTTGATATTTGCTTTATAACCGAGCAGATATAAATCGTGTTTGCCCGAAGAAAGCCCATCAATCCATTTATCTTCATCAGAATAGGGGATCTCTACCAGTTTTACCTTCATTCCGATATTGCGCAGGTCCTTTTGGATCTGATTGGCAATAGCGACGGTCATTAGTCCGTCGGTATGGAGGAGGGTTAGCGTTTTTAAGCGTTTGTCATTCATCGGATAATTGGAGCCTTTCATTAAAAGTTTGGCGTAAGAGACATCCATTTCGCGCGGGGCAAGGTCGGGATCATAGCCGATCATCTTAGGCGGGATATAGCTTCCCGGGACTACCTCTTCGCTGATGATTTCGGTAAGAATATATTTTTTATTGATCGTTTGATCGACCGCTTCCCGGACACGGAGATCTTTAAGCACGGGATTTTTCTGGTTGAATGCCATGAACCAGAGGCCATCGTACTCTTTTGCTAGAGCGAAAGAACAATTAACAATTAACAATGACACAATTAACAATGAATGAAATATTATCTTATTTAGACGCATATTTTTTTCTCCCTTGTTCAAAAAGATCTTTCCCCTTGGAATCGATCGCCACGATCGCCGGAAAGTCGACTACGTCCAGCGCTAAAATTGCTTCTGACCCGAGATCAGGATAAGCGATCACGGTCGACTTCTTAATATGGCGCGACATTAAAGCGGCAGTCCCTCCCGGAACGACCATGTAGGCCGCTTTGTATTTTTTCATCGCGGTAATAACCTCTTTTCCGCGGCGCCCTTTGCCGATCGTTATCTTTACGCCCTGCTTTAGGAGCGCGGGAGTAAAAGGATCCATTCTGGTCGACGTCGTGGGGCCGATCGACCCGATAATTTTTCCCTTTGGGGTTGGGGTGGGCGACGCGTAGTAAAGGATCGCCCCTTCGGTTTTAAATGGGGGTTTGTTTTGAAATATCCGATGCGCCGCGTCGCGGGCAGTATAGATTATTCCAGAGATTAAAACTTTATCGCCAGCTTTTAGGCTTTTGACATCTTTATCGGTTAGCGGTGCTTTTAATTTTATTAGTTTTGATTTAGATTTCGGCATGTTTTACCCTATGCGCGTGACATTCGATATTTATCGCTACCGGCAAACTTGAAATGTGGCACGGCCGCTTTTCAATGTTAACCGCTAATGCGGTGATTTTTCCGCCCATCCCCATCGGCCCGATCCCGGTCTTATTGGTTTTATCAAGCAGCTCTTTTTCCCAATCGGCCATATTCTTTTCACTATTATGCATTCCAATTTCCCTAAAGAGCGCTTTTTTTGCGATTATCGGTGCGTAATCAAAACTTCCGCCAATACCGACACCGACGATCATTGGCGGGCAGGCGTTTGGCCCCGCGTTTTTGACGGTGTCCAGAATGAATTCGGAGATTTCCCCTTTTCGGCTGTTTGGATTGAACATTTTAACTGCACTGCAGTTTTCTGCTCCGCCCCCTTTAGCCATCAAACTGAGTTTTATGTTTTCTCCGGGGACGATCTTAGTGTGGATGATAGCAGGCGTATTATCTCCGCTATTTTTTCGCCTTAAAGGATCCTTTGCTACCGATTTTCTTAGTTGAGCGTATCCGCGGCTGACCCCTTCATTGATTGCCTCTTCGAGGACGCCATTTATGATTGCAACATCTTGTCCGACTTCAAGGAAGATTATTGCGAGTCCGGTATCCTGGCAAATGGGGAGTTTTTCTCTCCAGGCAGTTTTGGAATTGTTTATTAGCTGCCTGATGATTTCTCTTCCGGTGGGGGAGGTCTCTTTGGCCAGCGCTTTGTTCAATGCTCCGGTAACGTCTTCTGGTAAGGAAGTGGTCGCTTCAACGCAGAGTTTTTTTACCGTATCGGTGATCTTTTTTGCTACGACTTCTCTCATATCAATGACCAATGCCTAATGACGAATGACTAATTATGGTCATGTTATTTTATTATTATTTTCCCGGATAACTTCAGCTGACTTATGGAGGGCGGCTTTCTCTTTTTCGGTTAGTTCTATTTCAATTACCTCTTTTACCCCGTTTCTTCCAAGTTTTGCCGGGAGACCGATATAAAGACCCTTTAATCCGTATTCACCATCCGTGTAGACCGAAGAGGGGATAACCTCTTCTTTATCTCGCAGGATAGATTCTATCATATGGGCGGCGGCAGCTGAAGGGGCATAATAGGCGGAGCCGGTTTTTAAGTGGGCAACTATTTCAGCTCCCCCCTTGCGGGTCCTTTCCACGATTTGGTCGATATTCTTTTGAGGGAGGAGTTTTTCGATCGATTTGCCAGAAACGGTGGTTTGGCTGGGAACCGGGACCATGAGGTCGCCGTGAGTGCCCAAAACCATCGCTTTTACTTCGGTTACCGGGACATTCAGCTCCATCGCGATAAAAGTTGCCATCCTTGCCAGATCGAGCAGGGGAGCCATTCCTAATACTTTCTTAGGATCGAAACCCAAGGTTTTCCAGGCGACATAGGTCATTGTATCTAAAGGATTGGTGACCAGCAGAACGATCGAATTAGGGGCAAATTCTTTTATCTTTTCGGATACCGAAGTAATGATCGCAGTGTTCTTTGCTAAAAGATCATCCCTGCTCATCCCCGGTTTGCGGGCGAGTCCGGCGGTTACGACTACGATCTCTGAATCTTTGATCAGAGAAAAATCATTGGTGCCGGTTATTTTCGAGTCATAGCCGACAACCGGTCCGGCCTGCATCATATCGAGTGCTTTTCCTTGAGGGATTCCTTCGATAATATCGACTAAGACGATATCGCCCAGCTTTTTTTCGGCTAGTCGGCGGGCGACTTCGGCTCCCACATTACCAGCGCCAATCACACTAATTTTAGACGTCATGGGGATAGTTTATCAGAATTTTAAGGGGAGATCAATTTTAGACGGGCAGGTGATCAGCCAATATAACTAATTCTTCGATCGACAGCGTTTCCGGCCTTCGATTTAGATCGATCCCGGCATCTTCTAGGTTAAACTCCTTCAGCGAATTCCTAATCATCTTTCTCCGCTGCTGGAAAGCTGCGTGGACGACATCGAAGAACCGTTTCTCATCCTTAACTTTATATTTCGGAGTCTGGCGTGGTTTTAGAACAACCACTGCTGACCCAACTTCCGGCCATGGGTAGAAAGATGATTTGCTGACAAATGAATTAAGCGAAACCTCGGCGTGATACTGGACAAAAACCGAAAACGAACCGTATTTTTTCGTTCCCGGGGATGCTGCCATCCGTTCGGAGACCTCTTTCTGGACCATGATTACCGCAAGCTCCGGTTTATCTTCGATCGTTAATATTTTTTCGACGATAGGGGCGGTAATATAATAGGGGAGATTACCGATAATCTTATATCTTCTTCCCATGATCAGTTTCTGCAGGTCGGTCTTTAATATGTCTTTAGAGATAAAACTGATATTGTCGAAAGGCTTTAAAACCTCTTTGCTGATACTGAGAAGCTCTTTGTCGATTTCGATCGCGATCAGGTGATAGACATGTTTGGCTAGTTCGGAAGTAACAACTCCGAGCCCGGAACCGATCTCGATTACCAGGTCGTCCTTGGAAAGTTCTCCTGCATTAATGATCCGTTTGAGGACCTGGGGATCCACCAAAAAATGCTGGCCCAAACGTTTGCGTGGAAATCTGCCGTGGACTAATAGTAGTTCTTTGGTGATCTGTGCCAGGGTCGGGGTCATCTAATTTTGGCAAAATGTGTGGCGACTTTGATCGCCTCGATCAAGCTCTGCGGCTTGGCCCACCCTTTACCGGCAATATCAAAGCCAGTCCCGTGATCGACCGAAGTGCGGATGATCGGCAGGCCGACCGTAACATTGACCGAATGGTTGAAGGAGAGAAGTTTTAACGGGATCAATCCCTGGTCATGATACATTGCGATCACAATATCGAACATCCCGATGTTTGCTAGATAGAAAATCGCATCGGGCGAGATCGGGCCTTTGACATTGATCCCAAGCTTTTTCGCTGCGTCAACGGCCGGTTTGATAATCTTTATCTCTTCATCGCCAAAGATACCTGCTTCACCAGCGTGAGGATTAAGACCCGCCACCCCGATCTTCGGTTTTTTCCCGCGGAGCTTTAGAAGGGTTTCGTGGGCGAGTTTTATCCTTTTGACGATCTTTTGTTTATCAATATGTTTACTAACTTCTTTTAATGGCAGGTGGGTAGTGACCAGCATAATCCAAAGTGAATCGGAGATAAACATCATTGCGTAATCCTTGGCGCCGGTCCGCGTGGCCAGGATCTCGGTATGTCCCTGGAATTTATAGCCCGCTTTATGGATCGACTCTTTATTGATTGGCCCGGTAGTGATCGCGTCGATCTTTCCGTCTTTGGCCAGGCGGATCGCTTTTTCGATATATTCTACCGAGGCTTTGCCGGCCGCTTTTGAGACCTGGCCCAACTTTAGGCTCGCGCCGACGTTTTTTAGATTGAGGACATCGATGATGCCGCGCTGGAATTTTGCTTCGGATATTTTTTTGATCGGATTGATCTCGATGTTGGGGATCTTAGAGACCTTGATTCCCTGGCGCATCGCCTTTTTATCGCCGATTACAACACAGTTAGCGATGACTTGAATTTCGTTGTCAGTTAAAGCCTTAGCGCAGATTTCGGGGCCGATCCCGGCGGGATCGCCCATGGTGACGCCGACTACCGGCTTATACATTGTACTTTATCCCCGCCTTTTTCATGCGGGAGAGAGCCTCTTTGAGCCTTTCTTCCGTATCAACCAGAGAGATTCGCACATATCCTTCCCCCAGCTCACCAAACCCTATCCCTGGAGATACTACCACCCCGGTTTCATGGATCAAGTGGTTTGTAAAAGAGCTGGCATTAAAACCCGACGGGACCGGGATCCAAAGGTACATAGCGGCCATCGGCTTTTTAATGTTCCAGCCGAGGCTGTTTAATCCATCAACCATGATATCTCTTCTTTTCTGGTAAGTGGCCCGCATATTGTCTAAATAACTTTTTTTAACCTTTAACGCGGAGATCGAAGCTTTTACTACTGCGCAAAAGGGACCATAATCTAGATTAGTTTTCATTGAACGGAGAGATTCGATCAGTTTCGCGTTGCCGATAGCAAATCCCATCCTCCAGCCGGCCATCCCGAATGTTTTAGACAGGGTATGAAATTCGATGCAAACATCTTTTGCGTCCGGGATCGAAAGGCAGGAGATCGGTTTTTTCCCTTCAAAATAGAGTTCGGCATAAGCAAAATCGTGTACTAAGATAAGGTCGTACTTTTTAGCAAAGGCGACCGCTTTTTCAAAAAATGACCTGGGGGCAACCGCCGCGGTCGGATTAGTCGGATAAGAGAGAAAAAGGATCTTTGCCCGCTTGGCAATGGAAGCATCAATGATGTCCAGGTCAGGGATGAACCCATTATTTTCAACGGTTGGCAGGATAAATGGTTCTGCTCCAGCAAGGATTGGCCCTCTGAAGTGAGCGGGATAGGCGGGGGAGGGGGTTAAAACCGTATCTCCCGGGTTTAAAAAGGCAAAACAAAAATGGACGATCCCCTCTTTGCTTCCTAAAAGTTCGATCACTTCATTCTTCTTAATGTCAATGTTGTACTGTTTTTTACACCAGGCAATAACCGCAGACTTGAATTCTGGATCGCCTTCAAAAGATGAGTAGCGATGGCTCTGCGGATCTTTTACCGCTTTTACTAAAGCTTCGACCACTTCTTTGGGAGGGGGAACGTTAGGGGAGCCGATGCTAAGATCTATCAGGTCTTTCCCGTTGGCCCGCTCCTTGGCTTTTTGTTTATCCAGCTGGGCAAATAGATAAATCGGTAATTTTTGTAATCTGTCTGATTCTTTCATTTTATTAGATCCTTAGCGTGATAAGAGCTTCTTACAAACGGACCAGCAAAAACCTTTAATCCAAATTTTTCTCCAGCCGCTTTGTACTCTTCAAATTCACTGGGTTCTACGTATCTTACTACCTTTTGGTGTGATTTTGAAGGGGGAAGATACTGCCCGATGGTTACGATATCGCAGGCAATGTTTTTCAGGTCGTTTAAAACTGAAAAAACCTCTTCTTTTTTCTCTCCCAATCCTACCATAATCCCGCTCTTAGTGTAAATCTTTTCCTTCAGACGTTTTGTCATTTTCAAGACAGATAAGGAGCGTTTATAGCCGGCTTCCGGCCGTATTTGGGAATAGAGCCTGGGAACCGTTTCCAGATTATGGTTCAAGACAAAAGGATTGGAGTTAAGAGCGGTCGCTAACGATGTTTCATTCCCTTTAAAGTCGGGGATTAATACCTCTACTTTGATATTTGTTGTGTGAGCCGTGATATGTGAGTTGTGATATGTGAGTTGCCTGACAACTTTTGCAAATTGGGCTGCGCCGCCATCTGGAAGATCGTCTCTTGTTACCGAAGTAATAACGACATATTGTAAACCTAATTTTGTTGCGGTCCGAGCGATTCTTTCCGGTTCTTTCGGATCAAGGGGGATGGGTGTTCCTTTTCTTACTCCGCAGAAACGGCAGCTGCGGGTACAACGGTCACCCAGGATCATAAAGGTCAAAGTGTTATTTTTAAAACATTCGCCGATATTCGGGCATTTAGCCAATTCGCAGACGGTATGGATGTTATCGTCGTTAATGATTGCGCGGATTCGGCGGATATGCTTTTGCTTCGGCGTTTTTTTTATAAGGAAGTCAGGCAAGCTCACGGAGCATCTTTTCCAGTCTTTCGTAATTGGCCGCGTAGACCATGGCGGTGTCTTTGGTAACCCGTTTCTTTTTAACCAGATCGCGCAGCGAAACATCCATGCTGATCATTCCGTATTGGGTGCCGAGATCGACCATCGAATAGATATCTTGGGTAGAACCCTTTCGAATAATATTTCTAATTGCCGTGGTGGCGATCATTATCTCTAGGGCCATTGCCAGGCCGCTGTTATCAGCTTTAGGGATAAGTTGCTGCGAGATAATTCCCTCTAAGCAGAGAGAGAGCATGCTGCGGATTTGTAATTGCTGGTAGGGTGGGAATACGTCGATCATCCGGTCGACCGATTGTACTGCGTCCTGGGTATGCAGGGTAGAAATTACCAGATGTCCGGTCTCGGCGGCAGTCACCGCCATTTGGATAGATTCGAGGTCCCTCATTTCTCCGACCAAAATTACATCGGGGATCTGGCGCAGGACACGTTTTAGCGCTTCGCCAAAAGATTTTGTGTCGATCCCTACTTCTCTCTGCTCGACCACCGAAAGTTTAGGGGTATGCATATATTCGATCGGATCTTCGATCGTGATAATATGGCAAGAACGGGTTGCATTAATATGGTCGATCATCGCCGCCTGGGTAGTAGATTTTCCGCAGCCGGTGGGGCCGGTTACCAGGACCAATCCTCTTTCGAGTTGAGTGAGATCTTTTATCTTTTGCGGTAAATTCAGCTCGTTGAAAGATGGGGGGGGGTTAGGTACCCGGCGGATAGTTGCCGCGATCGTCCCTTTTTGATAATGAAGGTTCACCCGGTAACGGCTGTGCATGTCCTCATAGGAGGTGTCTAATTCTTTTTCTTTCTTAAAAACAACTAAATCCTCTTTGCTAATGATTTCTTTGATCAATTCTGAGATCTCTTCCTCGGTTAGAGGCTCTTCCCTCTGTTTTTGTAAAAAAGTATTGATCCTAAGCGCTGGGGGGTTGCCGACTGCAAGAAGAAGATCGGAGGCTCTAGATTTATTCAGATCGGAGAGTAGGGTTTTTAAATACATGCTAACGACCTCATTTTGACTTTAACTGTTGATTACTATATAATCTCCTCATCCCTATGTCAAGGTTATGCTTTATTTCATAATTGGAACAGTTGTCGGAAGTTTTTTAAATGTGTGTATCCATCGGCTGCCCCGAGAAGAATCGATAGTTTTCCCACCTTCTCATTGCCCCCGATGCAAACATAAGCTCTCTTTTTTTGATCTGGTCCCGATCGTTAGTTATTTTATTTTACGCGGAAAGTGCCGATATTGCGGTGAAAAGATATCTTTTCGATACCCTCTAGTTGAATTAGTTACCGGCCTGTTATTTGCCCTGATTGGCTATCTTTTTCCGATAATGATCCAGCCGGTCGATTTCTTTTTTTCTGTAGTTTTTATTATGCTGCTCATGGTGGTATTTTTTGTTGACCATGAGCAGTTGGTCATTCCGGACAGTATCAATATTATAGGGGTGATACTCGGGCTTTTATATAACTTTCTGAAAGGGAATATCTTATCTGCTTTATCAGGGATGCTGCTCGCCTATTCAGCCATGTTTCTGATCGCAAAGATCGGAAAACTTTCCCTCAAAAGAGATGCTATGGGGGAGGGGGACTTGTATTTATCCGCTTTTTTGGGGGCGGTGTTGGGATGGAAGGTAGTTTTGCTTTCGCTTTTCATCGCTTATCTTATCGCGGGAGCGACCGCAGTCTTGTTGCTGTTGATGAATAAGGTCGAGTTTGGCCAGGAGGTCCCTTTTGGAGGGGCGTTAGCGGCTAGCGGGATCATATCATTTTTTTACGGCCAGCAGATCCTGGCCTGGTATTTTGGGATAATGTAGCAGATGAAAAGATTTGGCTTTATATTATTTATTCTAATCATCATCTACTTTATTTTTCTCATCCGTCAGGATATAATTGGTAACCTGGAGCTAAAGCAGCAGGCCAAGAATATTGCGGTAGAACTTAAACGAGAGAAGATCCGGGCTAAAAATCTGCAAGACAAATTAAAAGCTCTCAACCGCAATAGTTATATCGAAAGCCTCGCGCGTACACGTTTAGGAATGATCAAAAAGGGGGAGACCCCTTATAAGGTGATAGAAAAAAATGACTAATGCCGAATGACTTAATGACTAATGGATGTAAAATTATTATAATAATAAGCTCATTCATTCGTCATTAATTAATTAGTCATTAGTAATTATCCAGTAGGGGGTGAAGTAGAATTGCCCATTGATATTGGGTCCGAGATTGAAGGTAAAGTGACCGGGATAGCGAATTTTGGCGCGTTTATAGAATTGCCGGAGAGGAATGCCGGACTGGTCCATATTTCGCAAGTTGCCGATAATTATGTGACTGATATTAGCAAACATATAAATGTTGGAGATATGGTAAAAGTTAAGGTCTTGGGAATTAACAAGACTGGTAAATATGATCTTTCGATCAAGCAGGTCGGTAAACCTGCCTGGCAGCAGAAAAGACGAAGGATCGAAGCGCCCAAGGGGAAGCCGGTTCCGGGTACATTTGAGGATAAGATTACCGCTTTTCTTAAGCAAAGCGATGAAAAACTGCAGGATTGGAAAAAGAATTTAGAGCAGAAGCAGGGTGGACGAAAGAAGAAATTCACCTAGGTCTATATGCCGGGGTGGCGGAATTGGCAGACGCTGCGGACTTAAAATCCGTTTGGACTTAACTCCAGTGCCGGTTCAAATCCGGCCCTCGGCATTTTCCTTTGTCTCTCGCTTCGCTCGAGGCTTCGGAGAATAAAGAGCTAAAGCTTAACTTCGAGCACAGTTGGAGTAATCCCCAGAAAAGAAGCGGTCTTTGCTTTGTCTTTCCCTTTTTCCTCATAGACTTTTTGGATATATTCTTTTTCAAACTTCAAAATAAATTCGCTCCCTGTCCCTTGGGTTGTCCTTAATAGAACGTCGAGCGGGAGATCTTCTATTTCAACAATCCTTTTGTTCAAGGAAAGGACATAGCGTTCCACCAAGCAGCCAAGTTCTTGTGTGTTTCCCGGCCATTGGTATGAAGCTAGCGCTTTAATCGTATCTGGAGAAAATGAGATCTCTTTATCATATTTGTCATTACATTTATTACAGAAATATTTTATTAAAAGCGGGATATCTCTATTCCTTTCTCTTAGCGGCGGGATATTAATAACTCTTTCAGAGAAGAGGTCAAAGAGGGGCCGGTTTTTTTCGGCAAGACCAGGCATGGCGCCTGCGATCAGGCGGGTCTCGATCTCGATCTTGGTCTGGCTCCCATCCCGCGAAAATTCTCCATCCACAATTGCTTGAGAGACGCTGCCCGGTAAGGCTTCGAGATTGTCAATAAAAAGGGTCCCCGACCTTAATTGTTCAAATAGTCCAGTCTTGCCGGTTAATTCGGCGGTGGTCGATCCTTTCCCCCGGCCAAGAAAAAGGGCGGTGAGCTCTTTTGAATGAATTAACGATGAGAGGTGGGTTGTCATGAATTGAGCTTTGGAACGGCCCGACATTTCATGGATAATTGAGGCGACGATCTCTTTTTCGGTCCCTGGTTCCCCTAAGATCAGAACTTTTTTGTCATCCCTGATCTTGCTGACCGCTTTTTGGATATTATCTAGGCCGACGAGGTCGGCCCCCTTTTTTTTGATGACAACTTTTTCTTTTTGGATCGACTTTTTACTTAAGATTTGTTCGGTAAGCTTTAAAATATGGTCAACATCAAATGGTTTTACCACATAATCACGCGCGCCGATCTTGATCGCTTTACTGGCGTTCTGTACGTCGTTAACCGCGGTTACCATAATCACTTCGAGGTCGGGATCGATCTCGCGGACCCGAGTTAAGGTTTCGATCCCGTCCATGCCGGGCATGCGGATATCAAGATAGGCCATGTCCAGTTTTTGGTCAGAGACCGCTTTTAGGGCAGCTTCTCCGGAAGCGGCTAAAATAACCCTGTACTTTCCTTCGAGGATAAGGGAGAAGGATTCGCGAATTGACAATTCGTCGTCAACGACTAATATACTATGCATGTGAAAAACGATCGATAATAATTAGTGCTTGTTTCCTTAGTTCGGCATCATCCAAGACGCCGCGGGTGATCGTGCTGATCATCTGTTTTGCTCCCTGTGCTGCGACCAGGGATGCGCCAAATTCAGCGGCTACCGCCATCCTTACGATCTTCCCGACCGCTTGTTCAATGGTGTCTTCTTTGTGGAGCTCTTTCTCGAGCCCTTTTTCAAAAAGCTCTAACTTTTCAAGGTCTTTTTGCTCCAGCTCTTCACTGGCATTTTTTCCTAAAATTAAAGGGAGCAGCTTTCTGCTTGGGGTCCATTCACCTTTTCTAATTTGTGTTTTCATTTTAATTACCTCCAATCTATTTGTTAATGCTATCTTATAAGGAGCAATTATATTACCAAGATTTTAGCCTGCTTTTGGCTACTTTAGCACAAAAAGTGGGGCAAATCAATCGGAAGACGCACTTGTTAGTGTGCGTTTTTACGTGCTTTTCTTTCGAGGTTGATCAAGGTATTACGGTGAACGCCGAGGAGTTTGGCTGCTTCCCCTTTTCTTCCTCCCGTTTTATTAAGGACTTTCTTAATAAAATCGGCCTCAAATTTCATGACCGCTTCTGATAGGGTCGCTTCGCCAGAAGCTGTTTCACCGATCAATTCACCGGTTATTTCGGGCGGTATATGTTCGGTGCCGATCTGATCATCTTTGCTCAAAACAGCAAAGCGCTCGATCAAGTTCTCAAGCTCCCGGACATTTCCCGGCCAATCATAATCGATCAGCATCTGCATTGCCTCTTTCTTTATCATTTTAATCTTTTTTCCAAATTTATGGTTACATTTGTTAAGGAAATGGTTGGCTAGGAGAGGGATGTCTTCTTTCCTGTCGGTTAATGCCGGCAGATGGATAGGGATGACGTTTAACCGGTAATAAAGGTCTTTTCTGAACTTATAATTTTTGATCGCCTTGTGGAGGTCAGAATTCGTAGCAGAGATGATCCGCACATCGACCGGGGTTGGATAACCGGCGCCAATCCTTTCGATCTCTTTTTCCTGGATCGCGCGCAAAATTTTAGCCTGCATGGGAAGCGGCAGCGAGCCAATCTCGTCCAGAAAAAGGGTCCCGCCATTGGCGATCTCGAATTTTCCGATCTGCCTTTCGGTCGCGCCGGTAAAGGAACCGCGTTCGTGGCCGAAGAGTTCTGATTCTAGCAGGTTTTCAGGGATTGCCGCACAATTAACAGCGACAAAAAGTTTTTCAACACGCGGGCTTCGGTTATGGATGGCATGGGCGACTAGCTCTTTGCCGGTCCCCGATTCGCCAGTGATCAATATAGTGGCATTGCTCTTAGCGACATCATCGATGACCTTGAAAACTTCACGGATCTCCTTACTTTTGCCGACGATCTTTTCGAATTGGTAATCCTGCTCGATCAGTTTTCGGAGGGTGATATTTTCTTGGAGCAGCGACTTTTTCTCCAGCGCTTTCTCAACCTGTTCCTGTAGCGCGTCGATATCGAACGGTTTAGTTACGTAATCGTAGGCGCCGAGGCGGATTGCCTGCACCGCTTTTTTAACCATTACCACTGCAGTGACCATAATAACTTCAATCGACTTATCGATCCCCTTAATGATCTTTAAAATCTCAATGCCGTCAATCTCGGGCATGCGGATATCTAAGAGAACTAGATCGATCGGGTGGTTCTTTACCGTTTCAACCGCGTCTTTGCCTGATTTGGCAATATGCACATTGTAGCTGTTTTTTAAAAGCATCTGCATCGAATCGCGCATGCTTTTTTCGTCATCGACGATTAAAAGATTTGCTCTCTTACCCTTTTTCTTGCTTTTTCTTTTCTTCTTCATATTTTTTTTCGCTCACTATAAGGAAGGATCTTCAGCTCTTTCCTGTAGTAGGCGACAGTGCGCCGATCGATCCCTGCTCCTTTTTTCTTGAGCTCCTCGGTTAGTTGGCTGTCCGATAACGGATCCTCCGGTGCTTCATTTTTTACACACTCAACCAGGAGTGACTTCATTCTTGCCACAGTCATCCCTCTTGGTCCCCGCGGGCAGAGGAACTTTAATTGATAAAGCCCCTGTGGGGTCTGGATATACTTCTGGGCAATACTACGGGATATAGTCGAAGGATGCAATCCGAATCCATCGGCCAGGTCCTTCTGTGCCAAAGGGTTCAGCCAGGTAATCCCCCGGCTTAAAAAGTCCTCTTGGGTCTCAACTATTTTTCGGACAATTTTCCCCATAGTTTCACTTCTTTTACCAAAATCCTCGATCAGATTTTTGGCTTTTTTAAGCTTTTCCCTGAGGAATGTTTTGGTTTCTTCATCGGTTTTGGGATCTTCGAGCATCTTGATATATTGGGGGGATAAATTGATCTTTGGCCCATAACGGGTTTCAAGCGCAATTATCTTATATCCTTTTTTATCCTTTTCAACCGCGAATGAGGGGATAACATGTTTGGTCTCTCCGCCAAAAGCTGCCGCAGGATTAGGGTGCAGGTTAGTTTTGATAAACTCGGCGATCTCTTTTACTCCGGTTTCGGGGATCCCTAAAGCTTTTGAAACCTTGTTGAACTTTTCTTCGCTAATGTCTTCGAGATGTTTGTCGATTGCCCGGGTGAGCAGGTTTTCTAGCGCTTCATTCTCAAAATTGAATTCGCTAATCTGTATTAGCAGGCATTCCCTGAGGTTGCGGGCCCCGACCCCTTCAGGCTCAAAACTTTGCACGATCTTTAATATTTTATCGACGGTAGGGCGGGATATGTCATGTTTTTTCATGATCCGATCGCGTAGTTTTGGGTAATTGACCACATAGCCAAAATCATCGATGTTCTCGATGATCTCTTTAGCGATCTCTTTTTGCGGCGATTCGAGATCTTCGAGTTCGAGTTGGTCCAGCAAATGTTCTTCCAGTGTTTTTTCGACGTTTCCCACATTTTCGAGTCCGGGCAAATCTTTAAAGTCGGCCCCTTTTTTGATTTCTTTATCAGAGGTGAGATAGCGGATGTATTCAAGATATTCATCCTGGCACTCCACTTCTAAAACCGGATTTTCTTCGGCCTCTTTAACGATATGTTCGACCAGCTCCATATAGGGGACGCTCAAAACCTTGAGCATCTGGAGCATTCTGGGGGATAAAAGCAGCTCCAGGCTCTGTTTGAGACCCTGTTGAAGGTGAAGGTCAATCATGCTACAATTATAGCACAACATCGCGGGGTGGAGCAGTCTGGTAGCTCGTCAGGCTCATAACCTGAAGGCCGTGGGTTCAAATCCCACCCCCGCTAAGTTTCTTTTTCCTACGTTTATCTATCAGTTTTCATTTGGGTTCTCCCGTCGCACATTATTATAATATTTTAATCTTTGTATTTAAGCTGCGGCTTACTGGTCTGCAATTGACGGGTAATTTTTACTAAATTTGTGCTTTGACTATTTAAAAGATTGATGTATAATGATTAGTGTACAGGGATATATAATACTAAATATACAACAATGTACAGTGCCAATATACAAATAAATTACGGAGGGAGAATAAATTATTCTGTGAGTCTTGTAGAGCGAATGGCGGAGTCTATGATCGAACAGATGAGCAAAAAAGAGAGAGAAGAGCTTTTTTGTGATATGACGAAGAAGTTCTGTTCGGAAATGGGAGAAGAGGGGCTGCAGAAGATCATGGAAAAGGTGCTTTTCGATATGGGGCCGAAGGACAAGCATAGTTTGGTGGAAAAGTTTTTCATGGATATGCCGATGGAGGAAAAAGAGCTTGTTATTGATAGTTTTTTTTCCAACATGTCAAAAGAAGATAAAGAAAAAATAATAAATACTATTTTAAAAGATGTGCAGGATGTAGTGGCCAGGAAAAATAGAGAAAAGTCTGGAAAGGGACCCGGGCGGTAAGGCTATTCAAGCAGGACGGCTGACACACAGGAAATAGGCAGCCGGGAACAGGCGGCTGAAAGGAAATGGTTGAGTGAAAAAACTGATAGTTTTTCTTATACTTCTGATTGCCGTTATATTTTTAGTGAAATACCAGCCTGTAAAAAATAAGCCCTCGGATGAACAGATAAGATCAGACGTGAGATTTGATAGAAAATACGAACAACTGCTCGATGTTAAAGTAAAAGGGGTCCGCATCAAGGATAATCTGGCACAGGCTTTTGTTGAAGTTAAAACCGGTTTAATCAAAAGCATCGGTTTATTTGGTGTGATGAGCAAAGAAGAAAATCCACGCGTATGGCGCCTAGCAAAGAAATATTTTTACTTCCTGGATAGCAGGTCGCATTCCCGGCCAGTATCAGTAGAGGCAGATAATAAATCGAACGTTAATGACGCCGTCAAGGTGGAAACTAATGAAGATTTTGTTTTTTATTATGTCAAGACCGATAGGGGTTGGGCAAAGATCAGGACCATGGGAATTAATAATTTCCTGCAAAAAACATTTGGAACACAAGCAATTTTAAATGAAAAGGAGGTGAAATGAGATGGTAGTTGATTATCTAAAGAAGGGCGTCTTGGTTGGTCTTGGAGTGAGCTCGATGATAAAGGAAAGAGCGGAAAAAGAATTCGAGAAGATGCAGAAAGACGGCGAATCAGATATCGAAGAGGGGAAAAAGCTTGTTACGGAATGGATAGAGAGCGCAGAGAAGCAGAATGAGGAATTCCAGAAAAGAGCAGAAGCGGAAGTACAGAAAGTTTTAGAGAGTTTTCCTCTTGCCACAAAAAAAGATATTGATTCGATTAAAGATGAGCTTAAAGGGTCCCAGGGCAAGCGATCCAAAAAGGACGCGTAGGTTTTACTGATCAGTAAAAAAATCTTTAATGGCTGGCTGCCTAAACAAGCAGTCAGCCATGTTTTCTGAAGGGTAAAAATGAGATTAAGCAGGTTTAAATCTAGAAAAGAGCATTTTGAAAGAATAGCGGAAATAACCCGGGTTTTGGCGAAGTACGGGTTTGGCTATTTTTTTGACCGCATTCAGGCCAGAAAAGAATCCATCTTTTCGAAAAACAAAGAGAGAATTTCTCGTTCGCGGGAAGAATTCAATGCCTCTGTTCCTCGAAGGATAAGAATGGCCCTGGAAGAATTAGGGTCTACTGCCATTAAGTTTGGCCAGATCATGAGCACTAGAGAAGACCTGGTCGGCGAAGAATTTGCTAAAGAGTTGTCTTTGCTCCACGATAACGCGGACCCTCTCCCCTACAAAATGGTAAAGTTGGTGATCGAAGCGGAATTTTCCTGTCCGCTAGATTTACTCTTTGCAAAATTCGACGAGGAACCTTTAGCAAGCGCTTCTTTAGCCCAGGTCCACAAAGCGGTCTTGGAGAATGGGGACACAGTTGCGGTAAAAGTTCAGAGGCCGGGGGTCATCCAGCAGGTCAAGGGGGATGTGGCCATTTTGCGTTACTTTGCAAAATTGGTTGACAAATATTCCCTAAGCTCAAAATATTTCCGGACAAATATGAGGAAGATTGTCCTGGAATACGAGCGGACAGTCTTAAAAGAGCTGGATTTTATCCACGAAAAAATGAATATCAGGAAGTTCGCGGATAATTTTTCCTCGGACGAAGGGATCTGTGTGCCTGATGTCTACGACGATTATTCGACCAAGCGGGTTTTGACCATGAAATTTATGGAGGGGGTTAAGATCAGCGAGCTGGAGAAGTCGGGGATTGAATATAATCGGCAGGTTTTAGCCCAAAGGTCCACCGATAGTTATTTAAAGCAGATCTTGATCCATGGTTTTTATCACGCCGATCCCCATCCCGGGAATATCCTTGTTATGGAGAACAATGTAATTGGGTATATTGATTTTGGGATGATGGGGCACACCGATAAGGATTTTGTCGACGACCTTGTGCAGGCGATTTTCTTTATGCTGGATTTTGATGTCAGCAGCCTGCTTGGCCATTTTACAAATATGGGCTTGCTTAACGACAAAGTTAATTTAGAAGTTTTTAAGTACGATTGCATGGACCTTATGAGCCGTTATAACGGCTGCAAGATGAGCGACATAGATTTTGCCGAGGTAACGAATAAATATGTAATACTTTTTTCCAGGCACCACGTTAATTTGCCGCGGGAAATGGTCCTTTTATCCAGGAGCTTAATGCTGATGCAGAATATCGCAGGGACGCTTGATCCGGAGTTCGACGCTCAGCAGGTTTTTAAGCCTTACGTCGGGGAGATCTTGCAGAGAAGAAGAGGTTTTAAAAAGTTTATTAAATTGATTGAGGGGAATGTTTTTGAGTTCGAGCATTTTCTAAAGACTTTACCGCAAAGTATAAAGAAGGTTTTAAAAAACCTGGAAGATGGAAAAGTTAACGTGGCGCTCTCTTCCGATAGCCTCGACAGGTTGTCTGATAAATCTGCCGCTTCGAGTAATAAAATTGCCGTAGCAATGGTCGTTTCTTCCCTGGTAATTGGCTCTTCAGTTGCTTTATTAAGCAATAAGGGGCCATACCTTTTTGGCCTCCCCCTTGTTGGAGTTGCAGGATTGGCGGTTAGCGGACTGGTTGGCATGGGTTTATATGTTCTGATAATGAAACCAAAAGATAGATCCTGATTATCCTAGCTGTTTACCTAACCGGTGTCTCCGCGGCTTGCTTTCCTGCTAAGTACCCGGTGCTCCAGCACATTTGCAGGTTAAACCCGCCGGTTGGGCCGTTCAGATCGATAATTTCCCCTGCAAAATAGAGGTTTTTGATCAGTTTTGACCGCATCGTCTTAGGTTCGATCTCTTTAAGGTTGATGCCACCCGCAGTTGCAATGGCCCGTTCAAAACCCAGCAGGGATCTAACTTTTAAGGTCATTTCCTTTAGCAGATGAAGCAGCTTATTTCTTTCCTCTTTTGTGATTGCGTTGACCTTTTTATCCGGATCGATCCCGGACAATTTAATGGCTACCGGGATCAATTTCTGTGGCAGCAATTTGTCTAAGCTGTTTTTAAACATCTTGTTGCTTATGGCGAGCCAGTCGCGCTGGATCCGGCTGTCTAATTTGGGGAATTCCAAAGCTGGTTTAAAGTCGAGACTTAATTCAACTTCGCCATGTTCCAGGAGTTCACCGATCTTCTGGCTCATGTCTAAAATGATCGGACCGCTTAAACCATCATGCGTGAATATCGCTTCACCAAAGCGCTCATCTCTTTTTTTACCATGCTGGTAAACGCTTATCCGGGCGTTTTTTAGGCTTAAACCTTCAAGGTCTTTGGCCCAGGATTCTTTGGTGCGAACTGGAACTAACGAAGGCTGGGGATCGATGATCTTATGGCCAAGCGTCCCGGCCCAGGCATAACCATCACCGCTTGAGCCGGTCGAGGGCGCCGCTTTGCCGCCGGTGGTGACGACAAATTTGTTCGCGCTAAAATCTCCCTGGGAAGTTTTTACTTTTTCGATCGCCTTGCCCTTGGTCACCAGCTTGTGCACAGCGCAATTAGTGATTATTTTTACTTTTTTTTCTTTTAACCAATCAACTAAGGCTTGGAGCACATCGCTCGCCCGGTCGCTGACCGGGAAGATCCGTTGACCGCGCTCAACCTTGGTGGCTACGCCGCGCTGATTAAAGAAGTCGATCGTATCCTGAACACTAAATTTGTGGAAAGCCGAGTAAAGGAACTTACCGTTTTTGCCAAAGGATTCGATAATCGTCGCTGGATCCGTTTCTGCCGTAGTAATATTGCAACGGCCTTTGCCGGAAATCAGCAGTTTTTTACCCGGACGCTCGTTTTTTTCCAGCAAAACAACCTTTGCGCCGCACTCGGCAGCTACGCCCGCGGCCATCAATCCGGCCGGCCCGCCGCCGATTATTACTAGATCAAAGTGTTGATTGGTCATGAGGTTACTTCTTATGTTTTCTAACTAACTGATATCCCTTTTGAATGCATTCGATGATAAATTCGATTAAGTGAGTTTCAGATTTTTTCTGGGCATATTCCAAATCTTCATAGTATTCGGTTTTCTGGTTATTTTCGATCAGGCATGGTGCATAGCCCGCATTCAGGAGTTGAATGATCATAATTAATCTTCCAGCCCGGCCGTTACCGTCGCCAAAAGGATGGATCGCTTCGAATGCTGCGTGCATTTTGGCAATATGCTTTACTATATGTTCTTTGGTGCGATTAATTTTTCTCAATAACCTGGCTATCTCTTCCTGAATATCTTCCGGATGTGGCAGGATTAGGTCTACTCCGCGGATAGCCCGATGATGTTTTGAGTATTTTCCGGCATCTGGGTTTATTCCTTGTAAAATAATGCCGTGAAGCTTTTTTATGATTTTTTCGGTGATCGGCCCTTTGAATTTGCCGTCGAAGATCATGTTTAGGGCCACGGCATGATTGGTAGCTTCCAAATGTTCGACATAAGACTTATCTGGAATGTGAGCTTTGTCAAAAATAATTGTTTCGGTCTGTTTTTTGGTAAGCGTGCTTCCTTCAATGGCGTTGGAATTATAGGTAAGTTCCAAAAGGAGGTCTTCCCTTAAGTGTTTATTTTCTTTTATTATCTTTTTTATGTTTTTATGTTTTTTCTTTTCCCGGTCGAGCGAATGAAGCGCTTGCCGGATGTTTTTGTCAGGAAGAGGGAGGATGCCGACCTCCTCTTTATAGACCCTATAGATCTCTTTTTGGGTTGAAGGGCGCGGTTTTGCCCGTTGGTTAAGCCAGCGATTAAGGGCAGCAAAGGTAACGCCGATTTCTTGGGCCAGCTTTACCTGGCTCCAGCCGGTTGCGTTGAGAATGGCCTTTATTTGCGCTATATAGTTATTAGGCATATATGGGCATAGTATATACGAAACTATATAGAGGTGTCAAGGGCAAATTGGCTTTTTGCCGTCGCGGCGCAATTAGTGATTATTTTAACTTTAAAGAGGATAGAGAAGAATTCCAATGAAGATATCGGCGTAATTTTGCGAAATAGTGAAATTTTTGAGGGGGGACGACGATGATAATGTGATGTGGGAAGTAGTGCTGGCCGGGAAATTAAGTTGAATGGGGATAAATTTATGACAAAAATTAGAATCATCCAGCCCTATGACCAGGTCTCGTTTGGCCGATTTGTAGTTAATAAGCGTGACATGCAAAGACGCAGCCTGCTTGTCGAAAACCTTAATCCTGTATTTTCTTATTTTCGCAAGAACACGCCTAAAATTTTTGAGAAAGATTACTTCACTGGTTATTTCTTGGAAAATCTGAATAAAACAGGAAAAAAACATTTCGAAACTGGTGAGCCCCTTAGCCGAGCACTTTGACCAGCGCTGGGGTTGGGGAAAAATGGACAAACTGCTCAGCGTTCTTAATTAAGCTTGCTGCGAGGAAGAAGAGAAGATTGAGCTTGTCTTAGTGGGTTCACCGGGATTACCCAACTCCAAAATCAAGATACTGCCTCGGCAATGTTCAGTAGATAAGGATGATAATTTTGACTTTATAGGTCTTGCACAAAATCCTGCGTGGCTTAGGATAGCGCTTGATAGTTCCAGAATAGAACTGAATACGGTTTATACTGAAAGCGAGCTCTATCAAATCGCGGTTGAGGAATTCGGTGAAGTCAGCCGCGAGGCGGTGGCGAGCCTTTTTATTCAGCAATATCCCTCCTTTGTCCAGCTCATGCGCCCTCGTTGCCGTGAGCACGAAGAACGCCTTTTTGTTCGCAGAGGGCGCCAACCATACTCCAATATACGGTTCGTGAACCCTCGTTGCCATGAGCACGAAGAACGTCCTGTTGTTCGCAGAGGGGGCCAGCCAAAAACTGTGCCGGTGTTTTTGCTGGAAGGCCCCGAATTTTTTTATTTCGGAAGTGAACCCGAAAGTGAACTATATACCCTGGCTTTAAAAAAAGAGATAAAAGAGATCGTAAAAGAAGGGCGGGCAGTTCCGGTTTATTTTCAAAAAAATCGAGCGGCCTATTTTACTCCTGACGCTCTGGCGCAATGGCTAGAGGCAGGAGACATTTTAGAGGTGGAAGAAAACAACGCCCTGAAATACGTTTTTACGCAAAAGTCCGGAGTTTTCTTTGCTGGCGGCAAAGCAAAAATACGCCGCAAATCTATGCCCGCGGCTAGTGAGGCCCTCCTTAGTTTTTTAAGAAACAAGCAGCTTTCCAGGCGGGAAAGACTTTCTTTCCCGCTGCTTGCGGAAGCCATCCAGGCTTTAGCTTCTTCTCCCCAGGGTACTGATCCATATTTTGAGGCGGCGCGCATCGCAGCCGAACATGGCGCGTCAGAAACAAGCCTAGCTGCGCTTCTTCTGCAGAAGATTTTACCAGAATATACCAGCCCCAGCTATGATTGGTTATTAAATAAAAGGGGTCTACCGACTACGTTTATACAGCATCTCAAAGCTGTCCACGGAGAAACCGGATTTTCGTGGAGGAGATGGCCCCTTGAAGTGCGCCTACTGGGAGGTAAAGTTGCCGACATTCGACATGTCTCTGGTATGCATGTGGGCTTGATGCGCATCCAGAATGCCGGAGACATACATACTTATTTGCAGCTTTTTCTTAATGTTCTTGGTTTTGATTCTAGTTATAAGCAAGAGACCTACCTCGAATACTTTGCCACTGTTTTGGGAAAACTCCGGCATACGCCGGTGCGAGCCCTTAAAAAAGAAGAGGAAAGAAATCTAAGGGTTGTAGTAGCTCCCCTGGCGGAAAGACGTGGTTTTTCTGGTTTAGCGGCGATGATCCGTAATGAAATATTCCGTATTTCTTACAACCGCGCCTACAATCATTTTCGAAGAAAAATTGAAAAAGCGACCGGCTTAACTTATTCAGAGATGGAGCTACACCTGCAAGATACAGTAAACCTAATTCGCGAAGTGATTGCTGCGGCAGGCATTGCGCCTGAAGACTATGAGATCTTCTTTCGGGTTAAACTCCCTTATTCAGCATGGGAGAAGATGCAAGCTAATAAGATCAGTGATCCTGGTCAAGTTCATGATCTCTTAGGGATGAGTATCGTGGCTGAAAATGACCGTTTGGTCCGCCGCATTGAGAAATTGATCCCTCAGGTGCTTCCAAACCTCTCACTTGAAAATTTTAAGGACCCTCACGAACTTTTGCCGCACATGCGTGAAAATCGTCTGCCAACATATAAGGATCAGATTGCTAAACCCGCGGACAGCGGCTTCTCAGCGATAACCATGATACGTTTGACTATGCTAAAGTTGCCAGCGGAAGTTCAAGTCACAAGTCGAGAGCGTGACAGGATAAATCGCGAGGGTGTTGCCGCGCACTGGAAGCATAAGATACGCAGGGAGATCAAACATTTTTACGGGATTGAAATTGCTGAACTTGCGGATCTCGTGGAACACAAAGATAAGTTTAGCGTGGTCCTTTATGGGGATTGGAAAGGGAATATTAGGAAAACCCTTAACCAGGGCCTGGATTACAAGGTGTTTGATAATTTGCAAGAAAAGGATGTGGCGGAGTTTCTGGATTACAATCCCCATGATAAGCTATTTTATCTAGACCATTGGAAATTTAGGCGTTTGGGAAGAATCCGCCGTGTCTCCGCGCTTGAGCCTCTCCAGACTGAAGGGGACCATTCTATGACCTATCTCTTTTTAGTGCTCAGGGATAAAAAATAAACTCATTTTATAACAATCTTTACCATGCTTTGATTTTAGCATAATATTCGTTTATAATAATGTTTCTTAATGCGATTCGCGAAATCCCAAAGAAGATTGTAAAAGGAAGGTATAGCTGTAATGAAAATGTTAAAAGAAAAATGTGGGGCAGAAAATTATAAAAAGCTGGAGGCGCTGGGCAATCCGGCCTTGCTTGAATTTGTGGCAAAATATGTGGAACATTGCAATCCCGCGTCGGTTTTTGTGCGTACCGATTCTCCGGAGGATGCGGAATACATTAGGAATAAAGCGATCGAGAACAAAGAAGAACATAAACTGGCTATTAAAGGCCATACTTATCACTTTGACGGATATTTTGACCAGGCCAGGGATAAGGCGAATACAAAATATCTGCTCCCTCCGGACGTAGAGCTGGGTTCTGATATCCGGAAAACAGACCGGACTAAAGGTTTGCAGGAGATTAGCGGACTTCTAAAGAACATTATGTCCGGCAAAGAGATGTATGTCGGCTTCTTTTGTCTGGGTCCGACAAATTCCCCTTTTTCGATCCCCGCGCTCCAGATAACCGATTCGGCTTATGTGGCGCATAGTGAGGATATCCTTATCCGAAGCGGGTACGAGATGTTTAAAAAACTGGGGAAGACGGCCGATTTTTTCAAGTTTGTTCACAGCGCTGGAGAGCTCGAAGGCGGCGTGAGTAAAAATGTTGATAAACGCAGGGTTTATATTGACCTTGAGCAGAATTTGGTTTTCAGTGCCAATACCCAGTATGCCGGTAATACTGTTGGCTTAAAGAAGTTGGCCATGCGCCTGGCTATAAAAAAGGCCTCCTTTGAAGGGTGGCTTACCGAGCATATGTTTGTTATGGGGGTCCATGGCCCAAAGGGGAGGGTCTCTTATTTATCCGGTTCATTTCCGAGCGCCTGCGGAAAAACGTCTACCGCGATGCTGGAAGGCGAAACGATCGTCGGGGATGATATCGCCTATTTAAGGAATATTGACGGCAAAATTCGCGCGGTAAATGTTGAGCGCGGGATGTTCGGCATTATCCGTGACGTGAATAAAAAAGGAGATCCATTGATCTTTGAAGCGCTTAATTCTACTGGAGAAGTGATCTTTTCTAACATCCTGGTAGCTGATAAGGGGATCCCTTTTTGGCTTGGGGATGGCAGGGAGATGCCTGAAAAGGGTAAAAATTACTCCGGCGAATGGACGATCGGAAAAAAGGACGCAAAAGGGCAGGAGATAACCCACTCGCATAAGAACTCAAGATATACCATCCGTTTGAGTGAATTAAAAAATTGCGACCCTAAGCTTAATGACCCCGAAGGGGTGGAACTGTCCGGTATTATTTACGGTGGCAGGGATTCAGATACTACTGTACCGGTCGAGCAATCATTTGATTGGAACCATGGGATATTGATGAAGGGGGCAACGATCGAATCGGAGACCACCGCCGCCACCCTGGGACAGGAAGGGGTAAGGAAGTTCAATCTCATGGCCAATATAGATTTCCTCTCGATCCCGATGGGGAGGTATATTACTAATAATTGTGATCTGGGCAACTCGGTGAAAAAACCACCCCAGATTTTTTTGGTTAACTATTTCCTAAAAGATAAAGATGGTAAATATTTGAACGGGGTAAAGGATAAGCATGTCTGGCTTAGATGGATGGAGCTGCGCATTCACGGTGATGTTTCGGCGATCAAGACCCCCACCGGTTATATTCCGGAGTATAAAGACCTTAAAAAAATATTTGAAGAGGTACTTGATAAAGAATACTCAAAAGAGGAATACCTTAAACAGTTTACTATAAGAATTCCTGAGAACCTTGCTAAGATAAAAAGAATTGCCGAGATCTATAAGACCAAAGTTCCCGATGCTCCGCATATCCTGTTCGAAGCGCTAGAAGAGCAAAAAAATAGGCTAGAGGAAACCAGGAAAAAATTGGGAGATTATATATCTCCTGAGGCTTTGGGTTAAAATAATTTGCCAATACTTTTTATAGTAAGTTTCACTGTTTTATAGTATAATAATTTTACCATGAAAATTCGTTCGAATACACGTGAAGGGAACAAGATTATCCTCGAAGTTGAAGAAGATTATTCAGAATTCCTCAAATCGGTCGATAAAACTATCATTGAAGCGGGGAAAGAGGTTAAAATTCCCGGTTTCCGCCCCGGTAAAGCCCCCAAAGCGATGGTTGAAAAGGTGTTAAACCGCGAATTTATTGAAGCGCAGGCAGCTCAGGACCTTATCTCCGCAATTTATCCAAGAATCCTTGATGAGATAAAAATTGAACCGGTTGATTATCCTAATCTTCAAATTCTTGATAAAAAGAAGAAGAAACCAATCGTTTATAAGATCGAGATCGAGGTTTACCCGGAGGTAAAACTCGGTAAATATAAGGGTTTGAGGGCTGAGAAAAAAGAGGTAAAAGTTACTGATGAAGATGTGAATAAAGTCTTGGAAAACCTCCAAAAAAGGCTGGCCCATATGGAAGGGGGCGAGCCGGCGATCGATGATGAATTTGCTAAAAAAGTGAGCAAGTATCAGACCCTTGAAGAGCTAAAAAAAGAGTTTCGAACGGGGATGCAAAAAGATAAAGAGGGCGCCGAAGAGGCTGACGTAAAGAATAAGCTTATCGCAGAAGCCTCGAAAAATGCAAAAGTGGATATTCCCAACGGGATGGTCAAGCGGGAGATCGATGTAATGCTTGATGAGCTGCGCAACTCACTTGCTCAAAGCGGCTTGACCCTTGAAGATTATTTAAAAGGGATAAAAAAGGACGAGAAGCTGATGCGGGAAGAGCTGCACAAATCGGCCGAAGTAAGGGTGATCGGTAAAGTCGTTTTAAAGGCGATCGCGGAAACTGAAAAAATTGAGATCTCAAAAGAGGAGATGGATGAGGAGCTCAAAGAGCTGGCAAAGGCGGCCGGGCAGCCGGTCGAAGAGGCGGGTAAAGAGATCGATGAGCACGCTAAAAAATATGTCGAAGACTATCTCATGCGCCGTAAAGCGCTAGATTTTATTCTAGAAAAAGCAAAGGTAACAACGGTTGAAAACAAGCCCCTCGATGAAACTCGGGGCGAGGAGGAAAAAAATGACTGAAAGAGCACAATTGATCCCGATGGTAGTTGAGCAATCCGCCAGGGGAGAAAGGGCCTACGATATTTACTCCCGCTTATTAAAAGAGAGAATTATCTTTGTCGGGACCCCGGTTGATGATATGGTTGCTAATACAATTATCGCACAAATGTTATTTTTGCAGGCTGAAGACTCAGCCAAGGATATCAATATGTATATTAACAGCCCGGGTGGGGTAGTTACCGCCGGCTTAGCGATCTACGATACAATGCAATACATTAAATCGCCTATTTCAACCATCTGTATCGGCCAGGCTGCGTCAATGGGGGCGCTGCTTCTAGCGGCGGGGAACAAAGGAAAACGCTTTGCGCTGCCGAACGCCCGGATGATGATCCATCAGCCGTTGGGGGGAGCTCAAGGGCAGGCGACCGATATCGAGATCCAGACAAAGGAAATGTTGAGGATCAAAAAGCTGCTAAACGATATATTGGCAAAACATACCAGCCAATCTCTGGCTAAGATCGAGAAAGATACCGACCGTGATTTCTATATGGGGGCGGACGAGGCGGTAAAATACGGTATTATTGATG
Source organism: Candidatus Margulisiibacteriota bacterium (assembly GCA_034723395.1). Lineage (GTDB taxonomy): Bacteria > Margulisbacteria > WOR-1 > O2-12-FULL-45-9 > O2-12-FULL-45-9 > JAYEOW01. Next base: position 69,340 of record JAYEOW010000029.1, read on the forward strand.
AAGTGATCTCTACCGCTAAAGTTTCGGGAAACGGAAAAAAATCGAAATAATATATGGCAGGCTCCGCCAAAAAATCTAGCCGCAAACTTGGGGAGTGGAAAGAAGTCCTCCCCTTAATACCGCTGCGCAACATTGTTGTTTTTCCCCAGATGATCGTCCCTTTATTTATCGGCCGTTCACCCTCGGTTAAAGCGCTTGAGGAGACGGTCGAAAAAGAGAAGATGATTATCTTTGCCGCGCAGAAAGAGGAAGAGAATGAGGATCCGTCCCCCAAAGATATTGCCAAAATCGGGACCTTATCTGAAATTGTTCAGTTGCTCCATCTTCCCGACGGAACGACCAAGATATTGGTAGAGGGAATCTGCCGTGTAAGGATCGAGAAATACGAAAAACAGGCCCCATATTTTAAAGTGGCAATTTCGCGGATCGAAGAATCAGAAGATATCACGCCCGAGACTGAAGCGTTGGTCAGGAACGTAATCAAGCAGTTTGAGGAGTATGTAAAACTGAACCGACGCATCCCTTCGGAAACTTTAATGTCGATCGTGAACGTTGATAATCCAGGGAGATTAGCTGACCTTATTGCCTCATACCTCTCTTTGAAGGTTGACGAGAAACAGGCAATCCTGGAAGCGGTAAAGCCCGAGAAAAGACTGGCAAAGCTTTCTGAGATATTGGAAAAGGAGATCGGAGTTTTGGATGTCGAGAAAAAATTGCGAGGTAAGGTCAGGAAGCAGATCGAAAAGGTCCAGAAGGAGTACTATTTAAAAGAAAAAATGCGCGCGATCCAGGAGGAGCTGGGTGAAGAAGATGAATACGACCAGCCGGAGCTGAAAGAGTATAAGAAAAAGATAAAAGCGGCAAAACTTCCGGCGGCAGTAAAAGAGAAGGCGGATAAAGAGCTTGAGCGATTAAGTAAAATGCCGCCGATGGTAGCCGAAGCCTCGGTGATCCGTACCTATCTCGATTGGCTGATCGAACTCCCCTGGAAGAAAAAGACAAAAGGTAAGTTTGATATCTCAGAAGTAGAGAAGATCTTAAATAAAGACCATTACGGATTAGATAAAGTCAAAGAGCGGATCCTGGAATATTTCGCGGTCCTTCAATTGACCGGGAAGATAGCGGGGACGATCCTTTGCCTGGTTGGTCCTCCTGGCGTTGGTAAAACATCGGTTGCCCAATCGATTGCCCGGGCGATGGGGAGGAAGTTCACCAGGGTTGCGTTGGGTGGAGTGCGCGATGAGGCTGAAATTAGGGGGCATCGCCGGACTTATGTCGGGTCGATGCCGGGACGGGTAATCCAATCGATCAGCAAGGCCGGATCAAATAATCCGGTTTTCCTGCTTGATGAAGTTGATAAGATGGGGATGGATTTTAGGGGTGATCCATCTGCCGCGCTGCTCGAAGTTTTGGATCCGGAGATGAATAAAGAATTTTCCGACCACTATCTTGAGGTCCCGTTTGATCTCTCCGATGTATTTTTTATAACTACTGCAAATACACGTGATCCGATTCCCCGACCCCTTCTGGACCGAATGGAGGTTATCCAGATGTCCGGTTATACCGAAGAGGAGAAAATGGGGATTGCCAGAGGTTATCTGATCCCGCGCGAGCTGGAGAAACACGGGCTAAAAAAGAGTAAGATCGAATTCGAAGATAAAGCGCTGCTTTCGATTATCCGCGAATATACCAAAGAGGCCGGGGTTAGGAATTTGGAGAGAAAAATCGCCGATATATTGCGAAAGATCGCGACTAAAATAGTCAGGAAAAAGGGGAAGGCGAAAACGGTCGTAAAATTATCGGATCTCCAGGAATATTTGGGCGCTCCCAGATTTACTTTTGGAATAGCCGAAGAGAAAGATCAGGTTGGGGTGGCGACCGGGCTGGTATGGACCGAGGTTGGCGGAGATACGGTCCCGATCGAGGTGACCGTGATGCCGGGGAGGGGGAACCTGACCTTAACTGGGATGATGGGGGAGGTTATGCAGGAATCTTCTAAGGCGGCGATGAGCTATGTTCGCTCCCGGGCAAAGCAGTTCGGGCTCGAAGATAATTTTTACCGGAAGATTGATGTCCATCTGCATGTCCCGGAAGGGGCGGTTCCCAAGGATGGACCGTCGGCCGGGGTAACGATGGCGACCGCTTTGACTTCGGCCTTGACCCAGACGCCGATCCGGCGCGATGTGGCGATGACCGGTGAGATAACCCTTAGGGGGCGGGTGATGCCGATTGGCGGGTTAAAAGAGAAACTGCTGGCGGCGCGCAGGGCGGGGATAAAACGTGTTATAATACCGATGGAAAACAAGAAGGATCTCAAAGAGATAAAAAAAGACCTTTTGGATGATCTGGAGATAGTTTTTGTTAAAGAGGCAGATGAAGTTATAAAGAATGCTCTTTCCCGAAGCATCAAGGGGAAAAAGAGCAAGCCGATCAGGTATTTTCCCCCGGGGCCCGAACCGCCGCCCATGTACGCTTAATAATAGGAGGAGATCAGGATGAAAAAAATAATAGTTGTTAGTTGTCTGTTGTTAGTCGTTAGTTATTTGATAGGCTGCGGATTAAAGACCGAGACGACCAGATATTTCTACGGTCCGAGTTGGGTAAGGGATGGGAAGGTCATTTTTGTTGGAGAAGTGAATACCGCGGATAAAGACGTGCTTGGATCTCAGATCGGATCGAGCTATAGTCAATATCTTGCGACGATGTATTCGGCTGGTACCGGAGAGTCATCTTCGCTAATCGACACTACCGCTACTTCAGCATATTCGCTAAGTTGTTCTCCGGCGACCGATTACGTCGCTTATATGATCGGTTTGCGGAACGGATTATTCAGCACGATCGTGATCCGCAATATCGCTACTGGAGTCCATACCGGCCTTGAAATGGTCGAGCTAAATTTTTCACCAGGGATTAAGGCGTTTGACTGGTCGCCGGACGGGGCAAGGTTGGCTTACTGCACAACCACAGAGGTTAGGATCGTTGATGTTGATGGGGACAATGATGACCTAGTAATAGCTGAGGCGAATCTTGAATTTGTCTCGTGGCAAAATGGCGGAAGGATCGCTTTTGTCCGTGCTTCGGAATCGGACAAATTATTATCGCTGATCTATTCTGACGGATCAGGAAGGGTAGACCTGACGGCCGCCCAATCGGTCGATCTTCCGCAGATATCTTCGACAAATACGGATGAGGTTTATGGCATAGTATCAGATAGCCTGCAGAAGGTTGACGTTGGTACGACAACTAGAACTGCGGTGATTGCTTCTGGTTTTACCGGTTCGCTTCCACGGCTTTCTCCTGATGCGACCAAGGTGACCTATAGTAAGACGGGAGAGAATACAGGGGTCTACGTTTATAACCTTACAACGTCTTTAGAGTCTGAGGTTAAATAGCCAACGCCTTAAACATAGCTGCGGCTTTATGCAGGGTTTCGTGGTATTCCCGTTCGGGGATCGAGTCTGCTACTATTCCTGCGCCGACCTGAATATAGGCTTTATCCTCTTTCATTATCATAGTACGGATCGCAATGTTTAGATCGATTTTATCTTTCATGATATATCCGATCGAGCCGGTATAAATTCCTCGTTTAACCGGTTCCAATTCTTCAATTATCTCCATCGACCTAATTTTAGGGCAGCCGGTAATCGTCCCGCCGGGGAACATCGCCTTGATCAAATCGAATTTATTTTTATCTTTTCTTAATTTACCGACGACATTAGAGACGATATGAATAACATGTGAATACTTTTCGATAATCATTGACTCTGTCACTCGAACAGAACCAAACTCACTAATCCTTCCCAAATCGTTCCTTTCGAGGTCGACTAACATAATGTGTTCGGCCCTTTCTTTGGGATCGAGCAGGAGTTCGTCTTCCTTGGCCGTGATCGGTCGTGTGCCGGCAATTGGCCTGGTTTGCGCGACGCCATTTTCTAGCTTGATCAAACGTTCTGGTGAGCTGCCGACTATTTTTATTTCGCCAAAATCAAAATATGAAGCGAAGGGAGAGGGATTTATCTTTCGTAATCGTTTGTATATCTCGAACGGATGTTCTTCGATCTCTTTTTCGAACCTTTGAGATAAGTTTACCTGGTAGATGTCGCCGGATGAAATGTATTCTTTAGCCTGGCGGACGATCTCTTCGAACTCTTCTTTTTTTAGGTTTGATGTTGGCAGGCTATCCCCATCCCCCTTCCCCCTTAGTAAGGGGGAAGGGGAGAAAGGGGTTAGGGGTTGATTAATTTTATCCGCAATCGCCTTAGGATTCTTGGCGCGTATCTCAACTTCCTGTTTTTGATGATCAAAAATGGCTAATGTTTCCGGCGCTATAAAATTAACCTTAGGAATTCCTAAATCATCTTTTGCCAAATTTGGTAGATCCTCGATCTCCCAGGCAAAATCGTAGCTAAAAAATCCAAAGGCGCCGTTTTTTAGGTATGCTTTCTCTAGTTCTTCAAATGAGGAAATAGTCTGGACAGGATCGATCCCGATAAATGAGTATTGCTCGAGCCTGCCTTGACCGAGGGGACTTTCCAAAAGAAAGGATCCTGGCCCGTTATAAAGGGATTCAAAGATTGATAATGGTGTTAAATTTTGAGCTTTGAGCTTTAAGTTTTGCATTTTAAAAGTGAGGTTTGGATGTCCGCTTTTACAGGACTAGGGCATAACCTAAAATAAATTGGGCCCAGTTGGATTCGAACTCCCTCGACTCACTACGTTCGCTCGGGAGTCTTTGATCACACTCTATTTTACCAATTAATATCGAGCGAGTGAAACGAGTCGAGATATGGGCCCAGTTGGATTCGAACCAACAACCAATCGGTTATGAGCCGAGCGCTCCACCATTGAGCTATGGGCCCGTCGCGAAATTTAAGTCTAGCCTAACTTGCGACGGTAGTCAAGGCGTGGTAAGATTTAGCGAAGGGCGGTTAGTTCAGCTGGTTAGAATGCCTCGCTTACACCGAGGAGGTCGTAGGTTCGACTCCTACACCGCCCATTCTAAAGTCGTAGAGCGCGGGGGCGTGTAGTTTAGTGGTAGAACGCTTCCTTCACACGGAAGAGGTCGCAGGTTCGATCCCTGCCGCGCCCATTCTTACTAAGAGGTGATAAAAATGGGAGAAGAGACCAAAAATGTTGATGATTTATTAAAGCAGATCGGGGAGTTTGAGAAGACATTAGACGGATTGAAGCAGAATGTCGGGAGTTTAAAGACAAAACTTTTAGAAAGCAAAGAGAAATTCGGCATAGATATCAATAAGTGGCCGAAAGACGCTCAGTAGAAGATGGCTGAAAAACGCGAAAAGTGGGGGACCAAGATCGGGGTGATCCTGGCGGTAGCTGGATCAGCCGTCGGTCTCGGAAACTTTCTCCGCTTCCCGGTCCAGGCCGCCCAGAACGGTGGCGGCGCCTTCATGATCCCCTATTTCATCTCCTTTCTCCTTTTAGGTATTCCTCTGATGTGGATCGAATGGGCGATCGGACGGCACGGCGGTCTTTTTGGCCACGGAACTGCCCCTTTTATCTTCAATAAACTGGCCAAGAATAGAATTGTTAAATATCTTGGAACGATCGGGATCTTTGGCCCGATGGTAATTTTCATCTACTATACATATATTGAATCGTGGCTTCTTGGGTATGCATTTTTTGCGCTGACGGGAAAGCTCCTTTCGATGGCAACCAGTGATGGGATGAAAGAGTTCCTGACCGCTTATCAGGGATTATCTCCCCAAAGCAATATCTGGACCGCATATGTATTTTTTCTTGTAACTTTTGGCATAAATTTTTATATTATCCGGCAGGGAATTAAAAAAGGGATCGAAAGGCTGTGTAAAATTGCATTGCCTCTGCTGTTTATGTTTGCGATCATTATTGCGGTAAGAGTATTAAGTTTGGGAGCTCCGGTCCCGGGGAATCCAAACTGGAATATCTTAAATGGGATCGGATTTCTCTGGAACGCGGATTTTTCCGCTTTGACCAACGCCAAAGTTTGGCTGGCTGCGGCTGGCCAGATATTCTTTACCCTTAGCGTCGGTATCGGGGCGATCTTAACTTACGCGAGTTATCTGAGCCATGGGGATGATGTGGTCCTCTCCGGCCTAACTTCTGCTTCGATGAACGAATTTGCCGAAGTTATTCTGGGAGGATCGATCGTTATCCCCGCTGCTTTTGCCTTTTTTGGAATGGTTGGGGCGCAAGAGGTCGCGGCTGGCGGGGCGTTTAACCTTGGCTTTGTAACAATGCCGCTGATCTTCGGACAGATCCCGTTCGGCCAGGTATTTGCGGTCCTCTGGTTTACCCTTCTGTTTTTAGCGGGAATAACTTCTTCCGTATCGCTGATCGAGCCGGCAGTTGCTTTTGTTAAAGATGAGTTTAAGCTCGATCGCAAAGCTGCCGTCCGCTGGATAATGATCGTTACCTTTATTCTTTGCCAGTTCCCGGTCTTTTTCCTGGGGCAGGGGGTGGTGGATGAGATGGACTTTTGGGGAGGGACATTCTGCTTAGTCCTTTTTGCCACGATTGAAACGGTTCTTTTCGTTTGGGTATTTGGGATCGATAAGGCGTGGGAGGAGATCCATCACGGCTCTGAACTTACTATCCCAAAATTCTATAAATTTATCATGAAATATGTTACCCCGGCATTCTTATTCTTTATCCTCGGTTTCTGGTTTATCCAGCAGGGAATACCGACAATAATGATGGAAGGGGTGCCGGCGGCAAATGTCCCCTATGTCCTGGCAACCAGGCTGGGGTTGATCGGATTGTTTGCCGGGCTGGCGATCATGGTTAGGATCGCGTGGAAGAGGAGGCAACAAGTATGAATGTTTTTGGCTGGATTTTTATTACTACCTCTTGGGTAATTATTATTGCGCTTAATATCTTCTGTTTTTATCGTGTCTTTACCGAACCTGAAGAAGAGCTGTGAAGAAGTATCTTGCCTTTTTCCTGTTTTTGTTCTTTGTTTTATCAATTCCTTCATCCGCGAAGTTTAATTATTTCCCGGTATTGGAATATCACCTGATCAGCCGTCCAGAGGCGCGTTGGAGCCGGTCGCCGGACAACTTTCGCAAAGATCTCGAATGGCTACATCAAAACAATTACTATCCAATGAACGTAAAAGATATTCTGACCAACTTTAAAGGGTTGCCTAAAGGAAAAAAACCGGTAGTTCTCACTTTTGACGACTCATCTTCCAGCCAGTTTCGTTATCTAAAGGATGGATCGATCGATCCAAATTGTGCGGTCGGGATTATGAAGGCTTTTTGCGATAAACATCCGGGCGAATGGCCGATGCGGGCGACCTTTTTTGTGCTGATCGAGACCAACAATCCGGACCGTGATCTTTTTGGCCAGAAAAAATATGCAAAGAAGAAGTTAAAAGAATTAATCGAGTGGGGGATGGAGGTTGGTGGGCACTGTTATTCGCACGAGCGGTTGAGTGATATCAGCACAAAAGCGGCGAAGTATGCTTTGGCGCGTTCATCGTATTATTTGGAGAAGATAACCGGACAGAAAATTGTCAGCATGGCGACGCCGATGGGGCTTTATCCAGAGGACGATTCGATTTTTTCGGGAAGATACCAAAAGATCAAATATGATTATAAACTGGTTTGTGAAGTAGCGGGCGGATTCCAGGTCGTTCCCTGGTCAAAGAAGTTCAATCCCCGGCATATTAATCGGATTCAAACGATTTCTTCGGAATGGAAGAAATGGTTTGAGCGGGACTAAAACCGATACTGTGTTAAGGCCCTAGCCCCGCTTTTATTAATGATTTTATGTTTTATTCCGAAGAGAAGGTCCCGACTGGCGGTTGCGGTCGAGATATCTTTGTGGAAAGCCAGGTAGTCTTTTCTGGAAAAAAGCTTCTTTTGAAAATGGTCCCTGACCGACCTTAACCTGGTTTTTGCCGTCTGGACCTGCGGCCTAATATTGACCAAGAGCTTGCTAACCGCCTGTAAAATAACTTTTAACATAAACTCAATGAACCGGGTCGAGTTCCCGGCTTTATCCGCTTCCGCCAGGGATCTATAATATTCTTTTTGTTTTTCGCGGATGATTGATTCGACCGGGATATATTCAAAAAGCGGGTGGTATTTGCGTAAAATAACGGTTTGCCAAAGGCGGCCCATTCGCCCGTTGCCATCTGAAAAAGGGTGGATAAATTCAAGTTCATAATGGAAAACGCTCGATTTTATCAGGGGATTTAAATTGTCTTTTCTTTTTAAGAAATTAAAAAGCTTGCCCATTAATTTTGGGACCAGTTGATGCTTGGGGGCCATATGGGCAACTTTTGTCCCTTGAAAAATCCCGACGTTCCTGGAGCGCAGGAAACCCGCGTCTTCGGCCAGGCTGTTCAGTAGCGTTTGATGAGCTTTAAGTAAAGAATCAAGCCGATTAACCTTATAGCTATGGATTAAATCGTAGGCCATGATGGCATTTTTTACCTCGAGAATGTCTTTTTGTGGGCCGATCACCCGCTTGTGGTTTACCAGGTCTGTTACCTGTTGTTCGGTTAGCTGGTTTCCTTCAATTGCCAGTGATGAAAAAATTGTTTTTATCCGGTTTTTTTTGCGCAGCTGCGGTTGAGGGATCGGGCCCTTTAATCCTTCGAACCGGCCCAGGAGGCGGTTGATCTCCGCGCAGAGGTTTAGGCTTCCAGCGGTAATTTTGAAAGGTGGATACATTCCGTGATAGTATCATATGATACTATCATAGTCAAGCGGTTCGATTGAAAAACATGGTAGCCCCACGGGGAATCGAACCCCGGTTCTCAGCTTGAAAAGCTGGTGTCCTAACCCCTAGACGATGGGGCCATGTCAGAACATCGGACCTGCCTGCCGGCAGGCAGGATATCAGATTACCAGAATATCAGAGGGAATTCAAGTTTTCAAGATTTGCTTGCCATCTCTTTTCCAAATGTTATAATTCTACCCAAGGGAAAACTTGTGAATATTCGCTATATTATATGCTCATTAATGGTTTTGTTTGTGATTGCCGGCTCATCCTTTTCTGCTACAACCTCTGTCGATCCTCTCCGGATTGGTGTCGGCGCCCGCTCGCTGGCTATGGGACGGACCAATCTAGTAGCCCCGGGCGATATTAACGCCATCTTTGTTAATCCTGCTAACGCCGCCTATATCGATGGATGGGGATTAACCAGCATGTACACCTCCCTGATGGATGGAGATATTAACTATACGTTAATGGGTGGGGGAAAGAAGTTTGATTTTGGCGGGATGGGGGTCGCTTACTTGAGCGGTGGAACGACCGGGATCTCAGTTACAACCAGAGATGCGAATGGAAGGGTGGTTTCGGCCGGAACAAGCTTTGACTATGCAAATTCGGTGATCGCGTTAAGCTGGGGTAGGATGCTGCGCGAAAATATTGCCGGCGGCGCTGTCTTAAAATCATTTTCTAAAGGATTTACCGGTGGATATTCATCCGGATCTGGATTTGATCTCGATCTTGGGATCCTTTTTAAACCGAGACCAAACCTAACTGCCGGGATCGCGATCCAAAATGTTCTTCCGACCGGTATTTCGTGGAATACGGGGACGAACGAAGATGTCCCGATGCTAATTAAGGCAGGATTGACCAGCCGGATAAAAGAGAATATTTTGCTGGCTGCAGATGCAGACCTCTCACCTTTTGCTTTACATAGTGGGGTGGAGTGGCAATTAAACAGGATGTTTGTCCTGCGCGGCGGATTAGACCAGGTGCCGAGCGGATCTGAGAGCGCTTTAAATCTTGGCGTTGGCGTGGGAATAGATTTCCGGCGCTTTAAGTTTGATTACGCTTACTACAAAGATAATACGCTGGATGCGAATTCAACCCATTATTTTACCTTGGGATTTGCCGCTCCACAATTTGGGAAGAAAACGAAAAAAAACCTTGACTCCGCTCGGGGGAACCAAGCCCGGGGCAAAGAAGTGAAGAAAAAACTCCCTCCGCCGCCAATTAAAAAAGTTCCTGAGCCGACGCCGAAACCGCGAATTAAGTCGGTTAAAGAGAAAAAGATCGAGGCTTATATCGATCTTTTAGAAAATAAACTGAGAAGCGCAAAAAAACCCGCTCGCAGAGTAAAACTAAAATCAATGATCGACCAGCAGAAAGCCCGTCTTGAACAGGTTACTTCAAATACTCCCTAAGTTTTCGGGCCCGGGTCGGATGTTTTAATTTCCGCAGCGCTTTGGCTTCGATCTGGCGGATTCGTTCACGTGTAACATTGAATACCCGCCCTACCTCTTCTAACGTCCGCGGATGGCCGTCGTCCAGGCCAAAACGAAGTTTAAGTACGATCTTTTCGCGCTCAGTAAGGGTGTTCATTACATTTTCAAGATCATCACGCAAAAGCCCTTGCATTACGATATCGTCCGGAGCTTGCACGCTCCCATCCTCAACAAAATCGCCCAGACGCGAACTCTCTTCGTCGCCGATCGGCATTTCCAGCGATAGGGGGACCTGGGAGATCTTGATGATCTCGCGCACCTTTTCTACCGTGATATGTGCTTTCTTGGCAATCTCTTTTTCGGTCGGTTTACGGCCCAATTTTTGCAGCAGCTGGCGCGAAGTCTTGCGCAGCCGGTTGATGGTCTCGACCATGTGTACCGGGATACGGATCGTGCGCGCCTGGTCGGCAATCGCTCGGGTGATCGCCTGGCGGATCCACCAGGTCGCGTAAGTTGAGAACTTGTACCCTTTGCGGTAATCGAATTTCTCAACCGCACGGATCAGGCCAAGATTTCCTTCTTGGACCAGATCGAGGAAGAGCATTCCGCGGCCGGTATACTTTTTGGCGATCGAGACCACCAATCGCAAATTGGAGTTAACCAGCTTATGTTTGGCGCGGATCTCCATCGCTTTGATCTTTTTGGCCAGAACGACCTCTTCTTCTGAGGTTAGAAGCGGGAATTTGCCGATTTCGCGCAGGTACATGCGGACGGTATCATCCACGCCGACCCCTTTAAGGGCGGCAAGCTCCTTTTTTATCGGTTCGTCTTCTTTATTGTGTTTTACTATCTCCTTTTTTTCGGAGATTTCGATCCCTTTCCCGATCAGTTGCTCGATCTGGCCGAGATTTTTCTCCGGCTCGGGGATAATCGAAAGGATCTCCTCAGGAGTTAGATAACCCTTGCGGGCTGCGGTTGCTTTTAAGAATTCAAATCCATTTCGTTTTGCAATCATTACATTCCTCCAAATTATTATCGGACATTACTTTGGGCGATTTCACTTTTTAGGGCAGAAAGTAATTGTGAGACTTTTTGGGTCTCACCTTTTTTTTCTGCCTCCCGGATCTCTGTTTTTAAGATCTCTATTTTGTTTTTTTGCCGCACCCCTTTTATTACGTTTATGCAGTCTTCCATGATCTGTTTGTCGTCGCTGCTATGGACCAATCGATCGCTCATTAATATTCCGGATAAGAACTTCCTGGTCCCTTCTTCCGGCAAGTTGTCCAGGATAAAATGGGCCGGATTATTGTTTTCTGCTTCCGCAGAAAACATAAGTTCGGCGATCTTTTTTATGTCCGGGATAGAGAAATCGTCCACTTTTAGATGGTCTCTTAATGTTTTTAACGATCCAGCATTTTGGGCGGCAATGGCAATGATCGTTTTTTCCGCTTCGTGGACCTTTGAGGCCGGCTTCTCGGTTTTTCTATGCAGCAACCCTCTTCCCATCCTTTTATATTGTTTAGATCGCTTGGTTTCAGATAAGATCGTGTCCGTGCTTGTTTTGAGAACAGGAGCGATCAGTTTTGCATACTCTTTCTGGACAAAGGGATCTTTCTCGGTATTCAGCAAGGCGGAGACTTCTTGGAGTGCCTTTCCTCTCCCTTCGATCTCTTTAAGATTGTGGCGTAACAAGGTTCGATTGATTTTAAATTCAAGATAGGGGAGGGAAGAATTTAAGCATTGGTCAAATCCTTCCCTTCCCAACTTATTGATTATTTCATCGGGATCTTTTCCGCCCGAAAGTTTTGCAACCTTTACCTTTAATCCCTGGCCCCTGAGCAGTTCAATCGAACGCTCGGCCGCGATCCCGCCGGCCGCATCGGCGTCGAATCCCAGTATTACTGTATCGCAGTAGCGCGACAATAACTTGCACTGGTTAACGGTCAATGCTGTCCCCAAGGTGGCGACGATATTCGTGATCCCTGCTTGGAACGGGGTGATCAGATCAAAGTACCCTTCGACCATCACTGCGGTTTTGCTCTTCTTAATACTATCTTTCGAAAGATCCAAACCAAAAAGAGTTTCTCCTTTGTGATAGATCAAGGTGTCGGAGGAATTCATGTACTTGGGCTCTTCATCCCCGAGCGATCTCCCGCCAAAAGCCAAGACCCTTCCGCGCTGGTCGCAGATGGTAAAGATCAAGCGGTTGCGGAAACGGTCGTAATAACCGCTTTTCCCTTCCCGGGCGAGGATCAAACCGCTCTTTTCGATCAGTTGGGGATCGACTCCGCGCGATACCAGATGTTTGAAAAGATTATCCCAGCCGGGCAGGGCAAAACCCAAGCGGAAGGCTTCTTTTGTTTTATCGGTTATCTTTCTCTTCTTTAAATATGCCAGGGCCTCATCATTTAGATTACTTTGAAAATAATCGGCGGCGAGCTTCATGACCTGATAGAGCTTGTCTTTTTCGCCGCGCGAACGGCCTGCGGTCTTTGGCTTTGGAACATCTATCCCAACTTTTATCCCAAGTTCTTCAACTGCTTCGACAAAGCTGATATTTTCGATCTTCATTAAGAAGGCAAACGCGTTGCCCCCCTCGTTGCAGCCGAAACAATGGAAGATCTGTTTCTCAGGGGATACTGTAAACGAGGCATCCTTTTCCGCGTGAAAAGGGCAGAGACCGAGGTAGTTCTTCCCCCGCTTTTTTAACTGGACAAATTCGGATATCACTTTTACGATATCCGATTTATTTCTTATCTCTTCAATTATATGAGCTGGAATCATAGATTAGTTTTCGGTTCTCCATTCAACAGGGACGAACAGCTCGGAGAATTTGTTAATGGCATAGCGGTCGGTCATTCCGGCGATAAAATCTATCGTGTGTTGGAGTTGGCGGTCTTCACCTCGGATCCCCTTTTGGAAATATTTATCATAGTGATAGTGCCTAAAAAGATGGCGCATCAGGATCGGGACCTTGGATTCTTCTCTTTTAGCGACCGGATTGGTATAAACGTTCTTATACATAAAATCATAAAGTCCATCCATTGCGTTTTGTACGTTTCTGCTCATTTTTATTTTATTTTTTTCAAGCGAGTGTTTGATAATATCCGGTACGATAGAATCTAAAATATTTTCACCTAAAACCTTCATGTGTTTTCGCGGGAGATCTTTTTTGGCCAAAACTCCCGCGGTGATCGCGTCTTCAATATCGTGCCTCAGATATGCGATCCGGTCGGCCAGCCGAACAATGCATCCTTCAAGCGTTTTCGGCCAGGGATCGTTGGGGGTGTGATTTCTGATCCCATCGATTACCTCACAGGTTAAGTTGAGCCCTTTACCATGTTTTTCTAACACTTCAACCACCCGAGCGCTTTGTTCGTTATGAAAAAAGCGCTTCCCGTAATTTTCGCGCAATATATCGTCGAGAGCAAATTCCCCGGCGTGCCCAAACGGGGTGTGTCCAAGGTCGTGTCCCAGGGCGATCGCTTCGGCCAAGTCTTCGTTCAGTGCCAGGGCGCGGGCGATCGTGCGTGCGATCTGGGCAACCTCGATCGTATGGGTAAGCCGTGTCCTAAAGTGATCCTCGGCGGGAGAGATGAATACCTGAGTTTTATGTTTGAGCCTCCGGAATGATTTACAATGAAGGATCTTATCCCGATCGCGCTGGTAGGCGGTCCGGATATCGCACTCTTTTTCCGGCCGCTTCCTCCCTTTACTTTGGGATGAGAGGGCCGCATAGCGCGAGAGCTCTTTTTTCTCTCGCGCTTCTAACTCTTTGCGGATTATCATTTGCCCTTTTTTAATACAGCCTGGGCCGCTGCCAGTCTCGCGATCGGAACACGATAAGGTGAACAGCTTACATAATTGAGACCGATATTGTGGCAGAACTCAACCGAAGATGGTTCTCCTCCGTGTTCACCGCAGATACCGACTTTAAGCTTCTTGTTGGTCTTTCTCCCTTTCTCGACGCCCATTTTTACCAGTTGCCCGACACCGGTCTGGTCCAAGACCTGGAACGGATCGGCTTTGTAGATCCCCATCTCAACATAAGAAGGGAGGAACTTACCGGCGTCATCGCGTGACAGTCCCATGGTCATCTGGGTCAGGTCGTTGGTCCCGAACGAGAAGAACTCGGCCGCTTCAGCGATCTTATCGGCGGTCAGCGCGGCGCGCGGGATCTCGATCATTGTCCCGACCAGGTAGCTTACCTTGGTGCCGTATTTCTTGATCGTCTCTTCGGCAACGCGGCGGATAATCGCTTCCTGGTTCTTGAACTCGGCAACATCTGATATCAGCGGGACCATGATCTCTGGTTTTACCGCGACACCATTTTTCTTTAGTTCGCAAGCCGCTTCCATGATCGCGCGGGCCTGCATTTCGGTTATTTCCGGATAGATGATCCCGAGGCGGCAGCCGCGATGGCCGAGCATCGGGTTGAATTCGTGAAGAGCAGCGATCTTTTGTTTTATTTTTTTAACGTTTACTCCCATCTCTTCAGCCATCTCATGCTGCTGGGCGGCTTCGTGCGGAACGAATTCGTGCAGTGGAGGATCGAGCAGGCGGATGGTGACTGGTAATCCCTTCATTGCCTTAAAGATCCCGACAAAGTCGGCTTTTTGTATTGGAAGAAGTTTGGCCAATGCCTTTTTTCTCCCTTCGAGATTGTCGGCCAGGATCATTTCGCGGACCGCTTTGATCCTATCTCCTTCGAAGAACATATGCTCGGTACGGCAGAGGCCGATCCCTTCGGCGCCAAAGTCGCGGGCGACCTTCGAATCTTTCGGGGTATCGACATTGGTGCGGACATTTAGTTTTCTGACCTTGTCTGCCCATTTCATGACCTTGCCGAAGTTTCCGGAAAGCTCGGGAATAATGGTTGGGACCAATCCTTTGATAACTTCGCCAGCGCTTCCATCCAACGAAATCCAATCTCCCTCTTTAATCACGGTGCTGTTAACGTTAAACTGCTTTGTTTTATAATCAATATTTACCACTCCGCATCCGGCGACACAGCACTTACCCATTCCGCGGGCAACCACTGCGGCATGAGAGGTCATTCCTCCGCGGGCGGTCAGAATTCCCTGAGCGGCGTGCATTCCGCCGATATCTTCGGGAGAGGTCTCGATCCTTACCAGGATTACCTTCTTTCCGTCCTTTGCCCATGCTTCCGCTTCGTCAGCATGGAAGACAGCTTGTCCGGTAGCAGCGCCGGGAGAGGCGGGGAGCCCTTTGGCGATAATATCTTTTTCGGCCTTAGGATCAAACATCGGATGCAGTAGTTGATCAACCTGATCCGGAGAAATCCTTAAGATCGCGGTCTTTTCGTTGATCATTTTCTCTTTAACCATATCGCAGGCGATCTTTAATGCGGCGGCCGCAGTTCGCTTTCCGGTTCTGGTTTGCAGCATCCAAAGCTTCCCCTTCTGGATCGTAAACTCAATATCCTGCATATCCCTATAATGCTTTTCGAGCTTTTTGTAAATTGCTACCAGTGTTTTGTAAGGACCAGGCATAACTTCTTCCAAAGTCTCCTGATCTTCAGATGACTTGGTGGAATTGTTGATTGGTTGCGGGGTCCTGATCCCGGCAACGACATCTTCTCCCTGGGCATTGATCAGGTATTCTCCGTAGAATTTTTTCTCTCCGGTAGCTGGATTTCTGGTAAAGGCGACCCCTGTACCCGAATCGTCCCCCATGTTTCCGTAAACCATCGATTGGACGTTTACCGCGGTTCCCCATTCGTGCGGGATCTTGTTTATAATTCTGTACTTGATCGCCCTTTCCGCATTCCATGATCCGAAGACAGCTTCGATCGCGCCCCAAAGTTGCTTCCAAGGATCTTCAGGGAAATCGATCCCTTTCCGTTCCTTGATCGCTGCCTTAAAACGTTTGACCAATTCTTTAAGATCGTCGACTTCCAGGTCGAGGTCGTTTTTTACCCCTTTTTCGTGTTTAACTTCATCCATGATTTCCTCGAATGGATCGATATCGGTTTTTGTTCTAGGTTTTAGGTCCAAAACGACATCGCCGTACATTTGGACAAATCTTCGATAGGCGTCCCAGGCAAATCTTTCGTTGCCCGATTGTTTAGCCAGCCCCAGAACGGTTTGATCGTTCAATCCCAAGTTTAATACGGTATCCATCATCCCCGGCATCGATATCCTGGCTCCCGACCTGACCGATACGAGCAAGGGGTTATTTTTATCTCCGAATTTTGGCCCCATTACCTTTTCGATATGGGCCATTCCGGTATGGATCTGGACATTTAGCTCCTTAGGATATTTCCGGTTCATCTTGTAATAAACCGCGCACATTTCTGTAGTGATGGTGAATCCGGCCGGGACGGGGATCCCGATATTTGACATCTCTGCCAGGTTGGCGCCTTTACCTCCCAACAGATTTTTCATTTCTGATTTGCCGTCTGCTTTCCCTCCACCGAACTTATAGACATACTTTTTCCCTTTTTCTGATCCCTTTTTCTTTGCCATTTTTCCTTACCTTCCTTTCTTTTTATTGTGGAGCTGAGGGGATTTGAACCCCTGACCTCTTGACTGCCAGTCAAGCGTTCTCCCGCTGAACTACAGCCCCACGGTTTTGTCTAATAGTGATAAATGATCGCTTCTTTTTCCCAAAGTTCTTCTAAATTGTAATATTCGCGCTCTTCTTTGCCCATTACATGGACAACGATATTGCCTAAGTCGAGGATTATCCAGCCTGATTTGACCAATCCTTCCCACCGGAAACCTCTAATTTTATTCGATCTGAGCTGTTTGTCAATCTCTTTCTCGATTGCCCTGATTTGCACGCTCGAATCACCGCTGCAGATGATCAGGTAATCCAGAATGTTCGAAACCTTACGAACGTCCAGGATCTTAAGGTTGTTGGCCTTTTTACCTTCGGCTGCTTTGGCAATTATTTCGATAACCGTCTCTCTTTTCACGTTTTTGAACCTGCCTTAAAGATTTCGGTCATATTTTTAATCTTATTTAAGTTTGGTTTTAGATAATAAATCCCATCTACCATCATGTCCGATCCGGGGAGGGTTTTCATTGATATATTTCCGAGCTCTACCGCATCCCTGACTCCCAGACCAAGTCCGAGAGACTGTCTCGAATTCAGATTAGTATGGAGATAGGAGAGTAGGGTCAAAAACAACTTGGGCGAGCGGAGGATATTGTCCCTTTTTAACATCTCTTTCGCCATTGACCGTAAGAAATGCTGTTGGCGCCCGATGCGTTTGAAATCCCCCCCATCTTTACGATATCTAAGATAGCCCATAACCTGTTTGCCGGATAATCTCTGCTGTCCCGGTTTCAAATCAATGTATAATCCGCCGGCATAATCGACGTAATACATCCGCTTCTCAACATTAACCGGGACTCCGCCCAGGTCGTCGATAATATTGACGATCCCGGCTAGATCGACCACAATGTGGTAGGGGATTTTGATTTCCAATAGGTTCTCGACAGTTTTTTTAGAGAGCTCTACTCCGCCGTAGGCATAAGCATGGTTTATTTTATCTAACCCCCGCCCCGGCAGGACGGCAAGCGTATCTCTAGGGATCGAGATCAGGGTCGCTCTTTTGGCTGCCGGATCGGAATTTAATACCATGATCGTATCGGAACGGTGTCCATAGGCGCTGTCAACTCCGAGGACTAAAATGTTCGCTTTGGAAAAAGATTGATTTGAGGGGGCAAGGCTCAAAAAAAGCTCGAACAGGGCCAGTTTTGAGGCGATCGCCATAGTAAAACCGATAACTATTGAGAAGACGATGGTAATTGACAAGCTTATTATTACAAATTTCTTCATGTTTTTAGTAAATAATGGTTTCGGGTCTCAACCGTGCCGGGATGGAACGGAAGCCCTTTTTTTAATAAAAAGCTGAGCATTTGTGTTGATGTCTCAACTACCGCCCGATCAAGGTCTTTAAAGGCCAAGCGCCTGCTTTTATTAACGCCGGGAAGGTTTCGTCCTTCTTCGATGTGGTCGGCGAGGTAGATGATCTTCTCAATTTTGCTCATCCCCGGAGCGCCGATCGTGTGCCTCCTTATCGCATCAAGGATATCTCTTGACCTTACCCCAAAATCTTTTTTTGCCAAACGCGCGCTCAGTTCGGCGTGCAGGAGCTTTGGCTCGAATCGGCTGATCGGGTCGATCTTCATTTTAAACCGGCGTGCTTCCTTTAACATTCCGCTTCTTGAAAATTTTCGGGCGTAATCGTGTAAAAGGGCGGCCAAACTAGCTTTTTGGATGGAGACTTTATGGCGTTTAGCAAGTGCAACGGCAGTTTTTTCTACCCTTAAACTATGTTCAAATCTATCCCGCGCAAGCGCTTCCCTTAGTTTGTTAATTATTTCTGGTTTTTTCACAAAAAATAAACCAAGACTAGCGCCCTGGCAAGGTTGATATTATAACAGCTTTAAAGATTATCTGTCAATCCCTCACCCCCTTTTTCCCCCTAGAGGGATGTTGAAGAAACGTAATCATTATGTAATAATTGGGTGAGGGCAAAATGAACGATTTAGCAGTTATTATATTAGCAGCTGGTAAGGGGTCACGGATGAGATCGGACCTCCCAAAGGTGTTCCATGAGATACTGGGAGAGCCGATGCTTACCTATACCCTGGAATCGGTAAAAAAGCTCTCTCCGCAGCGGACGTTATTGGTGGTTGGCCATAAGCGGGAGCTGATTATGGATTATTATAAGGATTGGGAGCTAAAATTCGTCGTTCAGGATGAGCAATTGGGTACCGGACACGCGGTTATGCAGGCGAAGCCGTTCCTGGACGATTTTGATGGGAGAGTCCTGATCGTAAACGGCGATGTTCCTTTGATCACTGATGTCACCCTCCGAAAACTGGTCGATTTTCATATCGAAAACAAGGCGGCGGCGACCGATCTTACCGCGGTTTTGGATGATGCCGGAAATTACGGGCGAATTGTTCGAAAAGAGAATGGGGAGGTTGTTAAGATCGTTGAAAAAAAGGATGCCTCGCCCGAAGAGTTAAAGATCAACGAGATCAATACGGGCACTTTCTGTTTTAATAAAAAGGCTTTATATCTCGCTTTGGCTGAAGTCCGCGCCGAAAACGCGCAAAAAGAGTATTATTTAACCGATACGATCGAAATTTTACAGAAGAAGAACCTTCCGGTTTATGCGTTCCGTGCGGATGATCCAAATGAGACTTTGGGAGTTAATACCAAAGAAGAATTAGTTGGGATCGAAAAGATCCTTTTAAGCCGCGAAACGTAATTTCCCCAAAAGCTGAAATTTTTTCCTGAACTTTCCGAAAGTTATTTGCCATGTCACGTATAACAAAAAACAATGGTGGAAGAGCTGTGTTTCCTCGGGCAATAGCTCTTCATGCTAGAAGAGGATTGTTTAACGATCCAACTGCGCGAAAATTCCTCAAGCCGATCTTAAAATTTTGGAAAACGGGCAGAATGGAGCCTTCCTCAAAAGATCTGTTGGCGGTTGAGCGGGAGGCAATTCTTACGGTTGGAGTTGAAGCGGATTTGAGGAATCTGGCAACCTGCCGCCGAAAAGCCTTAGAAGGATTAGGGTCGAAAAACAGAGAAGAGTATATTAACTTATTAATTTCCCTTGGCGCGTGTTACAGGAAAGAGGGGGAACTTGAGGATGCACAACGTCTGCTCCAGGGAATCAGCTTAGTAGAGCCGGGGAATTGGTTGGTAAAAGCAGAGTTGGGAATTGTTTGTGGATTGCGAGGAAAGTTAGAATTATCTGTCCGATATTTTAAAGAAGCAGACTCGGTCCTGGAAGCATATGATCGGGAATATGAGGTGGAGGTGGCGGAAAGATGGGAGGCAGCCTCTTTTCGAGCGCGTTTTGAGGCCTTACTTGCGATAGAAAATGATAAAGGAATTAGCCAAGCGCGACTCTCCGACATCCTTGCTCCGGTTTTAACTTTTCCCGAGGGATTGGAACTTAACGGTATCAAACAATTTTTTTACCAAAAGTTTGAGCGTGCATTTATCGCTTTGCTGCAAAGCAAAGCTCCGTTCGACCTGTTTTTTAACCTGTTTTATCGAGGAATAAAAGGAGAAAAAGATGGGGTGGCCGCAATGGCCTCGGGAGAGTGGCCGGTCGATGGGAATAGGCTGCTAAAAGAGAGCCAGATGGTTGTGCTTAAGGTGTTGACAAAAAGCGAGAGGGAGATTGATGCGGTCCAGTTGAAGGATTTATTCGGCGCCGAAAAAGATAGCAAATCGGCGATAACGGTTTATGTTCGGATGAGAGTGCGCGCACTATTAGGAAAGGGGCGGCTAGATGCCGCTTGTGTGCTTTGGCAGGAAGTCAAAAACAATAAATTGGTTTCTCCCGCCGTGTTGAAGGCCCTCCGTTCCGAATTGAGGGCTGGGGAAAAGAAGCTGCGGCAGGATGCGGTGATGGACCAGGCTTCGGAATTTCTGCGCCAATTGGAGTTTTTTCAGAAAGCCGGGAATGAAGAGAAACTGCTTAATGAGCATGGGAAGCTGGCGGACCAAGCTGCTAGATTGTTGGAGGTTGCCGAGGAAGAGACAAAGGATGCGGTAAGAGAAGCGTTGATCGAGTTTGTCGAGTTTAACCTCCGGACGGCAAAGACTTTGCAGGGAGCGGTCCTATTGGCAGACCGCCTGATCGAATTTGGAGATGAAATTGCGCAAGGAGTTAAAAAGATTTTTAATGAAAAGCTTAGCCATGATGGATCAAGAAAGCTTTTCATGGCGGGCCTGGCTAGCGCGAAGGTACAGGTGATCTCGCTTGGGACTATGCTGGCAAAGGGCAATATCCCGGTAGACGTTACATTTAAAGCTGTGAAAATTTCTAAGAAGAAGAGCCTAAAAATTCCCAATAACGCGGAGTTTAACAAAGTAAAAAGGTTCTTTGATTTCTTTTTTGTCCGTTTTAGAGAGCATCCCAGGATGCGGACAATGGCGGGAAAGATCGATGTCCCTTTTGCCGAGCCGATTAGCATGGAATCTTTCTGGTTTTGTTTTATGGCCGCTTTTGACAGCAACATCCATGACCGGACCCATACCTTTGAACTGGCGTTAAGGCTGGACCCAAATAATGTTGTTGCCAAAATGGAGATAGCGCGCCAATATCTTGCCCTTAAACAGGCCGTCCGCGCTGAGAGGCAGATCGATGAGGTGTTGGAAAAACTTGATCACCCTGCCGGTGTTTTTAAGGCGCTTACCATTAAGATAATGGCGGTTTGCCAGAAGCTGGCTGCGGCTAATGTCCGGGGTGAGAGATTGGTTGGGATGGTTGGGGAAAATGAAAAGCTTTTTCAAAGAGCGGAAAGGGAATACGAAAAAATTGCTCCGGAGTTGCGCAGCTCGCCGCTGATTGCGGATGAACTGCGGGGGCTCAACCAGACCCTTGGACAGATATATACGATGGCGCGTGATTTTGGTAAGGCAGTGGCCTATTACGACAAGACCTTGGAGAGCCGTCCGGGCGGCAAGGTCTATGAGTTGGCGATGCGGGCCAAAACCCATTCGCTTTTACTTGAAGGGAAATTTCCGCGGGCGGTCGACTTCTTGTCCCGTCAGATCGCGGAGCTGGCCAAGGACGTGAACCGCCCGATCCCGGCATCTTTGTATTTTTATTTCGCGGAGGCGATGTTCCATGTAAAATCGCACAAACACGCGCTGACCGCGATCAACCGCGCGCTCGGGATTAAAAAGAGGCTCGACCTCATACTTGCGAAGGTCCGTATATTGGCGGCGGCAGGGAAAGTTAGACAGGCGGAGATGATGCTTGATCTTTATGCCGGCCAGGATGCTCAAGAAACCGGCAAAAAGGGGGAAGAAGGTTCCAAATTTCTTAGGGGACTGCGTGCTTTAGCGGACGCGGAGATCTATCTGGCCAAGGATCGTCCGCAAGCGGCCATTAAAGCGTTTGAACTGGCGATCAAACTTTTTTCCGGTAATTACAATACGGAGTTTAGGGAGATAGAGTCGAGGTACTATCTGGTTAATCTTATTTCGCGGATGGCTGTGGAGGCCGGGAACCAAGGACTTGTCCGCCGCGCGGTCGAAGAGGGAGAGAAGCTTTTGCGAAAATATCCTTTTTTTCCGCCGGCCCGTCAAGTTATGGTTGGTCCGCTGATGATCTTCGGTAAAGAGTCGGAGGCGTTGGGGCACATCCAATGGCTGGTAAAGCAATCTGGCCGGGGGGTATCGAGCGATATCCTGGCAAACTTGATCATCAGCGTATTTTCGGAGAACGAGGCAATACAAGAAAAGGCGATTGCGCTCTTTGTCCAGGTAAGGAAGGATACGGCGGATGAGGCGTTCCCGGGAATTTACAAAGCGGCTAAACAGGCGGTCAGATTAATTGCAGCGGACTGGAGCGAAATGCATGACCGGCGGCTGGACGATGTCCTGGCGGCGGATACTGCACCCAGGCAATAAAGCGGCTGTTTACCTCGGGGCTCCGCTTATTTTAAAATAAAGTGAAATTTCCTGTGAATCAGCCCGATAATAATTTGGAGGCTGTTTAAATATGAGTGTAGTTAATTTAGCTATAACCGCTACGACTATTCATAGGGCGTTAGCTAAAAGAAAAATGTCTTATCCCTATTCGTGCCTTTTGAACCATCGTCTTTCGCCGACGATAAGGGCGCTGAAAAAATTGGCCAATATAGATCCGGTAAGATATACTGCCTATCAGGAGATGATTGATTTTCTGGTCAATATCGCGAAAAGCCAAAAAGTCAAGGTAAAGCTTACCTTGCATATTCCAGGCCTTGCCGCGTTACGGGTAATTGATGTGGAGAGATTGATGGAAGATTCGGATGCCCGCAGGGATATTGTTAAACGTTGCTACCTCCCGACCAAAGGGATAATCGATCTCAGACCGCTGATTTTTATCAATAAATTATACACTCCAGGGATCAAGGCCGCGCTTTAAATATATTTGCTATTTTACCTGAAATTTTTGTTGTAACCCCACGATGAATGTTATATGGCTATTTACCAGCGTCCAGTATCAAGTGTTAAATTAGATCTTGGCCTGTTAGGGGTTAAAGGAAGGCTAATTACGCGGCATCGGCTTGCCCGCATGGAGAAGGGGGCTTATCGAGGGGTAATTGATTTAGTCAACCGTTTATCCGGCCAAACCGTTGTCGATCGATTAAAACTGGACCCTCCAGGCAAGCTTTCTGCTGGGACTTTAAAAGATATTCCGTTAGCTTTAGTTGCGGAAAAATTTGTAAGTGGAAGCAATGTCCAAACATTAGATCTGCGCGGGATCGAAAAGTTCTGGGCTAGAGAAGGGGCAGAGAGAGCAAAAAAACAATATCTCGGGGTTACTGCGGAACGGATAGAAGGGTTGTTTCCTGATCCGAAGACTTTACAGGTTGGCCACCTCTTGGATGTCCTTCTTGAAGAAAGACAGTATTTTGACCGCCTCGCTCGCGATCCGCAAGCAACGGTTGATAAAGTATTTAAAGCAATCGATCATGGAAAGGAGAAATTAGGATTCTTGAATGTTACTGTTTATCGCCCGATAGAGGATGGCAAGTGGGTGAGAACACAGCGGACCCGGCAATGGAGATCTTCTCAAACCTTAAAATATGATCCGGTAAAGGGAGGGGGTTTTCCGGAGACCACGCTAAAAAGTGTGATTGAAGGTGATAAATTGATCTATGACGTGATGATCAATGATCCAAAAACGTTTAGGCGTGAGGGGTTGGTGCCCGATTTTAGTTCGATCCGTAATGATCTAAAACAATCCAAGGGATCGGACCGGATGCTTTTTGTAAAATTGGTTTCAAGTTCGGGAGAGGTCGAAGGGGTGGTGCAGCTTCATAATCGGGTAAGTGTTGATGAGCCGATCGATTCGTTGCCTTTGCTGCCAAAAGAACCGCAAGACGCCCGCCGCATCAAAACAGAATTGCTACTTTATTTTGATCAAGCGGTGCAGGCGATCGAAGCGATCAGGAATCGTGAAAGGTTAAGGGCTGCCGCTGTCTTCCCGGGCCAAGAGAGAAAAGATCCGACCGGAGAAGTTTATAGCCCGCTCCAATTTCACCGCTCAAGTGGTGACCCGGAACCGTATCTTGATCTAAAGATCGAGATCAACCGGAGCCCATCGCTAAATTTTGAAAAGATCGAAGCCCGTGTAGTTGAACAGCTGACCGCGTTGGCCGAAGCTTGCGGCATTCTCCATATGAGTCCTGCGGAGATGCGGGAGCACGTCATACGGGTAAGCCGGGCAGAGATCGTGAGGAAAAAAGAGGAGATCGTCGGTTTTGGAACTTCACGGTATTTTGATAATTATGTTAACCATAAGGGGAAAAAAGAGACCTTAACCCTGCTTTGGGGGACGATGGTAAGGCCCGATATGCGCAGAAGGGGATTAATGATTAAGCTAAACTTTGATCTGATCAAGGCGGCCAAAGAGGCGGTCCAACTTGCGATAACCGGTTTGTTCAAGAGTATAAGGCGGCTTTTTGTCCCGGCCCCGATCACGGTAAGGACTCAAAGTGTTGCCGTCCTTAATGCTTGTTCCCGGCATTTTAGCGGAGTAGCAAGAGTGGGGCAAACACCAAAAGATAGATATGGCCATATGACCAAGTTTGTTGCCGAACGGGAGAGCTGGGTGATCGATGGGAAGAATATCCAGCGAAATGCTTACGATCGGATGAGAGTTGATAGCAAAGGGGACCTGATCCCGGGATTGGGCCCTAATGATGCTTACGTCTTTTCGGGGGATTTTACCGCGTGGAAAGAATTTTTAACCTGGGTGGCGATTAAAATTATCTATCCAGCCAAATCTTGGTGGAAAAGGAAAGGTGGAAAAAAGAAGATCAGTTCTATTATTTAACTATGAAAATCAGCGGGCAAAAAATATTCTGGGGTACCTATTGGAAGATCTACCGGTCTTTGGCTGCAGTACGGCCCTATAAAAAAACGGTAGATCGGGGGATAAACCTGCTTGAGGTCAAAGATGGGGGACGTTATCTTGATCTTGCTTGCGGACCGGGGATTACCAGCCGGAAGCTGAAAGACGCGGGCAGGAACTTGAGCGTGCTTGGCATAGATTCTTCTAAGTCGGGCCTGGCAATAGCGCGCGCGGATAATCCCGATATCCATTTTGCGGTGGCTGATTTTAATATGCCTTTACCGATAAAATCCCGATCGATGGATGGCGTTTTTGCCAATAATGCTTTTTACCTGGTAAAAGACCCAGTAACAACGTTAGGCCGTATTCGCGATATTTTAAGGCCGGGCGGGATGTTTGTAATGTCAACGCCAAAAGAGGGGGCCAGGCCTTTTGCGATCGTCAGGGAGCATTTAAAAGGGAGCAGGGGGATCTTCGAGCCCTTCAGGGTATTTGCCATGTTCTTAGCGTTCCTCCCGTTCCAGATCGCGCTCAAAGGCAGTGCGGGCGGAGCGGCAAATTTCTGGTCGCAAGAGAAATGGGAGGCAGTTTTAGAGGATGCCCGATTGAAGGGGATTGAATTTGAAGTTGTAGCGGCTGAACCATCGTACGCGGACCAGAATACAACCTTTGCCTTGCGTCGCACATAATGTATAATTGATTCTATGCTTGAATATCTGATTCAAGTGCAAAATTTTTTACTTTTGCTTGCCCTCGTTTTAAACCTCGGGTTAAGTAGCTTTATTTTTGCTAAAAACAGCAAAAGCGAGATCAACCGCTCATTTTCTGCCATGCTTTTTTGGACGGCGGTATGGGTGGTCAGTTTGTTGGTCTTTTTAAACTTAAAAAACGGCGATTGGATACTTTTCGTCCGCCGGCTGACCCCGGTAGGCGCGTCGATCCTGGTGGGGTATTTTCTCTGCTTTGCGAAGGTATTTCCCAAAAGCGAAGGAACATGTCCCTGGCAAAAACGGATATTCATCTTAGCGCCGGGATACGTTTTTGCGGCTCTATCCGTGACCACTCCCTGGATGATCGCCGGGTTTTCCATTGGTGATCCGCGCTACCTTTTTCTGGGAAAGCCTAGCTTTGGGTTTTTGTATTTTGTCTGGGCGCTTTATTTTATAAGTTATTTTGTCTTGGCCTCATATATTTTATATAGCAAGTTTAAAGACAGCGAAGGTCGGCAGAAACTCCAGGTTTGGTATGTGTTGTTTGGAACGGTTTTGGCCGGAGGGGGGGGCGCTTCGTTAAGCTTGTTACTGCCGCTTTTTAAGGTCCCGCAATTTTTTACAATTGGTCCGTTGGCAGCCCTGATCCTTGCCGGATTTACCGCGTATACAATTATCAAGTATAGGCTGCTCCAGATAGAGGATTTTTTGACCCGGGGAGTATATTTAATTATCGGCTTAAGCGCAATAATCGGGACAATGGTCTTTATGATGACCGGCCAGGTTGCTTTTGTGCCGACCTTTATCCTGATCTTTGTCCAGGGCGTGCTGGGGTTCTTGATATATATACGCAACAATAAAAGCGAGATCAATCTCTCTTATTCAGCGATCGTCTTCTTCTTCGCTTTTTGGAATTACTATGCGTATCAGGTTACCCACCGGATATCGTCGGAGATGGTCTGGGCGGACAAGCTGATTTTTGTGGTGGCCTCTTTTCTGGTCGCCTTCTTTTTGCATTTTTCGAATGTCTTTCCCCGCGCGCGCAAAGGGTTTAGCAGTTTTAACCGGGCCTTGATATTTATCTTCCCGTTAATATTATCCGCGCTGGTGCCGTTTAACCTGATCATCAAGAATATCAGCATTGTGAACAATACGATCTTTCCGGTCTTTGGCCCGGCCTATCCGTTTTTTATGGTCTACGCGATCGCCTATGTGGGATTTGGATTATTTAACCTGATCAGAAGTTCTCTTTCTTCGACCGGGATCGAAAAACTACAGGTCCGCTATGTCCTTTTTGGACTCTTTTCAAGTTCGACCTTAATCTTAGTTTCCAACCTTATCCTCCCCTGGCTGGGAGAAGCGCGGCTGGCCCCTTTTGGTCCGTTCTTTACCCTCTTTTTTGTCTTTGCAACTTCTTATGCAATATTAAAGCACAGGTTAATGAGCATTGAGATTATTGTGCAGCGCGGTTTTGTTTATGGGATCGTTACTGTAATTATTATGGCGCTTTATGCGCTGGCGGTGATCATATCCGAAACCTTCTTGCGGCAGATAATGGGCTACAGCTCTCTTATAATTACTGCCGCAGCCGCGCTTTTGATCGCTGTCTTGTACCAGCCGATGATTAGGGCTTTTCAAGGGGGAACCGACCGTATCTTTTTCCGCGGCCGTTATGATTACCGCAAAACATTACGGGAGATCAGCCAACGGATAGCGTCGGTAATTAAGCTGGAAGAGCTTACCCAGCTGATTGTCTCCTCTTTTATTGATATGATGAAGATATCGGAAATATCTTTCTTATTATCAGATAAGGAGAAAGAGCACTTTCGCTCGGTGCCAATATCGCTGCCCCGCTACAACAAGATCGAGATTGATGTGGATAGCCCGATTGTCTCCTGGCTAAATTCGGCAAAGGATATCCTGGTGCGTGATGAGATCGAAGATGAGATCGGGAGGCAGGAGGCACTGGGAGAAGTTGGCAATATCCGCCGCCAGAGCTTGGAAGAAGTGCGGGATGAAATGGAACGGTTGGGGATTTCGGTCTGGGTCCCGATTATTTCTAAAGAAGAGTTGATCGGAATTATCGCCCTGGGGAACAAGCTCTCCGGAGATATTTTTTCAACCGAAGACATTGGTCTTTTAAGCACCTTGGGAAACCAGACCGCGGTCGCGCTCGATAACGCGCGCCTTTATGACGAAGTTGTGAATATGAAGGACTATAACGAAGAGATCCTGCAATCGATGGTCACCGGCGTGATGACCGTTGATACGCGCGGCAAGATTGTCACTTTTAATTCGATGGCCGAAAGGATCACGGGGAGGAACCGGGAGGAGGTATTGGCGAAGGGTTGTGAAGATATTTGGGGGAGGAGGGGGACAATCCCGAATGTTATTGCCAATTCCCTTAAGGACCGATGTTATGTTAATTTCGAATCAAGTATCGCTTCTCCGGAAAGAGGATTAGTTCCGGTCGCTTTTACCTCAACCGTCCTGCGCGATCACCTAGGCAAAAAGATCGGCGCCCTCTTGACGGTCCGCGACCTGTCCGAAGTAAAAGAGCTTGAAGAAAAGGTCCGCCGGGCGGATAAGCTGACCGCATTGGCGACGATGTCGGCGGGGATGGCGCACGAGATCAAAAATCCGCTCTCTTCGATGAAGGTCCTTTCCCAGCTGCTGCCTAAAAAATACGATGATATGGAGTTTAGAAAAAAATTCGAAGAGATTGTTCCCCGAGAAATTAACCGGATCGACCGGATTGTCGAGAGCCTGCTTAGTTTCGCGCGGGCGACCGCGCTAACTTTTGAAAAAGCGAATGTGAATGAGCTTTTAGAAGAGAATGCAAGATATTTCCAGGATCAAGCCAAGGCGGTTGATGTAAAGATAACAACAATTTATGCTGACCTTCCCGAGATCGAACTTGATAAAGGGCAGCTCTCCCAGGTCTTTTCGAATTTGATGTTAAACGCGATCCAGGCGATGTCCGAAGGCGGAGAGCTTAAGGTCGTTAGCATGCCGGGGAAAAGGGTTATGGACCAGCTGCAAACGGTAAGCATTAAAATATCGGATACCGGGCACGGTATGCCGGGGGAAACAGTTAATAAACTCTTCGATCCCTTCTTTACTACAAAATACGGAGGGACTGGATTAGGGCTTACCATTTCGCATAATATAGTGGATGGGCATCGCGGCTATATAGACGTCGAGAGCAAGGTTGGCAAAGGGACGAGCTTTATAATCACTTTACCGGTTTCCCAAGGATTGCTATAATTATCCTGAAATGATGAAAAAATTAATCCTGTTGGTCGAAGATGATCATAAGAGCGAAGCGGCGGTAAAAGATATAATTGGACGCGATTATAATCTTAAGCTCGTAAAAGATAAAGAAGGGGCGGCCGATTTTCTCTCGTCCCATGTCCCGGACCTGATTTTGATCGATTTTGACCTCAAGAAAAAAGATGGTTTACAGGTCTATCGTGAGCTTCGGCCAAACTTCAAGGTAATTATGCTCTCTGCTTCGGGGAATATCCCCTTAGCGGTAACCGCTACTAAACAGGGGATAGTCGATTTTCTCCGCAAGCCGATTAATGCGGATGAGCTTAGAGAGGCGATCGAAAGAAATATAGAGGAGCATGAAAAGCGGCTTTACTTTGTAAAGGACGCTGGTTGGCTTAAAGGAGAAAGTGCCGGGATAAAAGATGCCTTAAAAGGGATTGCGGATGTGGTAAGAGGAAAGAAGGATGTGGTGTTGGTTGGCGAGAGGGGGGTACCTTTGGAGGCGGTAGCGGAGTTTATCCATTTTAATGGGGCAAATAACCGCAAGAAATTGTTAACGCTCAACCTGGTTTCTTACGCAAGCGAAAATCTGGAGAGCCATTTCTGGACCAGTTTAAAGGCGATTTTGGAAATTCCCGACGCTAATTCGCTGCGGAGAGAAGCCGACCTTTGCGGGACCCTTTATCTGGAAAACCTTGATAGTTTAGGAGCGAGTTTTAAAGAGAGCGTATTGGGCTATTTTAAAAAAGCAAAAAAGGATGTTCAGCTGATTTTTGGCTCGGCATCGAAGGTAAACGGATATTCGAATATAAAAATCCCTGGTATCGCGGAAAGAAAAGAAGACCTCCCGTCCCTTTTGGAATATTTTCTAGGTAAGATATCGATAAAATACAATAAAATGGTGAGATTTATCTCATCTGATCTTTTGAAATATTTAGCAGGTTATGCTTTCCCCGGAAATTATGTTGAGCTGGAAAAGATGATCGAAGAAGCGGTTCTGGCCGCAAAGGATGTAAATATTGGGCCAAAGAATTTTCCGCTTTCGAATAATGGCTTGATCGAATCATCCCTGAAAAGATCATTAAACGAACAGCTCACTTTGGAGGAGGCAAGAAGGGGATATGAGAAATGCCTCTTCGGGGTCTTAATGCAGAAAACGGGAGGGGAAGAGGGCGCGGTGGCCCGGTTTATCGACCTTCCACGCTCAAGAGTCAAGGACCTGATCGATTAGATCTTTTGCTTCCTGCTTCTTTTTTCCTTCGGCGATCAGGCGAATAACCGGTTCGGTATTCGATGCCCTCACGTGGATCCAGCTTTGCGGCAATAAGACCTTAACTCCGTCGGTTACGATCAGCTCTTCCCCCTTAAAAATGAGTTTTACCTTATTTAACATTTTTTCTACTTCATCCTGGTTTTTGCATTTAATTTTCTCTTTTACCATATGATATGCGGGGAGATCGTTGATTAATTCAGCTAAGCTTTTTCCTGAAGCAGCCATGTAGTCTAAGACCAGCGCAAGTGCGGTCTGTCCGTCACGGTTGAGGCCGATCGGGGGATAGATCACTCCGCCATTTCCTTCTCCGCCGATCAGCCCGTCCAGTTTTTCCATCTCTTCCGCGATATGGACCTCGCCAATCTTGGTGCGAATTAAGGTCCCGTTATACTCTTTTGCGATATCATCGATCGCCTTGGTTGTAGATAGATTTGTTATTACGATGTTTTTAACCGGGCTTTTGCTGTTTTGTTTTGCAAGAATGGACTTGACCACTAGGACGAGGGTAGTCTCTTCGCCGATCGGGGTCCCGTCGCTGGATATGATAGCGAGGCGGTCAGCGTCCGAATCGAGCGCAAACCCGATATCCGCGCGCTCTTTTTTTATCAGGCTTGATAGTTCGGTAAGATTTTCGGCGATCGGTTCGGGAGGGTGGGGAAAAGGTCTTTTAACGTCGCAATTGATCGCCTTTAATTGGCAGCCCAATCCCTCAAGGAGTTTAATGCAAATCTCCGATCCGGCGCCGTTGCAGCAGTCGAGGGCGACTTTGTACTTTTTACGGCGGATCGCGGGGACATCTACGATTTTTAATATCTTTTTTAAATGGGTCTCGATGGCGGATGGATCAGGAGTTATAGTCCCTGGCCCGCTTTTTGCAAACGCTTTGTTCTCGTATATATTGATTAACTTTTCAAGTTGTTTTTCATTGAGGAATATCCCATTCCCGCGGATAAATTTTAACCCATTCCAGGGGAGGGGGTTATGCGAAGCGGTAATGATCATCCCCCCGTCTGCTTTTAACTTTCGAACCATGATACCAACGGTTGGAGTGGGGCAGATACCAAGGTCGATAACTTTACAGCCGGTAGAAAGGAGCCCTGCAAAGACGCTCTCTTTGATGGTCTTGGAAGAGGCGCGGGGATCGGTCCCGACAATGACCAGCTTTGATCCCCCCAGGAAGGTCCCAAAGGCCTTGGCAAAATCGGCGCAGATCTCCGGAGTGAGATCCTCCGGAACATATCCACGTATACCGGAAATGCTGATTTTTAGCGACATGTTGACTATTATAACACAAACTGTTAAACTCTAAAAACGCCATGGAAAATATTATTTTAGGGTCGATAATGCCGCATCCTCCGATACTGATCCCGGATATCGGTAAAAACCGGATCGAAGATGCGGGAGCGAGTAAGAAGGCGCTGGAAAACGTGGCAAAAAAGATAAAAGAGCTCGATTTTGACACGATCATTGTTATTACTCCTCACGGAGAGGTTGGTCGGGCGTCGGTCCCAGTATACACCGGACACATTTTTGAGGGAAGTTTTAGTATGTTCGGGATGCCCAAGCCGGTCTTTAACTTTAAGGGGGACCCGGAGCTTGGTTTGGCGATCGTCAAGGGGTCGGAGTTGGCTTCGAACTGTGCAGAGACACTATTGGATCACGGCGCTCTGGTCCCGCTTTATTATCCATTTACGATGGGGGTAAAGAACCCGGTCCTTCCGGTTGGAATTGGATTTATGCCGCTTACAAAGTTGTATGAGTTCGGAAAAAATATGGCCAGGACGATAAAAGAGTTAAACCGGAAGGTAGTGATTGTTGCTTCGGCAGATATGTCGCATCGATTAACTCCCGATGCCCCTTCTGGATATAGCCCGAAAGGGAGAGAATTCGACAAGGAGCTGGTTAAGCTGGTTGAGAACTATGATGTTAAGGGGATATTAAACTTTGATGAGGCATTAGCCGAAGAGGCGGGCCAGGACGCGCTCTGGTCGATCGCGATCCTTTTTGGAGCTTTGGACGGGATGGACGTAAAACAGGAGCTGTTGTCATATGAAGGTCCGTTTGGCGTCGGATATATGGTAGCCACTTTTGAGATAAAAAACTAAAAATAAAAAACGATGGAACATCTATTAGTACAACTGGCCAGGAAAACGATCGATACTTATATTAAAGAGAAAAAAGTAATCGATTTCCCGGTTGACTTAACTCCAGAGATGAAAGCTAAGGCGGGGGTATTTGTGTCTCTGCATCGACAAGGTAAATTGCGTGGTTGTATCGGTACCTTTACGCCGACGACCGAGAATGTGGCCAAAGAGATTATTCGTAATGCGATCGAATCTTCAACGCAGGATCCGCGTTTTCCGCCGGTGGAAAAGGATGAATTAGCAGATCTTGAGATCTCGGTGGATCTTTTGGGGATCCCGGAGCCGGTTAAATCGGTTAAAGAGCTTGATGCAGAAAAGTATGGCGTTATAATAAAGTCAGGAGTAAGAAGAGGGCTTCTGCTTCCCGATCTTCCCGGAGTGGATACTCCTGAGGAGCAGATCGAAATATGTCGACAAAAGGCGGGGATCGGGGACGATGAACCACTGGAATTATTTAAATTTGAAGTTAGGAGGTTTCACTGATGATTAAAATAGGAATAGTAGGAGCAGGGGGATACGCGGGTATCACTCTGATCCAGATATTATTACGGCATCCGGAAGCAAAGATCGTCTGGGCGATGTCTGAAGATGCACATAAGGGGAAAAAGTTGGACGAATTATATCCCCATTTGCAGGGAGAGATCGACCTTACCATCCAGACCTTAGCTGATTTAGATAAGGTTTTAAACAAGATAGATTTAGTTTTCCTGGCTCTTCCTCACGGGATCGCGCTAAATTATGTCCCACAAATGTTAAAGGCCGGCAAAAAAGTTGTCGACTTGGGGGCAGATTACCGGTTTAATGACGAAGCGGTATTTAAAAAATGGTATAACGTCGACCATAAGGACAAAGGGTTGCTAAAAGAGGCGGTCTTTGGTCTTCCCGAGTTTTACCGGAAAGAGATCAAGCAAGCGAAGCTGATCGCTAATCCGGGCTGTTATCCTACAGCGGCTATTTTAGGGTTAGCGCCGCTAATAAAGGATAAATTGATCGAGGCCGATGGTATCGTAGTTAATGCCGCATCTGGAACAACGGGAGCTGGCCGAGGAGTTTCGATCAAGACCCATTTTTGTGAGCGCAACGAAGGGTTTGAAGCGTACAATGTTACCGGCCATCGGCATATGGGAGAGATAGATTATCAGTTGACCCGAATATCCTCCGGTCCAGTTAAGGCTACTTTTGTTCCGCATCTGCTGCCGATGAACCGCGGCATTTTATCGACAATTTATGCCGATATAAAAAATGAAAAACAAAAGATAAAAAACAATGAATTAATTAATTTATATAAGAAATTTTATAAGAATGAGCCATTTGTTCGTATTCGAGAGGGACAATTGCCGAATACCAAGTTTGTTGCCGGGACCAATTTCTGCGATATAGCGGTACAGGTCAATGAAGAAAAAGGGAAGGTAATCGTTATCGCCGCGATCGATAATCTGGTAAAAGGAGCTGCCGGCCAGGCGGTCCATAACATGAACCTTATGTGTGGATTTGAAGAGACTACCGGGCTGAAACAGATTGCGCTTTATCCATGAGCTCTTTACCAAAGGGATTTAAGGCGGCCGGGATCGCCTGCGGGATAAAAAAATCGGGCAAGCCGGACCTTTCGTTGATATATTCCGAGGTCCCTGCAATTGCCGCCGGTGTTTTTACCTCCAATCAAGTTAAAGGGAATCCGGTAATTGTTTCCAAGGCTTTTCTGAAAAACGGGATTGCCCAGGCAATAATTTCTAATGCCGGGAACGCTAACACCTGGACGGGGAAGCAAGGTCTGGGAGATGCGTTTGAAATGACCAAACTTACCGCGGACGCTTTGGGAATTCCCCAAAACAATGTCTTGGTCACCTCAACCGGAGTTATTGCCAAGCCGTTGCCGTTGCCTAACATCCGCAAGGGGATTGAAAAGGTCACGAAAAAACTTTCTAAAACCGGATTAAAGGCGGCGGCTAAAGCGATTCTCACCACCGATACGCGGGTGAAAATGATTTCAGTTAAAGTCGGTAGGATCACAATCTCAGGGATTGCTAAAGGGTCGGGGATGATCGAGCCGAATATGTGCACCATGCACGCCTTTATTGCTACCGATGCCAAGATCGGTAAACGATCGTTGAATAAGCTTCTGAGGAATGCGGTAAACAAAAGTTTTAATCTGGTGTCGGTAGATGGTTGTATGTCGACCAGTGATTGTGTGATCGTATTGGCAAACGGAGAATCAGGAAAACCCGCAGGGAAAGAATTCATTAAGGCATTCGAAAAAATTTGCGAGTATTTGGCTAAAGAGATCGCTCGCGATGGGGAGGGAGCTTCAAAGTTGATGACGATAAAGGTTAAGAATGCCTGTAATGATAAAGATGCAAAGGCTGTGGTAAAGGCGATCGTTAACAATCATCTCTTAAAGGCGGCAGTTTATGGGCGGGATAAAAATGTCGGGCGAATTCTTCAGGCAGTTGGCGCAACCAAGGCAAAGGTTAATTGGAAAAAATTTAAATTCGATTGGAAAATCGGGAAGAAAGAAGATACTATAATGGTTGACCTTAAAGCCGGAAAAAAATCGGCTGCCGGCTGGGGATGCGATCTGACCGAAGGATACGTTAAGATCAATGCGAGGTACCATACTTAGTGTTTAAAAAAGAGATCAAACGCGCCAAAACGGTAATTGAAGCTCTCCCTTACCTGCGTGAGTTCCACAACAAGATTGTCGTCATAAAATATGGCGGTTCAGCGATGATCGAT
The DNA here is from genome assembly GCA_034723395.1 of Candidatus Margulisiibacteriota bacterium. Classification (GTDB taxonomy): domain Bacteria; phylum Margulisbacteria; class WOR-1; order O2-12-FULL-45-9; family O2-12-FULL-45-9; genus JAYEOW01. The sequence continues at coordinate 104,496 of JAYEOW010000029.1, forward strand.
CCAGAGCTGAAAACCAATCTTTTACGGGATGTGGTTTTTTTGAAATTGGCGGGGATGCATCCGGTGATCGTCCACGGCGGCGGCCCGGAGATCAGCAAACGCCTAAAACGAAAAAAGATCGAATCGCATTTTGTCCAGGGATTGCGGGTAACCACCAAAGAGGTCATGAAAATTGTCGAATATGTCCTCGGTAATCGAGTTAATCGCGAGATCTGTTCTTTAATTAAAAAACATGGCGGTAAAGCCAAGGGGTTTTATGGTGCGAAGGGGTGTGTGATCAAAGCCCATAAGCATATGGTTAAAGCCGAAAATGGGAATTATATCGATTTAGGATATACCGGGAGTGTAGCCGGCATACGCTATCGATTGTTAAATAAATGGATAAAAAAGGGTTATATTCCCGTTCTATCTCCGATCGGAGTAGGGCCAAGAGGAAAGTCTTATAATATAAATGCCGATAGCGCCGCCGCGGCGATCGCTTCTCATCTTAACGCGGTAAAACTGATCCTGCTAACCGACGTCCGTGGGGTTATGGACAAAGAGGGTGAATTGGTCTCGGAGATTGATGCCAGCCATATTAAACGGATGATCAAGCGTAAAGTAATTAAAGGGGGGATGATCCCCAAGGTCCAATGCTGCCTGCAGGCTTTGGGCCATGGAGTGGAACAGGTCCACATTTTAGATGGCCAAATTCCTCACGTCTTACTCCTAGAATTATTTACCAACCGTGGTATCGGCACCATGGTAGTTAAATAACTAGCCCATTATCACTTCAATGTGGTGCTCGTTCCCTCCCTTATCCGGTGGGATAAGGTTTGAGCCGAGGCGCTTGTTGTCCATCGTTACCGACTTGACACCTTTCGAAACATTTTCTGGATTTCTTACCGTTATATAATAGGTGGACCCTCTAAATACTCGTTTAACCTGGAATCCTTTCCACGTTTTCGGGATACAAGGATCGACCAAAAGACCGTTATAATCTGGCCGAATACCGAGGATCCAGTTCGATACCGCTACAAAGTTCCAGCAGGCAGCGCCGGTTAACCAGGAGTTTTTTCCTTCTCCGAAATCTTTGTGATGTTTACCTGCGATCATCTGGCAGTAGATATAAGGCTCGGTCTTGTGGGTGTCGGCGATCTCATTCCTTGCCGCTGGCTGGATCGCTTTATAATATTCATAAGCGATATCACCGCGTCCGATAATACACTCGGCGATCATTGCCCACGGATTAGGGTGGCAAAAGATCCCGCCGTTCTCTTTTAATCCTGGAGGATAGACACAGATCGATCCGTATTTTGGGATAAAGTTTGCATAGGGCGGGGTCATGAGGATAATCCCATGTTTGGTCCAGAGATGTTTGCGGACAGCATCCATGCATTTTAATGCCTGGTCGTCTTCTGCGGTTCCCGACATAACTCCCCACGATTGGGTTTCAAGATAAATTTGTCCCTCTTTGTTTTTGCTGGACCCCATCGGTTCTTCATCCTCGTCAAAGGAGCGCATATACCAACTGCCGTCCCAGGCGACCTTGTTGATCCGTTTTTTCATGTCTTCGGCGATATCGTTATATTTTTTAACATCCTCTTTCTTATCGATCAATTCGGCCATCTTAGCCATCTCTCTAGCCCCATAGACAACCATTTGGGCGACCATGACCGATTCGGCCTTCTCCTTGCCGTGGGTCAGGTTTAAGCAATCGTTCCAGTCGGCGAAATAGATCTTAGGGAGGTTGTGCGGACCGCAATGGTTAAGCGAAAAGTCGATCGCGCGCGCCATATGGTCATAGATCGTCCCTTTTTCTCCACCGACATAAGGGACCTCGGTCTCCAAAAATCGGATGTCTCCAGCCTCTTTAATATAAGCGGGGATCGAAACAGTTAACCAGAGATGATCGTCCGAATAGCCGGAACCATTTCCCTTCTTAGTTAACGGCGAATATTGGTGGTAAGCGGACCCATCTTCAAATTGATTAGATGCCAGGTCAATTATCCGCTCTTTTACTTTTTCGGGGATCATATGGACAAAACCGAGCGTATCCTGGTTTGAGTCCCTAAATCCCATGCCGCGGCCGATCCCTGATTCATAATAGGAGGCAGAGCGCGACCAGTTAAAAGTGGTGCGGCATTGGTACTGGTTCCAGGTGTTTACCATAAGGTCTAATTCGGGATCTTCGGATTGTACGGAGAAATTGCTGAGCCCATCATCCCAATGTTTTTTTAACTTTTCCAGCTCGGATTTTACAATTTCCGGATCTTTAAATTGTGCGATCTTTTTTGGTGGATCGTCGATATCTTCGCTAAAACCTAGAACAAAGATAAAGGTTTTAGTCTCGCCCGCTTTAAGTTTAAAATTAAACATCTGCGATCCGATCGGCGACCAGCCGCAAGCGATCGAGCCGTTCATTTTTCCTTCGATAACATTCTTTGGGGCAGAAAAGTCTCCGTAGTTGCCAAGAAAATCCCTGCGTTGGGTATCAAATCCTTTGGCGGTAATGTTGCTGCATCCAAAATAGCCGACCAGATTCTTTTCTACCCGATATCTTGAGAGATGGTAGATAATATTGTCTTTATAGTCGGTCTGGCCGATGTTTAGATTATATTGGTAGTCGGTCATGTCGTTAAGCGCGTCCCAGAGGCAGAATTCGACAAAAGAAAAAAGCGAGAGATCTTTGCTCTTTACTCCGATTGCTCCTTTGGCCGGCTCATATTTCAATTCGACCATCCAAACTTCTAGATTCTCACCAAGGGGGACAAAGTAAGTAGTTTTGCTCTGGACGCCGGAATATTCGGATGAGATAACAGTATAACCCATTCCGTGGCGGCACTCGTATTTATAATCTTTCAGATCTTTTAAGACCGGCTGCCAGGAGAGTGACCAGTAGTCTTTGGTCGTGTTATCACGAAGGTAGAGATACCTTCCCCCGCGGTCCATCGGGACATTGTTGTAGCGGTAGCGTAAAATTCTTCTCTCGCGGGGATCTTTGTAAAAGCTGTATCCTCCTGCAGTATTGCTCATCAGAGCGCAGTACTCTTCGGATCCCAGATAGTTGATCCATGGTAGTGGAGTTTTGGGACTGGTAACCACATACTCCTTATTTTCTTTATCAAAATATCCATATTTCATCTTATCTTCTCCTTCCTGACGGAACCTGCGAATGAAATTCGCGGTTCCCCGGGAAATCGGAACCGAGACTTTCAGCCTGCCTGCCGGCAGGTCTCAGGTTTCGATTTTACATTCTAATTTTTACCGTCCAAAGGCTATATTTTAGCATAAAATTAGTAGAGATGCGAGATGCGATATGTGGAATGTGATTATATAGATTTTCTAACGAATTGGAGCCACTTCTTGCTCCCTTTTCGGATCGCTAAGAAGATTGAAAAGTTGGCATAAATTACTTTACCTTTGCCGATCTTTTTGGTAATAATTTGTTCTTTTTTAGGCTTGTCTTTTAGCCCATCGATTAGACCATTTATAGTTGGTTCGGTATATTCGTATTTGACTCCTAGCAAATCTTCCATTAAAGCATTAGCATAAAGATGCCCGTTCTCGTCTTTTACTCCAAAGCGGGCTTCGGTGATCAACTTGCCTCCCGATTTGATCCATTTCTTAACATTACTATATTGTTTTTTTGATAATAGATAAGGATTTGGCATAAGGATCGTTTTATAAGGGAGTTTTCCAGAATCGATGTCTTGTTCGAAAATAAAATCGATCGGTTCTCCTTTTTTGTGAATTGCCATATGCGCAGCGGCGGTCGAATCCATGGTATGCACTAAACCTATATCTCCGCGAACACTTTCCCATTGGCCAGAAACACCGCGGGCGGGGCCCTGTTCCTGGTAGCTTTGGATCTCGCTTGAGCGGAGGTAGGCGATTGCAATATTAGAGCGGGTAATGCGTAATGGGTAATGCGTAATGAGTTTTTTTGCTAACTTTTTGATTGTCTCCAGCCTGGGAGTCGAGCTGCCATCGGATTTTAGGATGCCAAAGCCCTGGGTTTCGGCGCCGAACAAGGGCGGCAGCCAGTTGTGGTAGAGGATTGCCTCCGCGCCGTGCTTGACTGCCATCTCGGTCCATCCTTTGATCTCGGGCCCTTTTACATATTTAGGGTTCCCCCAGCGGACATTCTGCCCCCCCTGGAGTTCAGTAATATGGAATTCAGCCTTATTTGACCGGCAATAACTTCTCCACAGATCGTAAGTGTAAGCGAGATGCTGATCGCTCATATTTCCGCCAGCTGGATACACATCGAGACCGAAGAAATCTAAATTTTCTGCAATCATGCTATGATCGGGAACACGGGTACAGATACCGATAAAGCCATTAGTACCGACCTTATGTTTTTTATCGATTGCTTTTACAACCTTTGCCAGACGGCTGACCCAATCTTTAATACTATCAGTTTTAAACCTGAACCAGTCGAGAAAGATATGCGGCGAAACCGCGTCCCAGATACCAGCCTTTGGTGTTGTAATATCTTCAAAGCGGGAAAAGGTCGTCGTCCAGAACTTTGCTCCCCATACTTCGTTTAATTTATCGATTGTTTTATATCTCTCTTTTGCCCATTTAATAAATGCTTTTTTGCTGTGATCGCAGTGGCAGAAATCGTTTGAGGTTGTGCTGTCGAGCGGCGGGTAGACCGGTTCGTTATCGACTTGCCAGTAAAGCACTGCTGGATGATCTTTGTAGCGCGCAACCATTTTCCTGGCCACAATTTCTGCGTGTTTACGGTAGTTAGGGTTATCTTTACAAACATTCGGCCGCGGGCCGTAATCCGGATAGAGCGTTCCGTCGTTAGCGACGGAGCGGCTGTCAGGATAGAGCCTAAAAAACCAGGTGGGGACCTGCGAGGTTGGGATGCCGAGAAGGACTTTGATCTTATGCTTGGCGCAGAGATCAAGCGCCTCGTCGAGCTCTTCAAACTTGAAGTTTCCCGGTTCCGGCTCGATCCAATCCCAGGCCATCTCGCCGAAGCGGACGATATTGAGCCCCGCCTGTTTTATCTCCTTAAAGGTTTTATCCCAGGTTTCTTTGGGCCATTGGTCAGGATAATATGTTACGCCAAATGGAAACATGGTTGGGATTATAACATAATTATTATAAGCCCTCACCCCCTTTGTCCCCCTCTCCCAGAGGTAGAGGGGGAGTGTGTATAAAAGCCTTTCCCTCTCCCTTTGGGAGAGGGACGCTAAAAAAAAGGTAAAGGATAGAAAAATACCAGGGTGAGGGTTGTTAACCTAGGGTTACAATTATCTTTTTAACTTTGCGCTCGCGGATCATTTTGGAATACGGTTCGGGAATATACGGCTTGGTTAGCTCGATCTCCTGGCTGTCAAAAATGATCTTATAAGAGACCGGTCTTAACCCATCGAAAGTATTCTTCTTGGTTTTATTAATATAAGTTACCTCGATCGAGCCGAGCAGGTTAAAACTGAATTTATCTTTTTTAAAGAGCCATTTTGGGAGGATGGGGGAGAGGGTAAAAACAAGCTTTCCGTTATCGTCGAGAGAAAAGACCTTTTTGCCGGTGGTCATGATGATCCAGATATCGATGAATTCGGCGGAGGCGCCCGAAAGCCGGGCGACAAAGCCGCGGCCGTGGTCGTCCTTGTTAGGATGCGCGCTGCTGACCAGGAACGACGAGTTTTCGAGGATGCTCCTTCGATATTTTTTCGGATCGAGGAACGGGATAAGGACATTTTTGAAATCACCGAAGAATTCTTTGTATAATCCGGCTTTTAATAACTCCAGCATATACTTATATTCCATATGGAGCCAGACCGATTCGTTCTCCAGCCAGCCGGGGGTAAATATCCGGGCGCGGCCGATCTCGATCGGTTCCCCTTCAAGCGGTGAATTAACTTTATACATCTTAAGTGCCTTATCGTAAAGAGTGCTTTTTTTGACCAGACCGTAGATCTTCTTGTCATGCTCAACCTTTAGCGCGTGCACAAACCCTTCGAGGAATAGAGGAAGCGGCTTTTGGGCGAACTTTTTAACTTCGATCTTATCTTTATGTTTTTCGTAATCGGTTACTTCGTTGATGAAATAAGTATAATAATTCTTGTACTTACTGAGACACTTTCTAATCCCCCGGTCGCATTTGTTAATAATATTTCCGAGAAAAGCCAGAAGGTCCTTCGCGCTTAACCTTTCTTCCTTCCCGCTGACGCCGAACCGGGTCTTTTTACGGTACGCTTCCTTTAACTTGTAGCTGTTCTCCCAGTATTTAAAGGGATCGGCGGCATGAGAAAGCTCATTGTTAAGCAGATTGATAAACTCCATTACTTCTGCCGGCAAGGATACTTCGCTTTTGTCACTAATTTTTGTTTTGAAGTATTGGGCGAGACGTTTTAATTCTAAGGTTTCAGATAAAGATGAACCGAAAAGGGCGGGGAGGCCGTTTAACGCATCGTACCAGTCGGGTTTTTCTGCCTCCATCTCGAGGCCGATCCCTTCCGCGTCGAAGGAGGCGGCTTTATTGACCAGAATGGTCAAGATCTTAGCGGCGAGGGTAGTTTTATATTTTTGCGGCCCGGCCGCTTTGTCGGATTTTCTTACCGACCGGTATTGCCGGACATTGCCTTTATTCAGGCAGTATTTTTCTTTCCGGTCGGCGACGTAGTGGTCATTCTGGAAAAAAGAAAATATCTTCTTATCAAAGAACAGGCCTTTGACCCTTTCAGGGTAGATCGCTTCAAAACTTTCGAGCAGGTCGGTATTATATGAGAAATGATCGATCCAGAATCCTTCTCCGTGGCAGGCGCTATCTTCGATTTCGGAGGCTTCGATGATCTCTTCGGCCGCTTTTTTTGGGGAAGCGGTGAGTTTTAGCAGTGGGCCGAGCAGGAATGGTTTGCTTAGATCGATTTCTTTCCCTTTGAAATATTTAGCGGCAATATCGCCTGCTTTACTTTTGGATTTTATATAAAGTTGTGATCCGAGGACGACTAACGGATTAAACCCGTCAAGCTGGACAAGGTTATAGAAGCGCTTGATGTTGTCATCTGCCACGGTTGGATTAAAAAAGATGTCGTTCCGGCGGTTCTGGTTGATGTCGCGGTAATTCCCGTTCCCCTGCGAATAGAAGGTCGGCATTAGTTTAAAATTGTTGTAGTCGCGCTCCATATCGCCGTGTTTGCGGTAATACAGGTAGATTATCTTTCCGTCGATATTTACGGGGAAGCCGCCGCGCATAACGTTATCAAGAAAGTTTTGGCGGCAGTAGAGGTCGAATTGTTTGGATGCGCTTTGGGTCCCCGCTGATCCACAGAGGCTGTCGACCAGCTTTTTGTTCTCTTCCGCTTTTTTAGCAAAGAAACCGGCTTCGCCGCTATTTTTCTTGATCTGATTGAGGGCGGCAATGCTGTCGGCTTGCCCGAGGAGCGACCCTAACGAAAAACTGTCTTTTGCTTTAATGTTCAACTTTTTATAGGCAAAAGCGCACGGAGTAAATCCCTGGGTATGCTGTTTTTTTGGGATAGAGAAGTTCTTTTGGCCGATAAAAACCGAAGGGGAACCAAAGCTCCGGGTTTCGCCAAAGACAAGCTTTGGTTCAACAATAACCGCTGAACTGTCAGGTGAAACAAAGAAATTACCTTTGCTGATAAGCTGGGTTTCCGAGACATCGGCTGGCGATACCTTTAGTTTGCAGAAGGCGGTCCCGCTATCAAGGTTTTTCACGACACACCACGATTCGATGGTGCGGCTGATCCTTTTTAAAAGGTCATCGGCAAAACCGTATGGGATAATGACCGGGATCCCGTCCAGCAGCTCAACCTTTTTGCTTTTGCCCGAAAGGTTAATGATCTTTATTGTGCGAGCGAGCGCCGGATAAGGCTCGTTGGCGATGGTGAAAAAATTTACTTCAACCCTGATCTTGAGTTTTTGATTTTCTTCAACTAGTGTAAGGTCGTGTGGAGTAATGCGCATTTCGTTTTTATTGCCGGAATTTTCGAGGAATGGTTCATAGAATTTTCCGTCGATCTTAATAAATGTCCGAAAGCCGGTGAGGGAAACGGTGCGGTAAGCCTTATTTGCCGGTAGAAATTCCATGATCGCCCCATCTTTGTCATTTACTCCCGCGGAGGTAATGCACTGTCCGCGGTTAGCATAAAAGACCCACATTGGACAGCCAAAGACGCCGGCGATCCCGGGGAAAAAACTCGAAAAGGCAGGGGATAAATTATAGTTTTCGATTACGAACCCATCGTTTGCCGATATATGGTATTTGGGCTTTTTCATTTAACTATTCTACAGTTACGCTCTTTGCCAGATTTCTCGGCTGGTCCACATGACAGCCTCGTTTTACCGCAATGTAATAAGCTAATAATTGAAGCGGGACCGCGGCTAAAATTGGCGAGAGCATCTCGGAGCTCTTGGGGATAGTTACGATCCCGTCCGCTTTTTCTGACAAGGAGTTGTTTCCCTCGGTAGCGACCGCGATCACGATCCCCCCGCGTGCTTTTACCTCTTCAATATTACCTAATATCTTCTCATATCTCCTGCCGGCCAGGGCCAGGACTACTACCGGCATGTTTTTGTCGATCAGGGCGATCGGGCCATGTTTCATCTCGGCGGCGGGATAGCCCTCGGCATGAATATATGAGACCTCTTTGAGTTTTAACGCCCCTTCCAGTGCGACCGGAAATCCTTTGCCGCGGCCGAGATAGAGCGCATTGTTAGCTTTGTATAATTTTTCAGCGATCTTTTCGACCTCTTTTTCCCGAAGGAGGGCTTGTTCGAGCTTTTCCGGGATCCCGATCAGGTCATTGACCAGTTTTAGCGATTCCGGTTCGCTAATTATCCCTTTCCTTTTTCCGAAAAGGATTGCCAGCAGGTAGATAACAGTCAATTGGGTGGTAAATGCTTTGGTCGAAGCGACCCCGATCTCCGGCCCGGCATTGGTATAAACCACGCCATGTGATTCACGGGCGATCGAGGAATCGATCACATTGCAGATCGAAATAACTTTGGCGTTCTGTGCTTTTGCCTCCCAGACCGCGCCTAAGGTATCGGCAGTTTCTCCTGACTGGGTAATAGCGATTACCAGGGTGTTCTCGTCGATGATCGGATGCCGGTACCTGAATTCGGCCGCGTACTCGACCTCTGCCGGGATTTTAGCAAATTGTTCGAACAGATATTCACCGACTAATCCGGCATGCCAGGATGTCCCGCAGGCGGTAAAGACGATGCGGTTAATCTTTCTGATCTCTTCATCGGTTAAATTTAATTCGTCAAAATGGATCTTGTGGCTTTCGGCGGTAATCCTCCCTTTGATAGTTTTGCGAATAGCGTTGGGCTGTTCGTGGATCTCTTTGAGCATGAAGTGTGTGTATCCGCCCTTTTCGGCCGATTCCGGGTCCCAGGAAATCAGCTCAACGTTAACGTCTGCGTTCTTCCCCTCGTGGTCAAAGATCTCAGCCTCATTAGCGCTTATGATCCCCATCTGGCCGTTATCAAGCTTTACGATCTTGCTGGTATACTTGAGAAGGGCGGGGATATCGGACGAGATAAAGGTCTCTTTTTCGCCAAAGCCGATGATCAGCGGGCTGCCGTGGCGGGCGATGAAGATCTTTTCCGGATCATGCTCTGAAATAACCGCTAAAGCATACGATCCGCGGATCCGGTTTAATGTTTTAGCAATTGCTTTAAATAAGTTGCCGTCAAAGTTCTCCTCGATCAAATGGGCAACAACTTCGGTATCGGTAGCCGAATCAAACTTGTGTCCTTTGTTGGCCAGTTCACGGCGAAGTTCCAGGTAATTTTCAATGATCCCGTTATGGACAACGGTGATCTTGCCGGTACAGTCCTGGTGGGGGTGAGAGTTAAGGTGGGACGGCCTTCCATGAGTTGCCCAGCGGGTGTGGCCGATCCCGATCCCGCCGCCGATCGGTTTTTGTTTGAGGATCTCTTCGAGGTCGACGATTTTCCCTGCGCATTTTGAAACAAACAGTTTTTTATTGTCCAGGGTCGCGACGCCGGCAGAATCGTAGCCGCGGTATTCGAGCTTCTTCAGCCCTTCGACGATAAAGGGGACCGCCTCTTTGTTTCCAATATATCCGAAGATTCCGCACATGTTACTGGTTTAATATCGCTTCTACCTCTTTCTTGGCAAGTTGAAGCTGTTTCCTTATTTTTTCCGGTTTATAATCGGATCCCGAAGTTACATAATCCCACATGATCCCGAACCTTCGGGTCAAGATCGGCTCAAGCAATCCCCAGCTTGGCACCGGCGGATAGGTACGGCCGATGAGCACCGCTTTTTTAAATATTTTTCGATGAGGATCCCTGGCGAAGAAGGGATCGTCAAAAGCATCCATTCTGGCGGGTAAGAATCCAGACACTTTTGTGTATGCGATCTGGGCTTTTCTGGAGGTCAAATATTTTATGACCTTAAAGGCCCCCGCCTTATTTTTAGCATGTTTAAAGATGGCCAGGTTCGATCCGCCGACAAAAGTATACCTTCCCTTGGGCCCTCTCGGATATTCGGTGACCGCGAAATTCCTGGAAGTGAGCGAGCCGGCCGCGCCCCCTTCGGCAGCGGGGCGGGTCAGGGTCTTAACCTCGTATGGCCCGTCGAAATACATCGCACAGGTACCGTCGTTAAAGTTGCCGGAGACCTGGGCGGTGTTTAGCTCGAGGTATGATATTGGGACAAAACTGTCGCGGACCAGGCTGATATAAAAAGAGATCCCGTTAAATACCGCATCACTGTCCAAGACGCAGGTCTTTCGGTCGGCCCCTAAAAAATCTCCGCCAGCCATCCAGATCCATGGGGCAAGCGAGTGGATAACGTTCCAGTCGTTCTTTCCCGACATGCCGAGCGGAGCGATCGATTGGTCATCGATCACCACATCTGCATCGTAGATCTTCTTGAGTGAACGTTTAAATGAATTCCAGGTGTTTAATTCGTAGGGACGGACACCTGCCTTCCTTAAAACGTCCCTCCTATAGTAGAGGGCGCGGGCGTCTACGATCCAGGGGATTGCGGTAGTCTTGCCCGAGTTTTCGATCCCGGTCGTTTTCCAGGCTACCGGGACAAAGGTCTTTCTTCCGCCAAGGTCAGCAATCGCTTCTTTGGAAAGGACTTCAAGCGCCCCCATTCCGGTAATTGCCGAGACCCAGGTCGAGCCCAACTGAACTACATCTGGAACGTCTCCGGAAGTCGCGGCGGTGGTTATTTTTGACCAGGCGGCACCCCAGTCGACCGAGGTGATCTTAACTTTGATACCGGTCTCTTTCTCAAATGGTTCCAGGAGCTCTTTGAGATCGCTGACCGGATCGAGTGAGTTGGGCATGACCCACATTTCGACAACTTTGCTGTCACTTTTTTTGGCGCCGTTATTGCAGCCGGTGATATTGAGAAGTAGGATGGTAGTTAGTAGTATAGCGGGAAGCAGAATTAGCAGTCTCTTTTTCATGTATAGGCTCCTCTCAGTTTTATAGCGAACACAAAACGTAATTATACCATAAATAGGGGGGATTTTCAAGGTAAGACAGCAAAAAAATAACGTCAAACCCTCACCCAGAGATTTCTCTAATGCCCTCATCCAAGTCATTCTAAACGTTTGGTTTATTCTAAACTTCCCTCTCCCGAAGGGAGAGGGAGTTAATGGTATAATAATAGTATTAAATAGATATGAGAGAAAAGAAGAAGATATTTGCCAGAAGATTGAGAAAAGAGCAAACGAAAGTGGAGAAGGTTGTTTGGGAGCTTATAAGAAATCGCAAGTTTATGGGTTTAAAATTTAGAAGACAGCATGTTATTGAAGGATTTGTAGTAGATTTTTATTGTAACAATCTAAGGCTTGGAATTGAAATCGATGGAGGTATTCATTTAAGGCAGAAGGAATACGATCGATTGCGACAAGAAATTATTGAATCAGAAGATATTAAAATAGTCAGAATAACCAATAAAGAAATCAAAGCAAATAAGAGAATAATCCTTAAAAAGATAAAGCAATTTATCGATAACCATATTGCCCCTCTCCCTTTTAGCCCTCACCCAAGCGCTCATTAACCAATAGTTTTTTAATCACTCCCTCTCCCATGGGGAGAGGGACGTTTAAGAAGATTGAGCAGTAAGGAATACCTTGGGTGAGGGCTGTTGCCCCTCCCAAAAAAAAATAACGCCGGAAACAGGCGTCCGGCGTTATATAAAACACTAAACTATTGAACTAGGTTATTTCGAAGTTGGCAATAACTTTAATACATCTATCCCCACGATACCCCGGCCAAAGTGTTTTCCGGCAACACTATCGTATTGAATTTCGCCAAAGAGGGCCTGCCTTAGGATTGGCAGGTTATACCTCAGGGAGACTGAGTGAGACTGTTCTCCATAATGGAGGGTAGGGTTATCAGTATATGTATAGCGCAAGTCAAACCTTCCCAGCTTTTTGCTGTCCAAGCCGACGATCGCCTGGTACTGGGTCCTAAGGTCCCATCCCTGCTGGTGGAGACCGCTTGACCTAAATCCGGCAAACGGTTTGAAGTCAGGGATATTTAACCACTGTGCGGTCAAAAGGATGTTCCATCCCATAACGTTTTCCGGGGTTGTTCCGGTAAGGCCGACCCCTTCTGAATATTCAGGGACCGAGCGTTTTCCGGCAACTGTTCCGCCGGCTTCGAGCCAGATGTTTGGAACGCCTTTATTCTTGAATTTGCGGTTTAGCGAAAGCGCCAGTTGTAATCCTGTGTTTACCGCATAATCACCGCCGCCATTGTTGAATGAGAACCCATAAGTATCGTTGCTATAATTTCTCCATGAGTTCTCAAATTCGGCATATGCTTTTAAATAAGCGAATTTGGTAGCCAGGTTGCTGCCGAAAGCGATCCCGCCGGTTAATACGTTGTCCATCCCGCTGAACAGGAGGCGGTTTGGATCTATGTAGTTGGTCCCGCGGAAGGCAAAGTGTCCGTAGGCATCGATATCAAGTTGAGAAATAGGGGAGAAGATAAAATTTGTACCAATTCCCGCCATTCCCAGTATGGTGTCTTTTGGGTTGTAGTCGAATGCCAACTGCAGGTTCGCACCGACGGTCAGCCAGCTTGGGAAACTTTTGTACTTTTTACCGGAGAGGGCGTTAACGAGAGTGTTTTCTCTGCCCATGACCGGGGTTGGATGGTGCCGATCTCCCAAAGTGATCCTTCCTGAAAGAAGTGATATCCGTTCGGTGGTCGCCCTTAAATTAGCCGGAACGTTATCCCGCTGTGATTCTAAAGCAGAGCTTGAGAATCCACCGGTGAATTTAGCGGTTAATGCTTCACTTCCGGCGATCGGCCCGTATCTTAACGGAAAAGCGGTTGCCGGATTGGTATATGCAAAGTCTCCGATTCTTTGCGCCGTAGTTTTGTCATCCGCGACTTCGGCAATATTAAAACTTCCTTGCGCCAGAACCCTGTTTCCGTCCATGACCTTGATGGTCCTGTTCCCTGCCGTTGCGTCATTAGGCGCGCTGGCGGTAAATTTAAGTGTAGTATCATTGATCCGCCTAACGTTGCTTACACTGACTCCGGCTGGAGAAACGAGGATCGCCGGATTTGCCGGCAGCTTGCGGCAATCAACTGTGACGGTAACTTCCTTAGTTTCACCTTTCTTGAGGGAGCTGGGGGACACGCTAAGAGTTGGTGAACATTGAGGGGGAACGATGGTCAATGCGTTCGCCTTGGTAGTAGCGAGCTTTGGATACCGCTGCACATGTGTTTTATGGGCGATACGGAGATCGCGTGCGCCAAGCTTGGCGTCTGAAGCGATCTTTATCTTAAAGGTCACGGTTTTTCCGTCAGCCTTGACATCCACCGAGTTGGGGACGATCGTAATTTTACCATCAACATCGCTTCCGTTTAGAAAACTGATCTGAAGATCTTTAACTTTAGGGATATGCTTACCTTTAACGGTTACCGTAATTTCTCCGCCCTGGGTAGCGTCTGCGGAAGTGGTGACTGTGCTGATAATTGGAATGAATATTTTCTTTAATGCACAGCGTTTAAAAACTACTCTTTTCTCGGCAGCCACGTAAGCATAGAATGCCTTTGCGTTTTGAGTTTTTAGTTTATAGACTAATCTGCTAAGTCGGGCAATCTCTCTCCTGGCAGTAATATTTGTTCTGCCGGTAAGGGCTTTGCCGGTATTTTTGTTTTTATAGGCACCATTTTTGATCATCTCAATGGCTTTAGCGAAGATCTTCTTAAGGAGGGCTCTTTTTGGCGGTCTCAGGCTGCACTGTTCGGCTACAACCACTTTTTGAGCAGCTTGGAAGGCATAAAACGCATCTGGATTTTTGGTCTTTAGCTTGTAGATCGCGCGGGTGATCTTGCTAAGTTCCCCGGTAGTTGAACTAACATCCGAACCGCCAGATGTCCGCACATCCGTAATGGCAGTGCCGAAGATCTCTTTAAGCAGAGCTCTTTTTGGGTCGCTGACTTGTACTGTTAATGATGCATCTGGCATAATTTTATCGCCTTCCTTTTATTATTGGTCTATGACGAAAGTCCTCCCGGTCATTCCGGTCATCCCAGAGCGAATAACTCTTGTTCGCTTCTTAACGACCCTAAAATAATTTTTTACAGTTACCGTTTTTCCCTTAATTGTTACTGCTAAATCTCTTGATCCAGGAGTAGCGCTGGCTGAAATCGAGATATCTCCTCTGATTACTCCATTAGTAATAGTTAGATTGCTAACGGTGATCCCCGATCCCAGCGAAATGGAGAGGTCGCCGGTTTGAGCTAAGGCCGTTGGAGAAGAGAGCTTACAATTTGCTTTCTGCTCGATCTCTTGTACTGAAATGCCAAGGATTTTACCTGCAAATGACTGGCCTTGAGTAGCGCCTTTTAGAACTTCAATGCGAGTGCCATTGCGTGTGATCCTTTTAATGATAGGAGCAACGCTTACTGATATGGCATGAAGAGTTGTTGGCTTACAGCTAGCTGCAGTCGCCATGGTCGGAGTCATCGGCGAAGGCCGTGTCCCTTGCGCCTTTTTGATCAACGCATTGCAATCCTTTTTTGAAATGCTGTCCGCTACAGGCTTTGGGGCCTTTTTTGCTCCGCAAGCCGCCAGGAAACCCACTCCTATTAAAGATGCTAATCTAACCATTCTTCCTAATCTCATTTTTTCCCTCCTAATTATTTCCTATATTATTATCGGCACTTTAAGTGATAAATTTCACTTTTTTACAAATTATTGCGGGATCTCAAAAATCGGCTTTTTCCTCGGCGGCTTTCTCTTCATGGGAGGCTTCCGCTTCATCGGCGGTTTTTTCTTCATGGGAGGTTTCCGCTTCATTGGTGATCTCCGCGGAGTTTCTCTCATCGGAGCCTTCATTGCTGGTCTTGGCGCAGGTGCTGTCCTGGTAGTAGGCTTGCCGCATTTATCTATGGTTTTTTCTATCTCATTAGCAACTTTAAGCAGAAATTCTGGCGTAAGCCCTTTTAAAACGACCTTTGAGGAGTTTAATCCAAGGTATTTAACCCGAAAATCGCCAACACCTTTAACGACCCGGTTGCAAGCTTTCTTTTGGGATTCGGTTAAGATGCCGGATAAACCGGAAACCACGTCAAACAGAGGGTTGTGGACAGCTTTCTCCCCGATCGTAATAGTTTCAGATGAAAGCATTGTGATCATTGCTTCGCGTTGAGCAGGGGAGAGGGAAGCTATTTTGTTCTGCAGAGCCTTATGGGCAGAGCCGATTAAAAACTCTCGCTTGTTTTGGGATGGATCAGCATAGATAGTATTAACTAATCTTTTCGCAAAAGACCTGGCTAAAACAGGCTTTCTTTGGTTGTCTTTGTTGGTATTCAATCCCAGTCGATTATCAATCAGCAGATTCTTGGGGTTACATATCTCATTGCTAACTTTAGGGCTTGCGTCGGAGATTATCGCTGTCAGGTCCGCAAAGGAGATCTCAACAAACTTGCCTGCTTTGTTTTTGCTTCCCGCAACCTCAACTTGTTTAGGCCCG
Organism: Candidatus Margulisiibacteriota bacterium; assembly: GCA_034723395.1. Classification (GTDB taxonomy): domain Bacteria; phylum Margulisbacteria; class WOR-1; order O2-12-FULL-45-9; family O2-12-FULL-45-9; genus JAYEOW01. The sequence continues at coordinate 120,458 of JAYEOW010000029.1, forward strand.
CAAGAAGAAAGGATTCCAAGGCCCGATAAAGCCAGGGCAGCCGTTGCGCCCGCTGCGGCGCTCTGTTTTAAAAATCCACGTCTTTGTTCTAAGGTGACCGTTTGTCTTTGCTGGGGACGGAAAAACGATCTTATTCTGGTTAGTAATTTCATCTCATAATCCTCCCTATTTTCTCCTATATATATATCGGCACTTTTTTAGGTAAATTTCACTATTTTTAAAGATTTGTCCGGGCCGTTTTGGCCCTTTCAGCTATCTTATTATCGGGAGGATTTGGGAGAAATTTCAGGTTATTTTTCCTCACTCCGGAACTCTCACCCAAACAATTCCCTACTGTACAAACTTCTTAAACGGCCCTCTCCCTATGGGAGAGGGAGCGATAGAAAAGCTGTTGGTTAATGAGCGCTTGGGTGAGAGTTCCGGGGTGAGGACAAAAAAATAGGGCTAACCAATTAAGGTTAGCCCTAAGTTAAGTCTAACTAAACTAGATTACAGTGAAGCGACCGGCAATGAACCTCGCAGCTGCGGCCGGGTTGGGATGTTTTCCCTGCGGAATCCCTTTTCCCAGGTATAAAGATCTTTGATCTTTCCGCCAGCCAGCGCGGTGGTTGAGAGCATCTCTACCGATTCGGACCTGGGCAGATTGGTCTTCGGATGGAGATAGTTTCTCTTTACGAACTTTAACATTCCGGCTCCCTTAGCCGCCTGGATATATTTGGACGCCCAGTAGTTGGCCGGCACGTCCCAGTAAGGTTTTTCAAATACTTCAGAAGCGACTTTTAAGTTGTCAAAGCGGACCAGGACCGCGATCCCTTCAGCCTTGTTGATCTTGTTGTTCGGCCTAAAGGTCTTGTCCGGATAACCTTTTACCAACCCTTCGCGTTTGGCAACTTCGATATATTTAGCTGCCCAGAAGGTAGGTTTAACATCCTTGAAGACTTTTCTGGCAGAGCGATTAGGGAGCTTGAGCCCTTTGGCACGGACCAGCAGGGTAGCTAATTCGGCGCGGGTAAGCGCTCTTTCCGGTTTGAATGTACCGTCAGGGTATCCTTCGACCAGCCCGACTGTTCCGGTATTTTCGATTGGAGCCTGCGCCCAGTAGCCTTCCGGAACGTCGTCAAAGTTGACCAGCCTTACCATCCGGAAATCCTTAGCGGTATAATCCCCCGCGGTATCGGTAGCTTCGAAAACAACTAATTTCTTTCCGACCTTGTCTACCGGGATATCAGCGGAAAACTTAAGATCTTTGCCAAGCGGAATGCTCACGCCGTTGGCTTTAATCGCGATCCTGCCCGGGGCAGCCTGGGTCTCATCTCCGGCGATAACTTCGACATACCCTGAAACCTCGACGTGATCATCATAAATGACCGATTTGTCTTTCGGGCTGTCGATATGCACCCGTAATTCACGCTTTCTCGCTTCTCCCATATAGCTGATCGAGAAGAAAGAGGTGGCGTTATCAGGTATCCCCGAATAAGGGTGATAAGCGTAGTTAAATTCGATCCCGGCCAACCTGACACCTATGCCGGCGGTGATATCCTGTCCGTCAACCCCGGTGCGGAAAGCGAGATTGCTTACCGGCCAGAACTCCAGCCCGTAATGCATCCTGTCATTATCGTTGATGTTTGCTCCGGTATCGTAGTCGAGGTTCAGATAAAGCCTTCGGGTGTTGTGGGTGGTGTAAGATTCTCCTTCTCTGCCTAAGACATTGAATTTAGCGCCCAGCTTCAGGTTTGACGGAATATCTTCGTTTCTCCCGGTTGAACGGGTCAGCTTACTGGCTAAAACGTTTTGATAGTTAAGTCCCAGGGTCAGGTAATCGGTTGCTGGATAAAGCAGTCCGAGGTCCGCGCTGTAGCCGGTACCGGCGGCGTCGCCTAGGCTCGCAACGTCGTTTGATCCCGATCCGCCAACGCTATGGTACTTAAAGCTTCCACCGATAAGGACGTCCTTATCGACGTTCCTTAAGGCCGGGAAAGTATTGAGGTAGGTAGCTCCGGAGATAAAAAGGACCGTACTGCTCCAGGCTCCGTCTCCAGCCAGGGTCCCGTCTGAATCGGTCAACGAGATCCCGCCGGTATAAGAATTGATAATCCCGGCTCCGATCGCGCTCTTGTCGCCGTAAGGATAAACTCCGCCGACGACCGCGTAATTTACATCATTTAAGAGTGAGCAGTACATGCTGGATAGCTTTGGGTTTACCGCCCGGGCGATGCCAGCCGGATTCATGAAGAGAGCGTCACTCCCCTCGGCGACACCGACATAGGACCTGCCCATGCCGATACTGCGGGCGCCGACGCCGATCGACATCGGGTCCGACACCATTCCGCCCTGGGCCAGCGCCCCGGGAATGACAAATGTCAAATAACAAATGACAAATAAAATTCCAATAATAAATTTTGGATTTTGGATTTTGGATTTTGGTTTTTTCATAATGGTTTTCACTCCTTTACTGTTTGATCACGAGGATCTTACCTTTGGATATTAAGCTCTTGTTTTCCTCGTTAACGACTCTTAAGATATAGAGGCCATCGGCCACATGGTTACCGTTCATATCCTTTCCGTCCCAGGTTGTACTTACCTGATCGGAAGTTGTCTGGTGGTAGGCCAGGCGGGCGGTCGCATCGTAGATATAGATACCGATGACGGTTGCGTTAGTGTTGTAACCGATAGTCGCGGTATTATGGGTCGGATCTGCAGATCGCGGATTGAACGGGTTTGGATAGATGGTTGCGTTCCCGGTCGAAGACGAACCTGAGGTCACCTTAAAGGCGGCCGGGTTCGATTCGTAAGCCTGGATAGTTCCCTGCGCGATCGCTAATCTGATTACTTTCAGCGTATAGTCGCCAGCCGGCGCCAGTCTTGGGACGATCGCTTCGATCGAAGTATCGCTCCACGAAAGGACGTCGCACTGGTAACTGGTATGGGTAGTATTGTTTTCGAAGACCAGGACACTCTGGCCTTGAGAATTGCCGAATCCGGAACCGATACCGGTGAACTTGGTCCCTGCCGGTCCGGCATTCGGTTCGATCTGGGTAATGACCACTTCACTTTCGCCGGTCGGAACAACCGGTCCATCAGGGAAGTTTACAGTTCCCGCGTAGAAACTGTCGATATTCTGGTAGTTTGCGTTGGTCCCCTGCGACGGGTAGGAGAAACCGTAAGATACGATTTGGCTCCAATCGAGGGTTCCCTGGACGTTTGCAGGATCGTCGGCATCCCAAACGAGGGATGATCCGGCAACCTGGATGGCGTGATAGCCAGCCTGGTTTAATGACATGTTAGAGACGCTCGCGGCGTAAACCACGTCGTTGGCATCTTTTAAGCTGAGCTTAATGACGTTAGACGATCCGTCCCAGTTTACATAGAAGGTAAGGGTGTCGCTCGCGTAAGCGCTCAGGTCCAATCTATTTGATACCGAAGCTCCCCATCCGCCTCCCCAATCACTGGTGTAAGAGTAGAGGATATTCATCCCTCTTGACCCGTGAGAGGCTGCGGAGGCCTGCGGCCCGTCCGCGTTAATCGTGCTGTTATCCGGAGTTATTCCGGTCCCGTAGGTGTAGTATCCAGAGTCAGCCATCCCCTGGGCATAGCTGCCTACTGAACCGCCTTCGAAGTCATCGATGATAACTCCTCCGGCTGTAATAGTAATTGCTCCGTCGTCTGCCCCGATAACAACATTTCCAGAGGTTGCTCCGGATGGGACAGCGCAGGTGACAGAATTGTCGCTCCACGCGGTCGGGTTGGCAGTCGCGCCGCCGACGGTGATCGTTCCCGGATTTGCGCCAAAGCCTGATCCGGTGACGACGATAGTCTGGCCGACATAGGCATTGCTTGGTGTTACGGTAATTCCGCCGCCGCCGTTTTGGTTAACGGTAAAGGTTGCCGAACCTTGGGCGCCAGAAACTGTTATGGTTCTAGCGGTTAATGGAGCGGTTGCGTCGATAACAAAGTCGGCAGTTAGAGACGTTCCCGATCCACCCACGTTGCTAACAGTTATTCCGGTATCAGGGGCAACCGTTATAGTTTCGCCTCCGGTCCAAGTGGTGTTTGATCCGCTGATAGTTACAGGGACAGTAGCTCCCTGGTTTCCGCTGGTCGGGCTGATGCCGGTAACGGTAGGTTGAGCAGCAGTACCAATATTTATTGATAATGCTTGAGTATCGGTTTGTGCTCCAGAATCTGAACACTGAACAGTAAAGTTTGATGTTCCAGTTCCGGTCGGTGTTCCAGAGATCAATCCGCTAGAAGCATTTAAGCTTAATCCGGCCGGCAGAGATCCAGCAGAAATTGACCATGTATAAGGAGCTGTTCCGCCAGTTGCTGAAACGGAACGACTATAGGATACTCCCTGAGTTCCGCCAGCTAAGCTGGTGGTAGTAATGTTAAGCGTAGTAACTCCGTATTGAGTAGTGGTTGAGAAAGCTGGGGGATTGTATCCACTCGGCAGCATGATAAATCCTGTGCCGACATTTTCTGGCGTACTTGTGCCATAATAGGCCCCGACGGGTGGAGTTCCGGTGCCATCCCAGTTTTCCCAGACGCGAATATAAACATAATTACCAGCGGTTATGTTTCTTATGCCCGAAAAACCGCCGCTAATTGTAACTCCGACTGGTGGTTCAATAACAGTATCTCCTTGTGGAAGTCCGTTTGCGTCTGGTGCTCCAGCGTTTGCGTCAGCAGAGTCAATAACTTGTACATATGCCCCGGGTGCAATTGGCGTTCCAGAGTGGTTTGTTACATCGGTGGCAGTTACTGTAACAGAAGTCGCAAATGCCGCGCTTGCACAAAGGACCAACCCGACTGCAATCAATATTTTTGAGAATCTTTTTAACATTTCTATTTCCTCCCTTTTAGTATGGTCTTACCATGTTCCAATTGATTGAGCTCTGAACAGGTTCGGTTAGCATGTAACCTTTACCTGGGATCAACTGTAATGTCGTTGGAGCAGCCAATGTTCCATCTAACCATGTTGCTGATTCGGTATGGACAGCGACGCCATCTACGCCGCCAATTGTGTCGGCGTTTGCGTCGAAATGATAAGCCATAGCTGCGACTGTCGGACTTGGGGCATAGGATGAGGCATTTAATCCAGCATTAACAATATCAACTGGTATTGGATAAGGGTTAGCCATCCAGTTGGCAGGCATGGAGGCCCCGCCATCTAAGGTGCGGTCGTAATCGGCTTCTCGGACCATACCTACAAGAGTGATAAATCTACTGGTCATCGTGAAATAACCATAGGTGTAACCAATTTCAATATCGGTAATTGGGCCTGTGGCGCCAGGATAAGTATCCCAAACACCACCAGAAAAGATCGATCCTTCGGTTACGTTTTTGCCGATGTCGAAAGACATGATCATATCCGTATCCGCGGCCTGATTTCCTATTACGTTTTCAAGCGTGGTATCACTTAGCTCTAAAGGACTTGAGATGAAAAATCTTTCAATTTCGGTCCCAACCGCAATATCAAACTTCCCGGCCACATTGGTCTCCAGGTCGCTATCTTGCAGTGTATTTCCGGTAGGTATAATTTTGTAGTATTCTGCGGTTCCTTGTCCAACCTGGTTTTGGATCGTTATGGAGCCAATTGTAACATTGGCCTGTTCCAAAGTCCAATCCGCGGCGGCAGTCGTAAAATACGAAGTATAGTTGCCATCCGTGTCGGTAGGGCAGGTCAATTTATAAACATCCACGCCGAGTCCCGGAGGGATCGTGTCCCAGGTAATAGTTATTCCAGAACCTGGATCATCGCCATCGCGGGTGATCTCGATATTTACGATCGGATCTCCGGCAGTAGAGCCGGTTTCAAAAGTAAACGGATTTGGCTGGGTGCCGGGGATCAAGGCGTGTCCGTTAGCCCCGTCTGCCGCAGTCACGTCAAATTCATATAAAGTATCGATAGCAAAAGGAGTATCGTGGACCAGCGTTACCTGGGTAGGTGAATTCCACTCGGCAGCTCTCCATCCTGTTGGATCCGGATTGATCGAATAGGTAAAGGTTGCCGGGTTAATATCCTGGTTAAAGGTGATAATAACTTCCTGGTTTAAGGTTACATCGGTTGAAGATTCAACCGGAGTAGTATTAATTATGTATGGAGCTAACTTGCTGGGATCGGTTGACGCCGTAAAAGTAAACTGGGTTGTGCCAGTTAAAGTTTCTGCCAGGGTGCTTTGCGCGCCGACATCAAATGTATATTCTGTGCCGACAGTGAATAGTTCACCGGCGTGAGGCAGGCTTGCCCGCGTATTCCCTTCGGTCCAGATAATGCCGTCAAAGTTCACGTTTGGCGTAATGTTCATGCTGAATGTGCTGGTGTCGACCGCGCGGTTGAACTTGATCGTGACCGGCGCGTTTAACGCGACATCCGTTTCGTTATTAGTCGGATAAGTCTCGGTGACCTGGAACTCTCCGCCGCCGGTGTTAATTACAAAGTCGGCAGGCCCGGTCCCCCCATTTCCGAGGCCGTCACCACCATAAGGGGTGGTAGGGACCATAAGGTTCCCATCATCGGCTACGGCCATCCATTCGTATGCGCCGTCCGCTAGTCCGTCAAAAGTGATCCTTACCGTGGTCCCTGAAGGGACGGGATCGATAGAAATTCTGGTCGGGGGGTCCATCGTCTCCGCTATCCGGTATCCGGCGCTTGGAATAATTTCGTCTCCATCCGGATCGATAACTGTGAACTCGACGATTACCGTATTATTATCTGTCTCTTCCCCTTTTTGGAGCACAGTTGTCCCGTCATGCGCGTACTGCACCAGGTTTGTCGGATTATTGGGATATTGATTTCCGGCATAGATACTATAATCTTCAAAATTCCCGTCCGGGCTGTTGCTTAATCCCGCGTATTCCCCATTGTTGTCAACAGAGAGCCCGTCGGCCTTAATGGCGCTGGTTATCTCGGTCCCTGCTCCAGGGATACTGGAGGTATTGATCCTGTATATTTTAGTGGTGTTTTCGCCGGCATCCTGCGCCTTTTTGAATACCACTTTGCTGCCGTCCCGGGTAACGTCAAAGGCATTCCATCCGTACGACCCGGAGACATCACAGGTGACATTTCCGACCAATGATTCGTCGGATGTGTTGTAAGCCTTCACGACAACATCATCGTAACCGTTGACCGCGGCATAGAGCCGGTCGTTGCTGAACTTAAGATAAGTAGGGTAGGTAAGATCGGTGTTAATGACCTTCTCGTAAACCACAGTGTCGTTTACGTCTCCGTAGGTAAAGACGTAGATCTCTCCAGCCGAAACTTTACGGGAAAGATATACCTTGTACGAAGTGGCGCTGGTCGAAGTGACCGCGATATCATAAAGATTGGTCTTTCCAGCGAGATTAGTGATAACCGCTTTAACATAGGTGTCGTTTAAGGTATCGAAGATAAGCATTCTGCCGATACCCTGATCAGCGACAAAGAGGCGGTTGTTGCCGCCAACAGCCATTCCGGCAGGAGAAGATGCGGACGCCCAATAGGCGCCGGTCATCTCATTGACGGTCCCGGTAGGAATACCGGTAGAAGGGGTTAACCCATGAGCCTGGACGGCAGAGTTTTTACCGTTGCTGATGCTTATATATAATGTATCCCCGTTTGGTGAAACGGCGAGCCCGTAACATTTGGAACCGGCCGGAAGTGGGATCGTGCCCGCGACAGTACCTTTCCATTCGTAAGGAATGGTCGCGGATTTCGCGTATATTTTAATTTGCGGGACTGAGTTGTCGACGATATAAAGCGTATCGGAGATCGGGTTGATCGCGCTTTTGGCGGGGGTAACCGCGGTAATTGCGTGAGCTGAAGCGCTAAGGCCGATCAGCAGGGCCGTTAAAAAGAGCAGATATTTAAAATACTTTTTTATCTTCATCGATTATTCCCCCTGCGACAGATTGAGCGTGACCGACACCGGCGCGTAATAGGTGGCGTCGACCGCTGATCTGGCGTCGATATAAACTTTGTAGCCGAACTCGACACCGGTCTCTCCGGTTTCGTTGCATACCGGAGGGATGTCAATGACATACGGAGCCATATTGCTCGCGTCTTCGGTGCAAACCGTGCCGATTCTTTGAGAATTCGAAGGGTCAAAACCTGGGTTGAGTAAGTCTTCCGGGCTGAAGTACCGGTTATCTTCGAAGTGTGTGGGTTCTCCATCAGCATAACATATCAGGTAGTAATATGCCAGGTATAGGGGGAGCCGGTTGTTGGCGTCATCCGGGCAAGACCAAAGCTTATCGTATTCCGGGGTTTCGCATCCCGAAATTCCCCAGAGCTCACGGTTTTCATACTCTTCGGCGGTTAACATGCCGAGATTGATCAAACCGTCAAAACAACCCATCACGATGTCAGGGCTGTCGATGATCCCGTTGCCGTCCCAGTCGATCTGGATAGCGAGCGGGTTGCTAGCGACCCTGATCTCGAGGTCAACACTTTGCAGGCCGGAGCCGACTAGACGGCCGGACCTTACTGCAAGTAATCCAGTTCCCTGGATAAGATCGGTTCCTGAACTTTCGATATGATCGACAAAACCGCTCCCGATAAATAAGTTGCCGCCATCATCGGTCGGGTGGGGGATCGATCCATCCATGACACCGCCGTCGCTGGGGTCCATTACATGTCCGTCGCCAATATGGTCGACAATGTTGTCCCCTGACGCTCCGCCGCATCCCACGGCGCTGATCTCAGATTTGCTGGACCATATATCACTGACCCAGTTGATCGCTCTTTTGTAAAAGGGCTCTTCAGCCTTAAGTTTAAACGCGATAGAAGGCAGATCAATATTGGCGGCTGGTTTCGGCTCTGCGGCCGGCTCGTTTGCGATACACATTCCTTCGTCAGCGCTGTACTGCCCGACGACATCTCCGCTCCTTTTGCTCACCACATTGTAATTCATTGATAGATCGAAACTCATTTTGTTTCCTCCTTAATTAGGCCGTATGGCCGTTCTTACCTAATGTATTATCGATACCTTTTGGCAATAATTTCACTTTTCGGGCAAATCGTATCAGGTCTTTTTTCCGGCATTCGGGTTTAATGTGTTTATGTCATTTACTCCCAGGTAATCGAGTATATCTTTTGCCCCTTTTGCAAGCCTTAGCGCCGTTTGCTGCATATCCCAGGCTGTTTGCCCGAGCCGCGCGTCGATCTTATCGGCATTAGCGATTATTTTTTCCGCTTGTGCTGAAACTTTTTCGGTCTCCAAAGATAACATCCGCATACCGTCTTTAACGCTGCCGGGTTTGCTGGCCGGATCGATATCCTGAAGAATGGTTGCCATGTCTGTAAAAATTCGCTTTTTTTCTGCCTCGTATTTGGAGCTAAGCGATGCACGGCTGCTGTCTAATAATCTTTGGGTTATTCCCAATCGTTTTTCTTTCATGGTTATGAGTCGGGAATTTTTGTCTGGATCGGAGCTCAGTTCAGCGATCTCTTTTTTAAGGCTGTCCACGGTTTGCCCTAGTTCCGGTATGTTTTCGTCTTTGGCTAAAGCATTTTTATACCATTTATCTAACTGGTCAAGCTGGAATTTAAAAGACATCCTTGCGCCTTCGATGGTCTCTTTTAGGGCGTCGGTTTCGGAGGCAAGGTTACCAAGGGCATGGGCTCGGGCCATAAGGTCCCGGTTTTTTGCCCTGAGCGCATCAGCAGTTTTGCCTTCGGCGGCTTCTTTTGCGGCAGTTGCCTGACCAAGATCATGTTCGGCGACCTGCAGAGCGGTTTTGAGGTCGACGACTTGATTGCGGGCAATTTTTAGTTTCGCTTCCAGCGAAGCGGTCGCCTCTCTAATAGCCGCCTGCGTATCTACTATTTTTGCCGCTTCGTTTATTGCTCCTGACGGAAACGTCTTTGTCGCGCTCGATCCTGTTTCTACCTTGATACCCATTTCATCGACTCCATGAATCTTTTCCTTTTCGAAAAGGAAAAGGGTAATATTATCTTTTGAGGTTAAAACTGCTTTATTCATTAATTCTCGCGCGGTTTCGGCGACCGGCGATAATTTATTTTCGGTCAATATTTCTTTTATCCTTTTAAACGTCATTTCCTGCAGGCCGTCAGAAAGGACCAGGAAACGGTCCCCTTCCTTGATTGCCACTTCTGTGACAGTGATATCAATTTCATCCTTTCCCAGGGATTGAAGAATAACGTTAGCCCTGAGGTTGTTTTTTCCGGCATCGAGCTTTTTAAGATAATCCTCTCCGTATGGGGCTCTTGTATCTTTTTCTCCGCTCTTTTCCTCTACTTCGAGGCGTGCTAATCCTCCTATTACTGAATCGGGGGCGGTCAGGAGCTCCAATTCCCCGCCATATTTCGAACGAACGATCAAGCTGTCCCCGATATGCGCGACGCGGGCGCTCTTTTCGCCGATCTCAAGGATCGCCAATGTGGTATCGGGACAATGTGCTTCATGCGGAGCATAGCCGTACTCAGTTTTATATGAGGTTTTAAAATCAGAAATGTATTTTCTTAGTCCTTTGCTGGCGGCATCGACAATATTGGGCAGATCTAATCCATTTTCGATCGCGAGCATGGCCGCGGAAAGGGCGATATCCGAAGCGACCTCTCCATTTGCCGCTCCGCCCACGCCGTCGGCGACCAGGAGATATTTTTTTCCGTTCGCTTCAACATAAGCCATTCCATCCTGATTATTTTTCCTTCCGCCTACATTAGTGATGCCGTATATTCCTTTGTCCGATAGGTCTATCTCTCCGTTTTTTATGCCGCCGGAGCGGATGTCACAGTTGGGAAGGCGGGCATATAGTTCACCTATCAGTTCCTCTATTGCCTTATCTTCATGTCCGATCCAGTTTCGGGCGGCCACAAAGATATGCACGGGTTGCTCATAACTCTCCTGCGCAAGCAATGCCCTTAGGGCTTTTTTGGTGCTTTCCGGATTACCGTTTTCAAGTACCTTTATTTGCGCTTCTTCGGGGCGGGGAGGGGGAATGTTCGCAGGTTTTTCCGCGGGCAGCTTCATTAATGCTAATGTGAGTTGTCCTTGTAATGCAAGGGCCTCCATTTTTATTTTCCCGTCAACTTGCGCCTGTCCCAATGCGATCGGCTGGATAACATTTTGTAGAAGTTTTGCGAGAGGGCCCCTCCACCTTGCTTGTGGTATTGTTTTTTTCCTGATGTTGCGCAAGTGGGCTAAAGTTATTTTTCCAAAATTAACAGGCATTATACTGGACCTCCCTTGAGAACAAGGCTGGATACTTTGGCCATTAGCATAGGATATTGTAATTGGACATCCGGATCGGATGAATATTCGGCAAGTATCCTGCTGAGATTTTGCACGACAGTTTGTAGGTCTTTTGCAGTTAACATGTCAGGTTTTGTGAATAGATCCTGCTGGACAGTTAACATATAAGTGATCACGCTTGCCCGGTTTTGGAGATCAAATTCGCCAGCTTTAGGCAGTAACGTTACATCATCAAGCGTGCTCTCGGGTATTTCCGGCGCCTTGGGGGCGGCAGGCTTGAATGATGGCTGAAGGGTTCTTTTTGCGATCGCCGCTCCACTTGGCCTTGGTTCCACCCCTTTTTTTGCCGGTTTTTGGCCAGCCAGGGCATCTTCTTCAGGGACCTTTTGCATCGCAGTCGGCTCAAATGCCGCCGGAGCAAAGGATCCCGGGGTTCTTGGGGTAGCTTCGGTTTTTGTTTTACCATTTGAACCGCTCAGGGGTTTAAAGGCGGATGAGACGTCGGCCATAGAGTGGAAGTTGTGTTCCGGATCGTGCGATATCATCTTGGTTACGATCTTGCGCAATCCCTCATGAGGAATGTCTTCTAGAGGAATGTCTTCTAGGGCTTTTTGAAGCATTGCCTGATATTTTGGCTCACCCGGATTTACCAAATATTTCATGTAGAATTCAGATTGTTTCAGGCTTTTTAACGGATTTTCTCCGGTTATACATTCGAGCATGGTAATTCCAAGCTCGTAGATGTCAATTAAAGCGTTCAATCCTTTTTGGGTCTTTGCTATTACAGAGTAGGCGTAAGGGGCCATATAGTACGGGCTCCCGACGACATGCTGTCCGGCGGTCAGGGTCGCTTCGGTAGTATCTTTGGCAATACCAAAATCGATAATAACCACTTTTTCTTTGCCTTGAGCGTCTTTGGTGAGCACCAGGTTTTTTGGTTTAATATCCCGGTGATAAATGTCGTGTTGATGGGCATAACTTAAGGCGTCGATTACCGGAGCAAAGAGCTTGATGGCGCGTTTGTGGGTAAGGCCGGTTTTGGCGATGCCATCGAGGTTTGGCGCCGGATCGTCTGAACCGGGCTTATCAGGGACAAACTCGGTTACGATAAAAATATCCCCCGCCTCCTTGAGCTGGCTGATCTCGAAGGTGTGTTTAAATTTTTCCGGTCTAGTAATGTTTGGAAATTTAACGTCTATATTTGTGTCTACGGTCGAACAGATATTAGGATGCTTTATTTTCTTGCCAGAGGTGAATTCGAGCCATGCGCGCTGTAAAAATGCCATGACCGTGTTTTTTGATTCTTCGGATTCCGAAATAGCCCCTTTTGCGGCAGTTGATACCTTTAGCGCGTATTTGTGCCCGGTTACGTTTTCAACCAGAAGGACTTCGCCCATTCCGCCTTTTCCAATAACGCCTAACTCTTTATAATGGGAGAGGGTCCCCGAATAATCGAAAGCGGCCTGGTCAACGCCTCCAGTTTGAGGCAGGTCCATGCTATCAAGCGGGATAATTTCATCCGCAGCAGTTTTTCCGCCGGTAACCGCCCTGTCGACTGCGGCATCCAGTTTTTCTCTATGCTCAGGAATAAACAGTTCGGTTACTTTGGTCCCTGCTTCGGTTGTTTTTGGTCTTCCATCAGCTCTGGTATAAGGGAGAAGCGCCTTCGCGAGAATATCCTCGTTATCAGTAAATGCATCATAAATTACTTTTTCTGCTTTTGATTTGATAATTTTTGTCGCGGCAAAATGGGTTATTCCGCCCAGGATAGCGCCAAGAAGCGCGTTGCTTCCAACAAGAACTCCAGCTGCGGCGGCCGCGCTTTTTCCTAATATTAACGGAAAGAATATTCCAACGCTGGCAAAAACGCTGACAAAAGGGAGGGCCGCCCCGATCGCGATCGGAAGGGCATATATTAAGGCTTTCCATTTTCCCGCCAACTTCGGTCCTGAAAAATTAGTGATCGCCTGGTCTATTTCTGCTACTTTTGCTTCTTGTCCGGGTGGGGGGAGGGGATCCACTTTCATAGTAGTTTTTGCGGGCGGATGTGGTGCTGTTGTAGTTGCGCCGGTTTTGGTGTTTATCTCTCCGCTTACCGATATGTTTGGGTTGCCTTTTAAAAGCGAATCAGGAGCTTTTGGACCGCCGGATGAAGGAACGGTTCCCATTATCATCCAAAGCGGAGCGGTTAATAGCTGAAATAATTTTGGGTGGCGCTGAGAAAAAGGATTTCTCTGTTGTTTTGGCGGCGCCATTTTCTTTTGCAACTGATTTAATCTTACCGGGCTAATATATCTTCCGATCATTCTAATTATTCCTCCCAATCTATATTGTTCTTGCCCTAAAGGCACACTATCTCTATGTATTTATCGGTAAGTTATCCATATAATTTCACTTTTTCGTCAAATTCTTTTTGGAAATTTTCCCGCGTTCATTATATATGTTGATGTTACGCGGGATCCCGCAGAGCGGGACACTTTTATGGGAAATAATTGTTAAGTAGTTTTGTAGTATTGTAGTGTTGTAGTTTTGGGGGTAATTGTCGAGATATTTTAGGTTTCAGCTGTGTTTGTGAGGGGGCAATGGGATTGCTATTCTATTCTTAAGTAGGATCGTAGTGTTGCAGTTAATAGTATAGGAGGAGATGGGAGATGAATGGTTTTAAGGATTTGATAGTGTGGCAGAAGGGGTATGAGTTGTCGTTGTTGGTATATAAAATAACTAATAATTATCCAATGCGCTCCTGTTCAATTTCGGTTCCTGCTAACATTTCCGAGGGTTATGAGAGAAGAAGTAAAAAGGAGTATCTCTATTTTCTAAATGTAGCTAAGGGATCATTAGGTGAGCTGGAAACCTATTTATTGCTTTCTCGGGATTTGAATTTTATTAATGAGAATGAATGGAGAGAGCTAGAAGATCTGCGAGAAATAACTCTGCGCCTCCTAAGGGGTTTGATGAGGTCCGTTAGAGACAAGCTTAACCTTTAACCGGTACTTTTCCATACTGAGTTTTACATTATATATAAGTGGGGGCGGGGATGTAGTCTTGTAGTGTTGTAGTGTAGGAACCAATACTACGATACTACCACACTACAGCACTACTAAATCGCTCAGTCCCCCCAAAGCGAGATTGGGATCGAAGTGGTGTTTGTCTGATAGTTCTCGTCGGTAATTGTTAAGTATGCGGTGTGGGCAGCGTTGTTTCCCGCTCCCGGATTAGGATAGGCGTGAGAAAATAGTCCGGTTGCGTTGGATTCGGCCGGTGACCCGTCGCCGTAGAATAGCTCATAATTAATGATGCCGGCGCCAATTGGCGAGTAACTGTGGGTGGCGTCAAAATCGATGTTATAGCCGGAACCAGGGCCGCTGGCTGGATTATGGGCAGCGGTGATGGCCGGCATAGGGACAGACTGACCATATACTTCTAATGTCCTGATATAATAATTTGTTGTTTCATTATCTCCGGCAGTAACCAGACATTTAAAAGCGTAATTTCCCAGAAGATCAAAAGTATATGGAAGGAGAGTTGCTCCTGCGAAATTTTCGATCGTCTGTCCGTTGCCGTTTGGCCCCGGACGGGTAATTGTCCAGGAAAAGGTCGCCGCTGGATCGTCGGAATTACAGATAATATTCGGGTTCTCTGCTGTATCATCCAAACCGTAGGAATAGTTTAAATAACCGATGGTAACTGATGGTATTTCGGTATTAGTTGAAGGGTTGTTAATAACCAAACCTGCAGCGGCCGATTCGGGAATTAGAAAGGCGTTGGTGGATTTATCCTTAACTTTGATCCCGATCGGATAGTATCCGGGATTCCATTCGTTAGTGGTATTAATATCCGCATAAAATGTGTTTAGCCCGGGAGTGGCTTCGTACGACTGATTATTAATAATGAAAAAGACCTGGAGATGGCCAGCTTCGGCCACTGGTGTATCATTGCAGTCAAAGATCGCTTCCATCGGGAAGAAGAGAGAGGCCGATTCTCCGGGAATGACTTCAGAGGGATCAACCTGAACTCTATATCCGGGGGTGACCTTTGGTTTTGGATAAAGATCGCAGGTATCTTGAGGCGGAGTAGAAAACTCAAGCTGAGTATAAATGAATTTTTCCAATAGCAGCTCTCCGCTTGAGTCTCTGATCTCAGCCCTGATCGGCGGGCCCCAGATCTCATTGGCAACGATCGATGCGGAGAAGATTTTCGTATCGGTATCATAGGCCATGGGGACGCCAACCGCAGTATCGCCGGAATCTAATGAAGAGTTTGCAAATAGGGTAACGGTAAGCGCAGCAGGATCATCAACACATTCGGGCTTGGTAATCGCGAGATCAAAGGAGACGGTTGAACCCAGCTCTATCTTTCCCGAAGAGTTGAAGCTTGAAGCGTTGACCGTCAGGTTGCCGAAGGCGGAGTCTAAAGAGGTACAGCTTTCGTTAACATTCCCGCCGGTGATCCATTCCCCGCAGCCGACGGCTCCATCGGACTTTGAGGTCCAGAGATTCTTAACACCATTTACCAGGCGCTTGTACCAGGCCGGTTTGGCATTTGATTCGATCGCGGCGTGGAACTCGATCGCGAGCGGAGAGGCATATTTAACGTCTTCCGGAGCGCTCGGTTCTGGAGAAACGCACTGCTGGGAATTCATGTCGTAGGCGCTGACTAATTCCCCGTTTCTGTAAATATTGTATATTCCATTATCTCCAGCGATATCCATTTATACCACGACCTCTCCAATCTTTAACTTTTTTAACAGTTTTACTTGTAATTTATGCGGAACCTTTTGGGCATCCAGTTCTCTTTTTAACGCTGTAATATCATCATCATTTTTTACGAGCGATTTCAGTTGATTTATACTTTTTCGTTTTTTTACAAAACGGACCAGTTTTTCGACCCCCAGGGTCAAGAACCCTCCAACTACGCCGATCGTCCCAATCGCGGCGGCGGCAAAGCTCGAAGCTGCCAGGAGCAATGCTCCGCCAACGGCGACCCCGGCGGCGCCGATGGCTTTGGCGGTTGAAAACCTGACTTCGGGTTTCTTAGATGGCTCTACGATGTTTTTTGCGTCCACAATTACTTCGATGCCGGAGAGAACGGTTAAAATAGCGCCTGGAGCGATCGCTCCCAATCCCCAGATACCTACGGCGGCGGTTGGGATAACAAAGCCGGGTCTTTTCCTGGCAAAACGTACAGTCGCATAAGGAGAACGCGCGCTGTTATTATACTTCCGGACGGCAGTTCTTACTCGTGATGGTAATGTTGTTGCGATCATGCTGTTTCCTCCTAATACATTATCGACACTTTTCGGGTAAAATTTCAGCTAAAATTTAAAAGCGGAGCAGCCAATTGAAACCGAGTCCCCAGCTCCAATACTTGAAGGTAGTAGTGTTCTGGTGAGATACGTTGCCGGTAAGCTGGATCCTGCCGTATTTTCCCATGTTATACTCAAGCCCAAGCCCCCACTGCCACGGGCCGGTGCCAATGGTGCGATGGGTGGTTATCCCTTGTGCCGGGTTATATTCCCGCTCATAAATTGGAATATTTACAAAGGCGCGTATTTTTAGCAAATTATGGCTGATTCTCGGCTTGAGGAGTTCGGCTAAGTCGAGTTCGTAATTTAAGCCGAGGGCCAAGGAGCGCCGATTGCGGGTCTCTTCGTTCCCGGTGTTGTTTAAGAAGACAAAATTATATAAATTCAGAATGAGCCCAACTTTGATCTGGGCAAACGGATTCTTGGTCGCCCCAATATTACCCATAATACTTAGATAGTGGGTGTCAAGCAGCTTGTTTTCGATGTTCTTGTTCCAGGAATACGCGGCGGTAAAATATTTGCCCCAGTAGCTGAGGGATAGGCCGATATCGGGCCTTCTGAAATAGAGCGGTTTAACCGCGGCAGCGTTTTCTGATCCTCCTGATCTCAATGGTAGATACTTGGGAATCAAAGCCTTCCATTTAAAATCGAGGGTAACCCGTTTTTTAAGAAAATCGGGTTTAAGTTTTAAGCCAAGATAGGTGTTGTTGACGGTCGAGCGGCCCCGGATGTCGGTGCGGTGGTCGGTAAAGTTTTGGGCATACAGGGTTAATTGGTCCCGCCAAACCGGAAGTCTTAACGTAATTCCAAGGCGGGTTTCGATAGCGCTCACGTCGTTAAACATTTCAAAACCGGTCGTGATATGCGGTTCATAAACATCCTGCTTCATTCTTAAAAGCGGCCCTTTTAATTCTTCCGGCGGGACCAGGATCCGCTTGTAAAGTTTCAGCGCTTTGGAGAGCCGGACCCAGGCCAAACTATTGTTCCCTTCCTGCTGCTCGAGTTTGGCTAACCCAAAATTGAGTTTGGTCATTAAAACATCACGGTCTTCGTTAAGCACCGGAAGTTTTAACGCCCATCCCTCCGCCTTTTCGTAATTTGTTTTGGAAAGCTGATAATCTCTCTTTCCTTTAGCGAAGCGGTAGAGTTCGCCTAAGCCGAAGAAGGTGGAGGTCATGGCGATCTTGGCATCTTTTGAATATTCGGTTAACCCTTCAAGGGTGGTTCGAGCCTGGTTGTACCATTTTTCGGAGAGATCGTATTTTTCGGTCTTCCATGCTTTGCCTTTGCTTGGTTGGAACTTAGGATTTTTCCAGTCGGCCAAGTAGATATCTCCACGGCTGACGTAAACCTGCCCTTGAAAGATCTTCTTTAGATCTCCATAAGGAAGAGTGTCGGGGATATTCTTGGTGGCTTTAAGAATTCTAGTTAATTCCCTTAGTGACAACCGATAGAATTTTGTACTTTGTGCTGCTTTTCCTTTACGCCCTAATTTCCCGGCAAGCCAGCTGTAAGCGTTAGCGATCTTTAACCAGAGTTTGTATTTGAATTTTAAGAAGCTGATCGGCCGCCCTTTTAAGGTAAACAGTTTTTTTATCTTCCCCAGGTGGTATTTTTGATACTTGAGGCCAAGCTCGACCATCTTTTTAAACCTCTTTTCGTAAGATAATCCTTCCATTTGGTCGAGGATCAGCCGGGTATAAAGGTTGGGATCGAGATCTTCTTGGCGAGCCTGGAAGATCGCTCTTTGTAATGAGAGTTTCATTACCGAACCCGAAGTGCGGGTTTTTCTCATGGTTAGTTCGGCCTTAACTAAAAGATATGCAGGATAAAGCTCGCTGTCTTTCTTAATTACTTGATCAAGCAGGGCTTTGGGGATCCCGTCCCCATTTGATACTTTTGACGCTTCAGCAAACTTTTTCCTCCAGATCAGCGTTTCGGCCAGCTTGAGATAGAGGATTGCCCTAAATCGGGGATAAACATTAGCGACGTCCTTTATCTTGGTAAGGGAATCCTTTAACGCCTTTGGCAGCGATCCGTTTTCAACTTTCTGCCCAAGGAGATATTTGGTGATAAAGATGATCTTATCGTGCCAATCTTCGTTGGTGCCGTAGGCTTCGATCAGGGCGCTGATCGCACGGGTAATAAGGAAGGATCCCACGGCCTGGTTGTTAAGCACGTCGGGGACGGCAAGCTCTAGAGCGGCAACATTTTTGTTCGAATAGTTTTCGCCCTTGCGCATCTTAGCTTCGGCGATCCCCAGTTTAATGCGTGCTTTGAGATCAGGGTGGGGGAAGGACTTTCTGATCGCCGCTAAAAGCGCGTTATATTTATCGATCGCTAATTGATGGTGTCCCTGCTGACTATAAATATCGGCGCGAATTGCGCGGGCGCCATAATTTTGCGGGAAGATGTTGATCGCCTTATTAATTTCGACCAGGGCTTTGGACAGTTTTTTCTGTAATAAGTAGATCTCGCCCTGGGTTTGCAGCGCGTACGAAAGTTGAGGGCCCCTTAAGATATCCGGGCCGAGAGCTTTGGAGATATGTTTTTGGGCAATAACCAGGATTCTTCTTCTTGCTTGGGTGGTATCTGAATTGCCGGCTTCGATGTATAAGATCTTTGCCAGCCAGAGGTTGATATCGGCCCTGGTCTGCGGGCTGGCGTTTTTAAGCGCTTTTATAAGATAAGCTTTGGCGCTGGTTAAGAATTTAGCAGAAGCGGTCCTACTACCAAGATTTAGGGTGATAAATGCCTGCTGGGCAAGGGCTTCAGAAAGGGCGGTAAGCACATCCGATAAGATATCGGGATCGATCCCGATTTTTGCTACGATCCGCAGCATCCTTTCGATGATTTTGATCTTTTGTTTTTGGATCTTGAGGTATTGGTTGGGGTGTCCCTTTCTCTGTTCCTGAAGGTTCACCAGTTCCAATTTGGCCAGCCAGATCCTGGTATACGCATTGATCTGCTTAAGCCAGGCGGATTGGTTAGAAGGTTTAGGGACCTGTTTATTGTAGGCGGCGATCCAGTTGAGGACACTTTCGTTAGGGAGCCCCCTGGTTAAGACCTTAGCGGCGCGGAAGAAGGCGGTGTAGCTTCTTTTCCCGACTTTATTTCTCCCGTAAACTTCCAGCTCCCATTTACGGAGCTGCCTAAACACTTTATCTGTGCCGAGTTTAAGGATATTTGTCCCCTCCAGATCCTTGGCAATAAAACCCATCTGGATCAAACAGGCGGCGGCCATCCTTTTTACCTGCTGGTAATGGATCCCTTGCAGATAAGGGACGGAGGCTTGAAGCATTTTATAGGCTTTCTGTAGTTTCTTAAATACCTCAGTCTGTTTGTTGAGTCTCCCCGCCTGATACTGGAGGATCTGGGCCCTTAACATGCGGACCTGGCCGCGGCTGAAGAGGATCTCAGAGACGATCTGGTCCTGGACCGGGACCCCCCGCTCTTTTCCGAAAAGGAAGCGTTTCTTAATAGCAAGGAAGAAGGGGTTGCGGATCTTCATGAACTTTCTTTTGGTTCTAAGCTGATCGAAAATATCTTTAAGATTGGTCTGCAGCGCGCTGATCGCGTCATCGGCTAATTTAAAATATTTTTTAGTGGCAGCTTTGTCGGGAGCGGTTAAGGCCAATTGGACCATGATCTCGGCGCGGAGGAGGGCATCGACCCCTTCGGCGCGCTGTATCCTGGTTTGGGCTTTTTTAGGATATTTTGCGAGAATTTGGAAAAGGAGCTTATGCCGCTGGTTTCTGGTAAGCGGAGGAGTAAGCTTTAACCCTCTGCCAAAACCTAATTTTTGAATGTGTCTTATTTGTTTCCGGTCGGGACTGCCCGAGACGATAAGCAGGGCAACCTTTGTCCTCCAATAGGGAGACCTTATCTTATAATTGAGGCTCCGGCTTAACAGGTAACTTTTTGGGTTGCCGTTTTCGCGGTGGAGCATCCATTGGATAATATGCTCGCCAAAGATTGCCGCGGTATATATCTGGACCTTAAAGTACTCGTGCATAAAAGCTATTCCGGCGTTTATTCGATCCATCTTTCTGGTATGCTGAGCCCGGTTTGTTCTCATCCGCGTTTCTGAATCTTTGATCTTTTTGCTGTTTTCCTCGATCAGGCCGCCGGGCGAAAGGATATGCGGCCGGGTAAAACCGTAGGGGAGAAAGCGAGTCTCCTTATGGGTGGTTATGGGGGCAAGCGTAATCTTACCCGAGCGGATGTTGGAGCTAAAGAGACTGGTATATTTGGAGAGGGCAGCTTTATAGGCGCTTTTTTCCAGCTTGGTCTTAATCCCCCATTTTTCCTCTTTGTTCATATTAAAGTAGACATAACCTTTTATCTTGTTTTTTGGATTGGTAGCGTAGTTTACAAAATCGGTCAGACAGGCGGTGTTGTTTTTGGCGCAGCCGAATTCACCGATCATCATCGGGTGGCCCAGGGTTTTTAGATACTGGAGGGTCCCGTCAAATATATCGGAGGCCTTATAAGTTCCGGTCCAGTTGTAGCCGTCGGGGGCTACCCAGTCGACATATTTTCTCCCCGGGTAATACTTGTCGGGACGCGAGCTGACGTCCGGGTTCCAAACCCAGGTAATGTTGCAGGCGCCGGCCTTCTTCATTACCGCGTGGACATGGCGCCAGGCCTTGATGTAGAGTGCAGGATTTCCCGCCCATGGGTACCAGTCGCTGTTCATTTCATGGGCAAAAG
Organism: Candidatus Margulisiibacteriota bacterium; assembly: GCA_034723395.1. Lineage (GTDB taxonomy): Bacteria > Margulisbacteria > WOR-1 > O2-12-FULL-45-9 > O2-12-FULL-45-9 > JAYEOW01. The sequence goes on from JAYEOW010000029.1 coordinate 141,668, forward strand.
AGACAAAGACCGGTTTGCCGAATGCCTTTGCCCCTTTGGCGAATTTTATCAATAGCTGGTCAAATTTGCCGGCCACAATATCTTCGAGGCTGTATTTATTTAATAATTTAGTCAGTTTTTGGATAACGTAAAGCCGTTTTTTTGCCTTACTTAGCCGCTTCCATTTTTTGGGATTAAATGGCTCAAGTTTAATAAAAAGGGCCCTCCCTTTTGCCGCGGCGGTTTTTGCCCTGGCGGTCGGGAAGTTGAGCCCGGTGGAAAAAGCGATAAAGTTTGCTTCGATATCGACCCCTGTCCCCGACATTGCGGCAAAGGTATCTGCGGTTTTCCCGCTCTTTGGCGTATTATCCCCGGGGAATATCCCTTGATAGACTCCCCCATTAGGAGCGGGCGTTATTTTTTTACACATTAATGGTTCGCTCATTGCCGTCTCCTATATTGTTGTAATCGCAGCTCTCGCTGTTGTACGCTAAGTTTTAACATAGGGACATCGGTGTCTTCTCCGATATTGGTGCTTTCCAAGATAAAGGCGGCCCGATGTTCCACGTCGTAGAGCGAAGAGGATCGGGCGGCGGCCATGTAGGCGCTTTGGGCGTACTGGTACATCCGGTGCGGTTTCCGGAGGATCCCGTAGATGGTGGTCAAAGTATGATAAATCTCTGCCTGCAGGGTATTCATATCCCAGGCATTGATATCGGCATAGGAGGCGATAAAATTCTTTGAATTAGCATCCAATTTCTTGACCGCCTTGATAAAAACAGCTAAGGCTGCAAGGCTTTTTGTTTTGTTTCTTCTTCTGACTTGAAGCAGCAGGGCGCGGAATTTGGTCTTTATCTCTTTGTAGCTTGCGGGATGATAGACTTTGACATTATTTTTAATAAATACCTTTAAGACGCGAGTAATTCTCCCGATTTTATAAAAGTTTCTCTTTTGCAGATGCTTACGAAATGTTACGTTAACATTGTACATAAGATAAGGAGGAAGCATGGGGGCGGTCCGTTTTTCGATCTTCCTTAGTAGCCAGAGGGCGTATTCGGCCAATTTCATTTTTTTGCCGCTCTTTTTAAGGATCCGGTTTAGGACTACCGGATGTTTGCGAAGATGCGCAAGCTTATAGTCTTGCTTGATCTGGATAAAAACTGCCGCTTCTTTAAGGGTGGCGTTAATTTCAAGAGGGATCCCTGATACACTAGGGATCATCGGAGTATTCGTCTCTACCTGTTCGATAAGCTGGATCGTTCGCAGCGGATTGTAATGTCTTACTCGGGTAAATTTGTATTTCCCGTTCTTATGTCTAGGGGCGATTCCGGTTAATTGCAGGGTTGCCTCTAAATAATCGAATTCGATCTTTATATATTCGGGAATGATCTTATCTTTTGCCAAGGCTTCGATCCTTGGCCGATGCTTTGCACAGAAAGCGAGCAGTGCTCCGGCATCAACAAGTGGAATTTGTCTATTGCCTCGTTTGAGGTAGTGAACAAATTCACCGCTGCGGATGGCGATCTCCAGCTCTTTTACGACCGACTGGGCGTAGAGATAGCGGTAATATTTTGGGATGCCGGTGAAATAGTAGTTCCGGGCGGTCTTGATCAGCTGATTTGCCTCTAATACCGGGATCTCGTTCCTTAATGCGGTAAATCTATCTAGCTCAGGGAAATGAACTTTTGCTGCGTCTAACGCAGTTAGCAGCGCAGTTGGTTCCGGGATAACCGGTCGGCCCAACCCAAAATGAAAATAATTGACCCGGTCGGCTAAAAGCATTAATAGTTCACCTTGTACAATTTTTGCCTGGTTATAGAAGAAGCGGTTTTTTATATCAGGGAGATCGGCCATCGCGGAAGCTTCCCGAAGTTCGATCATCCCGTAAATCGTTTGGGAAAATTGATTAAAAATATCATCGATGCTTTTGTAGATCGGGCGGGCGGCGTAGAAAGCGGCCGATTTTAACAGTGCGATGCCGCGAAGCTGTTTATAAATTCCAACCAGGGCCAATCTTTTATCATCAACGGTGATATAGCTCTGATCAATATTAAAATCGAGGCCGTCTTCGATATCCTGCGGATAGATATTGATTGCTAGGTCGTGTTCTGGAAGATCGATACTAAATAAGCTGTTGTCGCTTTGGTTAAGGTCGATGACCTTGTTGTAGAGGTTGGCGGCCATTTGATAATGTCCCGGATCCTGGGTCAGGTTAGAGAGCCGATTGTATAGATCACCTAATAAAACGATCCCTTTGATGATGGAGTAGTAGTCGGGCTTTGAAGGATTAATGGTGTCAAATTGTACTGAGCGAAAATCTTTGATTGCCTCAACCGCGAGTTCGATGCCGGTCTCATAAAAATGTTCATCGCGATTTTCGATTTGAGCATGCAGTTCAGCCTGGGTAAGCTTTAGGGCGGCCATATTGTAGCCCGAAGGGGCGCGGGACTTGCCGGTCGCCTGGTCGGCCAGGTATTGCTGGTCGATCCTTTGTTTAAAGATCTTGGCCATTCTTAATGCGCGGGCAAGTTTTAGCTGTTTATCAGGACTGGTGCTCTCGGTGATCTTTTGGACGTAGATCGAAAAGAGCATGATCGTGTTGTCCCAGTAGGTGCGGAAATCTCTAAGACAGGCATAGAGTTTGAACTTATGGTTTTTGTCGATCTGCTTTATCGCAGCTAGTTCTGGATACCGTTCCATCAATTTGTCGGTAGATAAAAGATGGATATCGGGATCAAGGACCCGGTTTACCGGCAGGCTGGCAACGGCATAAAGTATTTTCTCTAATTGGGTCAGAGTGGTCCTGGCTTCAACCTTGGTCCGGTTGAGCAGCGGCCGTCCGTAGGCATCGGTTTTTCCGAGTTCAGGATCGGGCACACCAAAGACGGGTGGAGGAAGGACACGCGACTTAATAGGAGTAGGAATAGGAGTAGGAGTAGGAGTAGGAGTAGGAGTAGGAGTAGGCGCTGGAGCTTTTGGTAATCCAGTTGCCGGCAGACGCTTTGCCGGTATATATCTTACCCAATCGTATTGAGCTCTGAGCTGGCCGGTATATCTAAAATGCCCGAGCCAGCCGTCAACACCGACCCCCGGCCAAAGGTTCATCATAATTTTTCCCGGCTTACTCGGCAAGTTTTGAGGAGAACCGGTTACTTTATGAACGAGTTTTCGGTCTACGTACCACTCGATCGAATTCTTTGTCCATTTTATTCCGTAGGTATGAAAGCCTTTTGAGGCGTCGAATCCGAGGTCGATTATTTTTTCATGATTCCCTTTTCCCCGGGTATAGTAGTTGAGCTGCATTTTGGTAGGATCTTTACCGAAGATCTCGATATCAATCTCATGGTGGCTCCTTTTTCCATATACACCGGTGTAGAAGAAAAGGGTAGAGGTGGTCCCAAATCCTTTGGCCGCTTTGAGCCGTGCTTCAAGCAGTCCGTAGCCGTAAGGGCGCAGGGTCCGCAGCTCGCCGGAGACATAAGGTTTATTAGAACACATAATGGGGCAGCCCTGATTATCAAGCACGAGGGACATGAACCCGTTCCGGTAAACGACCTTATCTGAGCGCCAGCCGTTATTAAAAGGGTTTCCGTTTGCCCAGCCGTGGGCTTTTTCCCATACGGAGATATCAAAGCTGTCCATATTATCATCTATGGATGAAGGACCAGGCTGTGCTGGAATTAGGGTATTAATTGCCTCTGATATTACGGAAAAATTAAGTGACATTTCACCTCTCCTTTCTATATATATATATCGTCACTTTTTGCCTAAAATTTCAGGTAATTTTGGGGGTTGGAAAGGGTAAATTAGGGCGTAATACGCGATCCCTTTACCGGACATTTTGCGGGAGGTTTTCGTAGCCCGCTTGCCGGTGTATATTTTAACCAATCGTATTGGGCGGTGACAGGTTTTAGGTACTGAAAAGCGCCAAGCCAGGCATTTACTCCGGTTCCCGGCCAGAGATTCATCATGATTTTTGCCGGTTTGCTGGGAAGGGTTTTTGGCGTCCCCGTAACGCAATGGACCGATTTTCCGTCGACATACCAGATCAGCATCTTCTTTGCCCAGCGCATGCTGTAGGTGTGGAATCCTTTGGACGAATCAAAACCGAGGTTAATGATCTTTTCGTGTTTTCCTGCCCCGAAAGCGTAGTAATTGAGCTGCATCTTGCGGGGATTTTTACCAAAGATTTCAATGTCGATCTCGTGATGGCTCGGTTTTCCCCATTTGCCGGTATAGAAGAAAAGAGTGGTGGTGGTTCCAGAGGCCTTGGCTGATTTAATGCGGCTTCGGAGCAGGCCGTATTTATAAGATTTGTTGGATCGAAGCTCACCGGATACATAAGGTTTGCGGGAGCATCTTCCGGGGCAGCCGCGGTTATCAAGCCGCAGATGCATTTTGCCATTTCGATAAAAAACCTTGTCGGATCTCCATCCATTATTAAATGGATTTCCATTGGTCCAGCCGTTTGCTTTGTGCCAGGTCCTGGAGTTGAATCGACTGAAGTTGTCGTCGATATTTCCGGCAGTTTTTCGCGGGCCGGGGGCCGACACAATGGCTCCGGTAATAGTATCTGAAGCTAGAGAAACTAGGTTCATCATTTTGTTAATCCCTTTTTTTATTTTTCCGGCGGAAGAATAAGGTTGCTGAATCTGGTTTCTGATACCACTTTTTGTTTGGCATCATAAAATATGATTCTCGCGTATTCTTTACTCTTTCCATCAAGCGTATGGTGCAGGAAGCCTTTAAGCGTAACGCTTTTACTTCCGAGTCTGCGGCAGCTTTCTTGGCCTGGCGAGGTTCTTTGCATCCGACTCCCAGCTTTAGAGCTACTGCCGCTGCTGCCTCCTTGAAACTCTTCTAAATCGGTTTCGGCACCTTTTCTGGGAAATTTCACTGTTTCGCAAAATAATTAGAAAAGATAATTTTATGGATAGATGAATATGATGAGTAAAATGCGTAAAAATAACGATCTTGACCATTCTGTAGTACTGGTATATAATGGTCAGTATGGAAATAAAGAGAGATACTATAAATAGTTTAAATAAAGATATAGATGAGAGTTATGTAACTATTTTAGTTGGGTCCCGCCAGGTGGGGAAGACCTTCCTGTTGAGAAAAATTGCGGATTTTGCGAAAGCGAGAGGGTTAAAGACAGCTTTCTTTGACCTTGAGCAGCCTGATGTGTTAAACCGGTTTAATAAAAAAGACGCGGAAATTGTTAAATTTATTATGAGTGCGGGAGATGTGGTATTTCTGGATGAGTTCCATTATTTGAAAAATGCTTCCCGTATTTTTAAAGCAATTTATGATAGCGGTAAAAAAATAAAAATATTTGCGTCAGGGTCTTCATCACTGGAGATCCATAAGCATCTTAAAGAATCCCTGGCAGGGAGGAAGATGATCTATAGGATATATCCTTGTTCATTTGGAGAAATTTCTCAGGTTATTTCAGGAGATCCTTTGGATTATTATTTTAAATATGGGGGGCTTCCCGGTCTCATCCATATCAAAGACGCGGAAAAACGAAAAAAACTTTTACTTGACATACTGCAATCTTATATATTAAAAGATATTAAGTCGCTTATAAAAGAAGAGAACATAAGGGCTTTTAACAATTTACTTTATTTATTAGCTCAATATCAGGGAGCGGTTGTTACCGTTGCTAGCCTGGCAAATGAGGTTGGGCTTACTGCCAAGAGCATAGAGGCCTACCTGGAAATATTATCGCAAACTTATATCAATTTTCCTCTGCATAGCTTTAGCCGGAATTATGGGAATGAGTTGAAAAAATCAAAAAAATATTATCTGTATGATTTAGGGATCAGAAACGTGTTGCTGAAGAATTTTTCAGCTTTAACAGAAAGAGAAGATAAGGGAATTATGGCCGAGAGTTTTGTCTTTTCCGAACTTAATTTCCAATTAACCCCGGAAACGGAGTTGAGGTTCTGGCGATTGAAAGATGGCACTGAAATTGATTTTATCTGGGTAAAGAATCAGAAACCTTTTCCTATCGAAGTGAAAACTAAATGCGGGAAAGGCGAGATCCCGGGAGGTTTAAAGGGATTTATAAATAGATACCCAAAGACTGAAAAAGCCTTTATTCTTAATAAGAATTATAGAGGGAGCACAAGCTATAAGGATACGCCGATTTTTTATAGAAAATGGACAGATGCCACTTCAATCCCCGCGGAAGTTTAATTCCTAAAAAATCTCCATCCAGCTGGGGACATGGTGACGGTATTAGCTTCATCAGTTTCGACAACATAGCGAGTGATCATCGATTCGGATTCGCCCTCGGGTGAACCTGACATACAAGCAAACCTGGTATTATATCCGACCAGGTTTAACGGCTTTGGTGAATAGATATCAAAAGGCATCTGGTTGTTTTTTATCGCGGCATAAACTGCCCAGATTGCTAGAGCGCGCATATATTTAGGAGCTCGTCCAGATTCCATACCGTATCTCTTCTTTTTATTGTTATAACGGAAGTCATCGGGATTAACATAACCTTCAGGAGTCCGTCCGAACCAATGTTGGCTATCGGGGCTGTTACTGTAGACGACATTATAGAAGCCGTGGACAATTTTCCAGCCATTCTCGACCAGTTGCTGATTATTGGTCTCTTTTCCTAGACGAATCTGATAGGCAGCGTTTAAAAGCATCGCACCGGTCCACCCTTCGTCGCCCTGTTCGGTTTTGTTCTGAGCTCCATCAAATCCACGAAGGTTTACCAAACCTAATGGACCATGGTTGCCGACGTTGCTCCAAGCCTCTCCATTAATACTATATATGGTATTAAGAGCGTAAGCTGCCCGATCATTTGGAACTACTGGATCAAGATCGGTTATTCGTGCATAAAAGTCGCCAAAAAGCATATCGGAGTGGATATTAGTGTTTGGCTCCGAATTGTCCAGTGCACTAAAAGCATTGTAATAGCCATTATCATTCCAAAGTTTTGCCAAGACTTTTTTCCCAGCATCATACCAAGCTATATATTTATCGAGGGTCTTATCGTCCCCTACTAGAGCGGCCATTTTCTGGGCGGCTTCTAGTGCTCCTAACCACTGAGTTACGACGTTAGGAGTATATCCTTTTCCCGAAATGGTATCGTAGGTCCAATCGGGAATCCCTTTTGATTTTGGAACATGAGTAATTTTATCGGCCCATCTATTTTCTAATGTATCCAGCGACATCTTTACCGAAGGATAGATCGTTTTAATAAAATCGATATCACGCTTTCCGGTCTGATCGAAAACAAACATATAATAACGCCAGGTCCTTAAGGCGAATTTGGGGGCGAGATCGATCCACATATTGGCGTTTGACCAATTAAAACCGTTACAGGTGTTGGTAAATGGGAAGAGTCCGTTGTCTTGGAAGCCGCCTAGATCGTGACAGACTGTTCCGGCTTCTTTAGCTGGACCCCAATAAAGGTCTTTATAATGACTAGGGACAGTATTGGTCCAGCGATCGGTCCCCTTCCAGTGGCGGGTGGGATCGTGAAGGGGAACTAGACGACCGAATTCTAAAAGATCGCTCTTTTCTAGTTTTGGAAAGAGCGCCAAGATTGCCCAGGTGTAGGAATTGACGTCCGAAGTGTTGTACATCTTATAATCAATACTTTCGAGATAAGCAAAGCGTCCCTGATCGGCCTCCCAAATGCCGGTTTCAGGGAGGATATAGAGCTCGTTCAGTAGAGCTTGTTTGAAAAAGTTTGGCAGTGCTGGATCGTTAATAATGGTATCTTGAAAGTCGTCGATCTGTCCTTTCCAGCTAGCAAAATTATTTAGTGCATCCTGTGCGATATCTTTTGCATTTTGTCCAGATGCGCTATAAAAATTTGTATAAAACTTTGGCATGCGGATTGCATGGCTTTTTGGGTCGGTTACTTTCTTTTGGAATAAATAAAATGGATTGTCATAAGCTACAACTACCGGGTGTTTGATCGTCTCTCCAGGTTGAAGTGTAAGCGTTATATTTAAGGTGCCGACATTTCCACTAGTGTTCTCAGAAACAAATGCTTGTCCTGGAATACTATTAGAAACCAGCGCAATTTGCCCAGCCAATCCCATGCCATCCCTTACTAGCTTTCTTTGGTCTCCTTTTTGTTTGAAAACAATTCCGGTGGTGTTTCCTGTATTAAAACTTTCGCTATAATTATTTTTACTATCCCTTACCCAGGCGAGTTTAGCATTTGGATTTTTGGGATTGTTCTTCCCGTCTTTTACCCGCCAGCCCAAGATATTTTCGCGGGATACAGTAAAAGTTACATCAATTGGTTTATTAGTAGGATTATGAGCGATTAATTCGATCATCTCTACCGGCATGCTTGAAGAAATATAATTGCCAGGGATAACTGGGGAGAACTGCATAACCGAGATAGGGATGTCGAGGTTATAAGATCTTTCAGAATACGGATAGAGGGCATAATAGGTACCTTCGGTGTTAGCAAGATCGTATGAGTTGTTGCCAATACTTACCGTGATGTTGTTTGATTCGATCGGATCTTGGATCATGTGTCCAGTTCTAAGGTAAAAGGTTGTATTATCGATTTCATAAAGCGGTGCGCCGAGTCCACCTACTGGTAGATAGCTTAATTGATCGTAATCGGACATAGGATAGGGGACCTTCTCGTGGCCAAAGTTTTGAGGAGAGACGATATCGGGCATTGCTCGCTCGTAAGCGGGGCCGGTGGCTAATCCGCCGAGCGTGGTTTGGCAGAAATTATAGTTTAATCTTCTTAGGGCGTTCCTGATAACGGCGCGGGCAAACGGTTCTCCGGCTTGCTGATTTTCCTGGGCGTCGGCGGAGGCACGTTGGATCAGGCCTTTTAAACGGCCGTGGATCTCTTCTCCATCGGTATCAATTACTACTCGTTCTACTAATAGCTCGCTGTAGTTGTCTAATAGATAATGATAAGGATCTGTGCCGATGATCGCACTTGAAAGTTCCTGATTTGACTGGGCGGGGCAGGTTATTGGATTTACCATGATATTTCCTCCTGATATGTTCTATATCATTATCGGTGGTAAAAATAGGAAATTTCACTTTCGGAGGAAATTATCCTCACCCCGTCCCTCGACTCGCTCCGCTCGCTCGGGACACCCCTCTCCATCTTTGATGGAGAGGGGAATGAATTCGCCGAAGGCGAAGAAAGGGGTGAGGTGAGTGAGGTCAG
>JAYEOW010000030.1:0-3210 GCA_034723395.1 Candidatus Margulisiibacteriota bacterium
CCAATGTCATCGATGACCGTACAAATTTACAATTACGCTATATCGCCATTTACCGAGTGGCACGCGCAGGCCTGGGCGGGATCGTTGACCCTGGTGTTTGCCGTGTTGGTTATCACGCTTTTGGTACGAAAATTTTCAAAGAGGGTGATTTATGAATAATATAAAAAATATGTGTAATGTACGGGAGATAACTGTGGCGGAGGGCATAAAAGCGAGGATGAAGGTTGAAGAACTAAGCGCCTGGTTTTACGAAAAGCAGGCATTAAATAATATTAATATGGATATTTTTAAGAACAGGGTAACCGCGATCATCGGTCCGTCAGGCTGCGGTAAGTCTACCTTTATCCGGAACTTGAACCGTATGCATGAGACGATCCCCGGGGCAAGGGTTTCGGGCAAGGTTCTTTTGGATGGACAGGATATATTTTATAAGGGTTATGACGTGGTTAAACTTCGCAGCAAGGTTGGCATGGTCTTCCAAAAACCAACCCCTTTTCCGACAATGACGGTTTACGATAATGTAGCGGTAGGGACAAAGTTGGGAGGCAATAAGAATGGGTTAAGTTTGGATGAGATAGTTGAAAAGAGCCTTCGCCAGGCGGCGTTCTGGGATGAAGTTAAAGATATGCTGAATAAACCGGGAGTAGGACTTTCCGGCGGGCAACAGCAGCGCTTATGTATCGCTAGAGCTTTAGCGATCGAACCAGAAGTGATATTGCTGGATGAGCCATGTTCGGCGCTCGATCCGATCTCAACCGCTAAGATAGAGGAACTGATCCATGAACTGAAAAAAAACTACACGATTGTTACTGTGACCCATAACATGCAGCAGGCGGCTCGGGTGGCTGATTATACGGGATTTTTCCTGCTGGGCGACCTGGTTGAATTTGATGTCACTTCGAAAATATTTACAAATCCAAAAGATAAGAGGACCGAAGGTTATATTACGGGGAGGTTTGGATAATGATAGACTATAATACGAGTTTTGACCAGGAGCTGGCAGATTTGAAGGATACTATTTTAAAAATGGGGGTATTAGTTCAGGGATTGATTTATAGATCAGTTGAATCGTTGAAGAAGCGGGATAAGGACCTGGCAAAATATGTAATTAAACAGGACGTGGAGGTTGATTGGCTCGAATTAGAGATCGATGAAAAATGCATTAACATGATTGCTCTGCGCCAGCCAAAGGCGGGAGACCTGAGATTTATTACTACCGGGATGCGGATTGTGACCGATTTGGAAAGGATCGGGGATCTGGCGGAGGATGTTTGCGAAAGGACAATTGAACTGGACGAAAAACCACTTTTAAAACCATTGATTGATATCCCAAAAATGGCCAAACTTGCCCAGGATTCGGTCGCTTTGGCAATTGATGCATTTGTTAATCACGACGTTGGCAGGACTAAGCAGATTTGGGAAAAAGAGAAGGAGGTCGATAGACTTAGGGATTATGTGCATGATGAGCTGGAAGAAATAATGGAAAAAGACCCAAAAATGGTAAGTCGTGCGCTTCCGCTCCTTTTAGTGTCGCGGCATCTTGAAAGAATTTGCGACCACGCGACTAATATTGCCGAGGATGTGGTCTACATGGTCGAAGGCAGGGTGGTTAAGCATGGCGGACCATTGACATAATTTAATTGGTGGGATAGGATTGTGCGCAGGGGAGCTCTAATTCCAGGGCTGAGAACCTCGGGTGATCCGGGGGACCCATTGAACCTGATCAGGGTTGAACCTGCGGAGGGAAATTAAAAATCTTCACTTTATTTTCCCCAATGGTCTAAACACAAGGAGGAGTTTTATATGAAACTGGATGATATTAAGATCTCGAAGGCGATTATTAATAATTTCCACAAGAAACTAATCGATAATCTGGAAACAGATGTGGCAATTGTGGGGGCGGGGCCGTCGGCGCTAGTGGCTGCTTATTATCTGGCAAAAGCGGGTAAGAAGGTTGTTATTTTCGAAAGGAAGTTAGCTCCTGGTGGCGGAATGTGGGGAGGGGGGATGATGTTTAATGAGATCGTGGTTCAGAAGGAGGCAAAAAATATTCTGGATGAATTTGGTATCCGCACTCAGGAAGTTGAGAAAGGATATTTCACTGCTGATTCGGTCGAATCGGTTGCCGCCCTTTGTTGTAAAGCGGTAAATTCCGGAACAGTCCTCTTTAATCTGGTCACCGCAGTTGATGTGATGTTCCAGGAAGGAAGGGTTACCGGATTGGTAATTAACTGGACCCCGATAGATCATATGAAGCTGCATGTCGATCCGTTAACGGTCAGAACAAAATTCGTGGTGGATGCCACCGGCCACCCTTCGGAGATTGCCAAAGTCTTGCAGGATAAAATGGGGGTTAGGTTAAATACTGGGACGGGGAAGATAATGGGGGAGAAGAGCATGTGGGCGGATGTCGGAGAGGATATGGTGATGAAGAATACAAAAGAGATTTATCCTGGGACCTATGTTATCGGGATGGCGGCAAACGCGGCCTATGGATCTCCGCGTATGGGGCCGGTTTTTGGGGGGATGCTTCTCTCCGGAAAGAAGATCGCTGATATCCTGTTAGAAAAATTGAATGAAAAACCGGTTTATGAAGTCGTTCGAGAAGATTAATCTATATCCGGTAATTACTCCTGAATTTTGTAAAGGACGATCTCCACTAGAAGTTTTAGAATCTGCTCTAAAAGGTGGAGCAGGGATCGTTCAATTGCGGGATAAAACAGGCCCGGAGCGATACGCAGCCGGTTTTCGCAAAATTACTTCCCAATATAATGCTCTTCTAATTATCAATGATTCAGTCGATATTGCTCTGAAATATAAAGCGGATGGAGTTCATCTGGGCTTGAACGATATGCCGGTTAAAGATGCGAGAAAAATCGCTCCAGAGCTTATTATTGGAGCGTCTTGCCATAATCTGGCCGAAGCTTTACAAGCACAAGAGGATGGCGCTTTTTATGTTAATATCGGGCCGATCTTTTCGACAAAAACTAAGGGTGGATTAACCGAATTCCTTGGGGTTGAAGCGATCAAGAAAATCGCTCCGCATTTAAAAATTCCCTTCACTGTTATGGGCGGGATCAATAAGAAAAATATTGCCGAAGTGGTAAAAGCCGGGGCCAGGCATATCGCGATGGTCACCGCAATAACTGAGTCAAGTAACGTAGAAGTAACTGTTAAAGAATTCATCGGCATGCATTTTGTTAAATAACT
>JAYEOW010000031.1:0-38019 GCA_034723395.1 Candidatus Margulisiibacteriota bacterium
CCGGGATCGCGGCGATATCGCTTTTAGTCGGTGGCATCGGGATCATGAATATTATGCTGGTAGCGGTGACCGAACGCATTCGAGAAATCGGCGTTCGTAAAGCAGTCGGAGCAAAAAAGAGGGATATTCTAACCCAGTTTTTGATCGAGGCAGTTGTTATTAGTCTGCTTGGGGGGGTGGTCGGGATAATTGCCGGGGTGGGGGTCTCTTCTTTAGCGATGTATGCTATCGGGTTGCCATTTATGATCTCGTACAAAACGATCTTAATCGCTACACTGGTTTCGGTTGCGGTTGGAGTTATTTCGGGAGTTTATCCGGCAATGAGGGCGGCTGCCTTAGATCCGGTCGAGGCCTTGAGGTATGAATAGCCCTCACCAAACGGTACTCTTCTGTTCAAATATCAAAATCGTCCCTCTCCCATAGGGAGAGGGAGTGATCCGAAATCCATTGGCTGATGAACGCTTGGGTGAGGGCTACTTAGATCTTCTTGGACGGAGCAAGCAGGTCTTTTATCTCTTTACTTAACGCTTCGCTTACGTTCTTGTCAAAATCGACATAAATATTCTTTATATTCCCCGGTTTATCGATGACAAAGAGGGTAGGGAGAATAAGAATTCTATAGTCTTTTAGGGTTTTTAGTTTTTTATCGTGAAATATTTTATAGCTTAGGTTGTTTTCATCGATAAATTGTTTAAGTTTTTTGGATTTGCGGTCAAAGGATACCCCGATAACTTTTAATCCCTTTTTTCCATACTTCTTTGAGAGTTCTTGTAAGAAGATCGCCTCTCCCTTACATGATTTGCTAAAGCTGGCGAAAAAGTTTAGAATAATTACCCGGTTCCCCAGATATGGCTCGATCAATTTAAGCTCTGGAGGCGGAGAACCGATTTCTAAAGCAGATTTTGCTACAGTCGGCGAGATTAGGGCCAAGACTATGGCTGCTACTACAATTATTTTTCGAACCATCGAGTTAAAGTATACTCCCATATTTTTCCCTGTCAACAGTGAACCTATACGACGAACCAATTTAATACTAAAGGGATAGTGATTATGCCAAGTAGAGTGCTTATGGCGATAATCGACGCTACCTCTTCGGTGTCGGCGTTATACTCTTCTGCGATCGCGATTGTTGTGATCGCTGAAGGGAGGGAAGAAGATAGGATAATTATCTTGCCTAAATTCCCTCCGATCTTAAATAGAAATACGATCAGCAAGCCAAGGCCAAGGCCGAGGCCGAGGCGGAGGGAGGATGCGATAAACGGGATCTTCCACGAGCTGATATTAATCGTTGCCAGCCGGCAGCCGATCAAAAACAGGGCGAGGGGGATGGTTGTTCCGCCGATCATATAAAGCGGTGAAAAAAGCAGAGCCGGGATCTTTATCCCGCTCGCTGCCAAAAAGATGCCGAGAAGGGCGGCATAAATGAAGGGCATTTTAAATATCTGCCATCGGTCTTTCCCCCTGGTCAATATATAGATCCCTAATGTAAATATCAGTGCCGCATTGGTTATATCATAAACGATCGCACGGCTAAAGCCTACTTCACCAAAAAGGAAGAGGGCTAAAGGATACCCGATAAAACCAGAGTTCATGAACATGATCGGAAGGTAGGCGCCGGCGGGAACGCGGATCCGTAAAGCCTTGAAGATAAGCAGGCTGATCGCGCCGACCGCCAGGATAACAAAAGCGGCAGAAAATATAATCGTAGATATTTCCTTCAGGCTCATCTGTTGTTTGGAAAGTAGGGTGAGCGCCATTGCCGGGGCGCTGACGTATATAATAAGATCGGCCAGGGTCTTCAGGTCGATCTTCCTGAATCTCCTAAACAGATATCCGGCGAAAGCAATTAGGAAAATGGGGAGGATGATCTCAAGTATCCTTGTTAGATCCATAATATATCGCTCCGTTCAATATATTTTCGGGCCGATTCGGCGGCGGTTGCACCGTCGGAGGCGGCGGTAATGATCTGCCGCAGCGGTTTTACGATAATATCTCCAGCCGCGTATACGCCTTCGGCAGAAGTTTTCATGTTTTCATCAACTTTAATAAAGCCTTTAGCGTCTAATTTAACGATGTCTTTGACGATATCGCTGTTGGGGTTGCTGCCGATATAGACGAATATCCCATCGATGGGGATTTTGATCTTTTTCTTGGACTGCAAGTCAGAAAGGATGACCTCTTCTGCCTTTTGTCTCCCTTTGATCTCTTCGACCACGGAATTCCAAAAGAAATAAATTTTCGGGTCTGCGATCGCCCGGTCGCCCAATATTTTTTCTGCCCGCAACTTATCGCGGCGATGGACTACCGAAACTTTCTTGCCGTAACGGGTCAGGAAAAGCGCCTCTTCGATCGCTGAGTTTCCTCCGCCCACGACCATTATATTCTTATCTTTATAAAAAGCGCCGTCGCAGGTAGCACAGTAAGAGACCCCGCGCCCGCGGAATTCGTCTTCGCCCGGAACTCCAATCTTAGCCGCCTCGGTCCCGGTGGCGATTATCAAGGCTTTGGCTGAGATGGATTTTCCGTCTACGGTTACTTCGCGGCGGTTCTTTTTGTTTATTACGTTGATCGCATTCCCCCAGCTGACATTAATCCCCAGTTTTTTTGCCTGGTCCTGGAAGCGCTGGCTAAGCTCCATACCGGAGATACCTTCCGGAAACCCGGGATAATTTTCGATGAAGTATGTTGTCGAAGCCATCCCTCCTAAGATCATTTTTTCGACCAGGAGGATATTTAATCCCGCTCTTTTAGCATAAAGGGCAGCGGTTAGCCCGGCGGGCCCGCCGCCAACGATAATTAGATCGAGCATTTTTCCTTTCTCCTTAGCTGCCATCTTGGTTTTTGGTTTTATTTTTATCTGAGTTGTCATAATTAATCCGAAAAGACCGCTTTTCCCCTTCCCAGGACCGATATCTTTTGGTCCTTGAACGATACCTGGACTTTTTTACCGCTAAGCCGGTTGTCGGCCTGCACCGCGCCCGCATCACCTTCCAGGACTATCTTTTGTTCTTTAGAATAATATTTGGCGCTCTTTCCCCAGGCTCTTATATCCTTGTATTTTACCTGAGCCCAGCCGGATAACTCAAGGAGCTTGTCCCTCTGCAGGTATTTAATGTTGGTACTTACAATTTCGGCACTCCCCCAAAAGACTTTAGGGCTTCCACGGGCTACGATGATGTCCTGGCTGCTGATAACTTCAAAGATCTTGGCTTCAACCGTAATGGGGGATGAGTTCTTGGGTTTTATAATTATTTTTGGATCACCTTTAAGGAAGATGTTCTCAAGTGCAACATCTGCCTGTAAATTCTCAGAATATCCGGTAACCTCACCTTTGTTTACCACTATCCCGCCGGTGCAGAGTAATTTTTGGTCATTAAACTTCCAGCTGCAATTTTTTGCCTTAAACCAATAGCCGGGGCCTTTTTTGTATAAAGCGGGGAGGTTGAAAATAGATTGGTTCGATTTTTTTATTTTTCTAAGGAGGCTTGAGATCTTACTTTCTAGTTTAACATCGTAGCCGAGCGGCTTGTCCATATAGATCTCTTTTTTCTTCATGTCCCAGAGGGCGGCGGGGGATATGAAACGCAGAACTGCTTCCCCCTTTTTGTAGAATGTCCCTTTTGAATCTCTTAAGGTGGCAATATCGGTCGATTTATTGACCATTGCATCTTTAGCGGTTAATTTCCAGTATTTTACTCCGGCTACCACCTCTTCAAAGCTGACATCTTTAAAGGTAAGGTCTGCCCGTTTTCCCTGTTCCTTTAAGGTCTTTTGTATCCTTTCTGAAATATCTTCTTTAGGAGAAAAGATCGCCCAATAAAATATGCCGGTAATAAAAACCAGGAAAGCGATAAGTAGTATGCGATAAGAAAGCTTCATTTTAAAATCCGAGCGCTTTTAGCCGAAGGGCTTCCATTCTTTCCAGGAATCCCTTCCAGCCGTCCCCTTTTTTGTAATAAGCTTCGGATAATAAAAGGTGGAGGGCGGCGACGTTGCTATCGATCTCTAACCCTTTTTTTACGTAATACATCCCCTTGTCTATATCTCCGAGCTCACCATAGATCAGCGATATATAGCCGTACGCCCAGACGTTATAAGGATCGAGGATCAAGACATTCTTTAGTTCATGGATTGCCTCTTTTTTCATATCGTTAAAATAATAGGCAAAAGCGAGGCGGAAGCGGAGCTTCCAGTCTCCCGGGTCCTCAATAACTTTATTGATGTAGAGCTTCAATGCCCGGTCCTTAAATTTTGGATTAAGATCGTTTACTTTTTTCAGTTCGCTCCAGCCGTTTTGGATATGATTGGTATAAGCATAGGTTATCGCCAGGTCAAAATGCGCGTTCGGATCATTTGGGTTTTCGGCTACTGCCTCTTTCTTTGTATTAATTTCTTGCTCTAGTTCTTTATTAATCCTCCAAGCGTCCGCTGTAAATCCCAACATCAAAATTAAAAATCCAAAACAAATCCCAATTATTAATTTCCAGCTTGGAATTTTAGATTTGGACCTTGTTTGGAAGTTTGAGGTTTGAAGTTTGAAGTTTGATTTTATCATTTTCTTATTCCTTTCTTGATTTTTTCTATGATATTCGTAGTCGACCTCCCTTTAATTGGGGGGATAATCACGACTTT
Organism: Candidatus Margulisiibacteriota bacterium; assembly: GCA_034723395.1. GTDB lineage: Bacteria > Margulisbacteria > WOR-1 > O2-12-FULL-45-9 > O2-12-FULL-45-9 > JAYEOW01. The sequence continues at coordinate 4,633 of JAYEOW010000031.1, forward strand.
TCCCTTTAGAGATTGTACCAGTTTCCTCTCGGGGAGCTGGCTTGCCTTATAATCCCCTCCCTTTACATGGACGTCGGGTTTGATAAGTTTAATTAGGTTATCGGGCCTTGATTCTGAAAAGATCGTGACATAGTCGACAAATTCAAGCGAAGCCAAAACCTCTGCCCGTTCGAGTTCGGATACGTAAGGGCGCGAATCCCCCTTTAATCCCTTTACAGAATCATCGCTATTTAGGCCGATAATAAGAATATCCCCTAATTTTTTTGCTTCCCTAAGATATCGGACATGGCCTAAGTGAAGAATATCAAAACAACCGTTAGTAAATACGATCTTTGCTCCTTGATTCTTCAAGTTCTTGGAAATAGCAGAGATCTCTTTTCTGAGTTTTATTTTTCGGGCTGTTGGTTCATGTCCTTCCAGCGCCTCTTCCAGCTCTTCCCGATAGCAGGGGGCGGTGCCGATCTTTCCTACCACTACCGAAGCGGCGCTGTTTGCCAGGATACACGCATTTTTAACATTCGCTCCGGCGGCAACCGCCAGGCTTAAAGTAGAAATAACCGTATCTCCAGCGCCGGTGATATCGAAAACTTCGCGGGGGACCGAAGGGATATGCGTTGTTTTGCCTTTGGAAAAAAGAGACATGCCCTCTTTTCCGCGGGTAATTAAGCGTTGGGGAAATTTTAGCAAACCCTTTCCAGCTTCGGTCGCCTCTTTTAGGTTTGGAGTAACGATCGATGCGCCGCGATATTTTGAATAATCGGTCCCTTTAGGGTCGACCGCCACGAATTTTTTCTTTTTTCTGGCGATTCCGACGATCGTCTGCGCAGTTTTTTCGGTGACCATCCCTTTGCCGTAGTCAGAAATGATGATCGCATCAACCTGCGGAATTAATTTTTTAACTTTTTGGAGAACCTTTTTTAGTAGATTTGAGGAAAGAATTGTGCGGTCTTCACGATCGACCCTTACCAAATGCTGAGAGCCGGCAATGATCCTTGATTTTAAAATTGTCGGGCGTTGATTATCTACAACTATATGTCGGGCGGGAATTTTTACTCCAGCTAAAGCTTTGCGTAGTTTATCTCCCGAGCTATCTTTGCCAATAGCGCCAACAAGATAGGGGGTACCGCCTAAGGCGACTACATTGGCGGCAACGTTTCCACAACCTCCAGGAACATGATCAATTCGCGAAACGTCTGCGATAGGGACGGGGGCTTCGGGTGATATACGCCCGACCTTGCTCCAGATATGCTCATCGAGCATCAGGTCTCCAAAGACTAAGACCCGTTTACCTTTGAGTTTGGGGATGATCTTTTTTAAGTTGTCCACGAAGGTTAATTATACCGTATTTGGAGCTATTTGTTCAATAACCAATCGACTGCTGCGGCAAGATTTTCCGCGATATTTTTATAAAACTTGTTTTTAAATAACCGGTTATGTATAATTAAACTGTGAATTTAAAAGAAACTAAAAACATAATAAGTACACATAAACCATTACTCAAAGATAGATTTAGAGTTAAGTCGATTAGTATTTTTGGTTCATTGTTAAGAGGTGAGCAAACAAAAGAGAGCGATATTGATCTCTTGGTAGAGTTTTACGAAACAATAGATTTGTTTAAGTTTCTTGATCTGGAAGAGTATCTGAGCAAGATTTTGGGTAGAAAAGTAGATCTGGTGATGAAAGACACCTTAAAGCCCAGGATAAGGGATGGAATATTGAGGGAGGCGGCTGCTGTATGAAACGTGATTATAGGCTTTATCTTGATGATATTATCGAAGCCATCGGGAAGATAGAAAAATACACGAAAGGGCTTACTTTGGATGTGTTCAGAGAGGATGATAAAACTATTGATTCTGTGATAAGAAATTTCGAAATTATTGGTGAAGCGGCGAAGAATGTCCCTGAATCAATGAGGAAAGAGTACCCAAAGCTTCCATGGAAAGAGATGGCAGGGATGCGAGATAAGCTTATTCATGAATATTTTGGCGTTAAAACTGATATTGTATGGAAGACAATAAAAGAGAGATTATCTGAAGTAAAAGTTTTGAGCAAAGAAGTTTTGGAACGTATGGAAAAGGACTAGCCCCTCAATAACCAATCGACTGCTGCGGCAAGATTTTCCGCGATATGATCGGGTTTTTCTGTCATCTTTTTTTTCTCTTCTTTGCCGCGGCCGCTTTCTACCAGGATTGTTTTGGTGCCGGCGCGCTTGCCGGCTTCGATGTCGGTTGCTTTGTCCCCAACCATAAAGGATTGGGAAAGATCGATATTAAGTTCCCGGTGCGCTCTCTTTATGAGCCCGGAATGGGGTTTGCGGCATTCGCATTCCTGTTTGTAAGGATAAACCCCGTGTTCGGGATGGTGAGGACAATAGTAAACCCCATCCAGATGCGCTCCGCCGCTTAATATCCATTTGTGCAGGGTCTTATCGATGGTTTGCAGCATATCCTCGGTGATCAGCCCGCGTGCGACCCCGGCCTGATTGGTAATAACCACAACTTTATAGCCAGCCGCATTAAGTTTTTTTATCGCTTCAATTGATCCAGCGATAAATTGAATATCCCGATGTGAATTCAGGTAGCCCACATCTTCGATGATCGTGCCGTCCCGGTCGAGAAATACTGCTTTGTTCACGAAAGGAAAAGCTCCTCTTCAATAAGACCGCAGATAATGTGGCCGATTGTGATGTGGCTTTCCTGGATGCGGGGGGTATCTTTGGAAGGGATGGTTATCGAAAGGTCGGCAACTTCAGCAATCCTTCCGCCGCCGCAGCCGAGCAGTCCGACGGTTTTACAACCGAGCTCTTTGGCTTTTTCCAGTCCCTCGATTACATTCTTTGAGCCGCCCGAGGTAGAGATTCCGAAAGCGATATCTCCCTTCGTGGCCAATCCTTCGACCTGCCGGGCAAAAATAGTCCCAAATCCGAAGTCGTTGGATAAACAGGTCAAGACCGAGCTGTTACTGGTCAGCGCGATCGCCGGGAGCGCTTTCCGGTCTTTCCGGTACCGTCCAATAAATTCGGCGGCAAGGTGTTGCGCGTCAGCGGCGGAACCGCCGTTTCCAAAAAACATGATCTTGTTGCCTTGTTTTAATGCTTCAACTATCAGCTTTGCGGCTTGTTCTATCTGGGGAGCAAGGTTTTTAATCACTAATTTCTTGACTTCGATACTTTCTTTCAGCTTTTCAACGATTTTATCTTGCATATTAATAATTATAGCACAATGTGTTATAATTTTGCATTCGGAGGGATTAAAATATGGCTAAAAAATATAATGTATGTGTATTAGGCGCTACCGGGATGGTAGGCCGGGTGATGACCAAAGTTTTGGAAGAGAGAGATTTTCCGGTTGATCGGTTTTTGCCTTTGGCATCCGAGAGGACCGCGGGGCAGAAAGTAACGTTTAAAGGGAAAGAGTATACGGTAGAAGTCGCTAAGCCAGAATCGTTTGAGGGGATGGAGATAGGGCTTTTTTCTGCCGGCGCTAAGATATCTAAAATGCTTGCTCCGGAGGCGGCAAAAAGAAAATGTATCGTGATCGATAACACCAGCCATTTCCGGATGGATCCCGAAGTGCCGCTGATCGTCCCCGAGGTTAATCCCCAGGCGATCAAAAAACATAAAGGGATCATCGCTAATCCAAACTGTTCCACCGCGCAAATGGTCCTCCCGTTAAAACCGATCTATGACGCGGTAGGGATCGAACGTTTGGTAATTTCGACCTATCAATCGGTTTCTGGTTGGGGAAAAGAGGCGGTGGCGGAGATGTATTCGCAAACTGCCGCGCTGCTGGCCGATCCCAACGTAAAGGTCGAGGCGAAATATATTTTTAAACAGATTGCGTTTAATGTTGTTCCTCAGATCGATTCCTTCCTGGATAACGCCTATACCAAAGAAGAGATCAAAATGGTCAATGAGACCAAGAAGATATTCGAGGACGATTGCATGCGGATCACCGCGACCTGTGTGCGGGTGCCGGTTGCGGTCGGCCATTCGGAAGTGGTAAATATAAAGACCAAAAAGAAGATTTCGGTTGATGAAGTCCGCAGGCTTTTATCTGGATTTCCGACGGTAAAAGTAGTGGATAACCCCGCAAAAGGGGAGTATCCGACCCCGATCGATTGTGAAGGGGTAGATGATACTTTGGTCGGGCGTATCCGCGAAGATATTTCTCAGGAAAACGGGATCGAGATGTGGATCGTTTCTGACAATCTCAGGCGCGGCGCTGCGCTTAACGCGGTCTTGATCGCTGAGAGAATGATCGCAGATAAACTTATCTAGTTAAAATCGAGCGGCAGGCCTAATTTTCTCTTTAACGCGATGTTATATTCGTCGATCTTCTGTTGCGCGTAATCGGGTTGAATATAATGCTGCGGCGATGCGTTTAAAGCGGTTAAAAAGAATCCCGCGACCATGCCAATTGCTCCCCCGGTAATTGTTTGTTCACCAGCCGAAGTAGCGGCTCCTCCAACCATGACTACGGTTCCGGCAATGATCAAAGCGTTCCCGATCTTTCGGATGCCGGATTTACTGTTTTCCTGACTGACGACAGAATCGAGTATCTGCTGGTCGCCAACAAGTCTGAGAAATTCCGCGTCAGAAAGTTCCCTAACCCTCCCTTTCAAGATATACCAGTCGGTAACCTCTTTTACTTCTGATCGGGTCATGTCTTGCCTTGAGATGTCGGTTGAACTTTGCGAATAAGCTTCGAATGAATATGAGTATGTATCGATATCGGTATAACCATAACTCCGCTGGATATCGATTTTACGGTGTTTAGTAACTAATTCGAGACGGTTATTCCGGTAATTGAGCTGGTTAATATACTGCTGGTCTGAAACCGGATCAGCGTAGAGCCCCGGTGCGAGCAGAAAAATTGTAATGGTTAACAATAAAATTTTCTTTAACATAGTGAAAATATTATAGCATAGTATACAAGTTTTTGCCTTTATCCTACGATAAATATAATACAAACCCTTCTTTTGGTAGAATCGCAGATTTCCAAAAGAGGAACAAGGTTAATAAAAGAGGGGGAAGGGCAATAGGTTATCTTAAAGGACTAAATTTATTACCTCGCAGAAGGATACTTGCCGGATGGAAGGAGCATTTTAACCGCAGGGGAATGGATGCTTCTCCTCTCCTTCAAAAATTCAAGGGTATCTTAAATGGCTTGTCCTGGAAGAACGTGAGAAAAATATACGACCTTCATTTTAAGTTCAGGTCAGCGAGAGCGCAAATATTAGCTGATCAGTCAAGGTTGGGGGTTGCAGCTACTATTAAGAAATCCGTGGATCTCTATCGCGGGACGCTAGCGGAATTGATGGGGATATTGGTTGATAAAAAAATCAGTGCTAAATTAGCCGTCTGTGTTATCGGGAGTGTTGCCCGAAAAGAGCAGGTGCCCCAGTCAGATGTCGATTTTGTTTTTATTGCGGATAAGAATCTTAATAAGCGCGAAATCGATAAACTAAGGTTGCTTTATAGGCAAACCATCGATTTATTAACGGTATTTGGCTTCCCTTTTGAGGCGGCTACCGGCATATTTGACACAGCCGGCCGGATTACCGGTAAGAAGCGTGACGTAAAAGCTAATCAAGGCGTTCAAGTACGCTCCCTTCAAGATATCTCTTTCCTGTTCGGGAATGAAGGGATCATGCTTGAGTACAGGGATGCCCGGCTGCGAAAAGTTTATAAAAACGCCAGGGAGAACGTGGCGATCATTTTTGATGAGATGCCCGTAGAGGTGACCAGCATAAAGTTGGCGCTGCGCTTCTTCTCTTTTACTAAACATATCGCGTCTATCCATTTACGAAAAAGATTCGGTTCTACTAACAGCGCGTTGAGGGGGCTTTATGAAGCCGGTCTGTTGGAAAAAAGAGAGCTTGGCCGGCTGCGGATAATACTGGACCGGTTGTTGTTCTTGCGGTTGAATTTAACATTGCCGGACGAAACATTGCTCTCCGAAGAAAGGATGAAAGACTATCTTTCAGGTATTAGCGGGGAGACATCTCCTGTCAGAATAGCTGAGAATCGGGTCTTTATGGGAAGAAATATCGATAAAAATCATGTGTTAAAACTGATCAAGCGGGATGTGGAGTATATCGAAGATTTCATAGAAAGATTTCGAGCCCGTTTGTTATAAAGAAAAAATCCTCAGCTGAGGACTTAATTTTTCGTGGTTTTTCAATATCCATAATGCGATCTCTCTCTGATTTACGGTGTGCAGAATTACATATTTCTCTTCAGTAAAGGCCCTTCCTTTTTTCACATCAAGTTTGACCGCTTTTGCAGGGACGACATCTAATGCTTTGGTTATTTCGTGCAGCGCCCGGACGAAATAGGACAGGTAGGGGGTGTTGGTCTTGGTCCAATGCATAAAACGGAGCTCAAAGCCATGCTTAGGGAAACTTTCGTTCCCCCAATAAAGAGTGATGTTCCTCGCTTTAAGTGCGGACAAATAACCTTTCAATTCAGTTTCTGTGGGTGGGGGAAGTCTTCTGGTGGCGCGTAATCCGTTGACATAAGTTTTAAACGTTTGAGTATTCATGCCTAAGACCTTAGAATAATCAAAGGGGGTCCTTTGCGGCTTCCGCCTAATTAGTTTTATTAATGATCGAGTTATCCCCTTTATCATTCCGGATATTCATCCTTTATTATCCTTAAAAATTTCACTTTTTTATGATATGCTAGCCTCGTGGGCAAACAAAAACAGATCGAGTATTTTGAGGGCCTGTTGTATAAACATGGTCCCAGCCATGAAGCGCTCGATTGGAACAGTAAAGAGAGCCAACAGCTGCGGGCCGAGGTCCTAAAAGAGATATTGGTTTACGGAAAGAAATCTACCCATATTTCACTGCTTGATGTCGGTTGCGGGTTTGGCGACCTTTTTAAATACCTCAAAAAAGAACATAAAATCTGCTATACAGGCTACGATATTTCCTCTAAAATAATAGACGAAGCCAGGAAAAAATATCCGCAGGCCCATTTTGAGGTTAGGGATATCCTGGAAGATCAAAATGTCCCAAAATTTGATTATGTTTTTTGCTCCGGAGTTTTTAATATCCGGACAAACGAGATTAAAGAACATAAAACGCATGTCCGATCGATGATAGAAAGGATGTATGGTTTGGCAAAGTGCGGGGTGGCGATCAACTTCTTGAGCGAAGGGCGTTTGCCGCCGGCCGATCCGGAGGGATTGAATGCGGGGCGCTATTTTTATTTTAATCCGGAGGAGATCGTGAATTATTGCCGGCATATAACGGATGATTATATCCTAAGACACGATTACCATCCGGGCGATTTTACGGTATACTTGTTAAAATGAACCCATTTAGAAGATTATTAATACCGAGTGTTCTTCTGATGACCATCGTTGCCGGAGGGGTGCTTGGCTACACCTTGATCGAAGGATGGTCTTTGCTTGAAGCTTTCTACATGCTGGTGATTACCCTTTCCACGGTTGGTTTCAAGGAGGTGCACGAGCTTTCCGATACGGGGAGGCTCCTGACCATGGTCTTAATTATTTCGGGGGTAGGCACAGCGGTTTACGCGGTAGGGACCTTTGGAGAAATGATCGTAGAAGGACAAATATTTGGTTACAGGAGGAAGAAAAGAATGCAGAAAAAAATTAAGGATATGAATAATCATTATGTTATTTGTGGTTTTGGGAGGGTGGGCCACCAGGTGGCCAAGGAGCTTGAAGCGGAAGAAATACCTTATCTGGTCATTGATCTTAAAGAGGCGACGGCGGTGGAATTGGAGCCCCGCGGGATTCCCTATTTGATCGGCAATGCCAGCGCCAACGGAATGCTGCAGAAGGCGGGGGTCGAGAAAGCCAAAGGTTTGATGAGCTGCGCCGATTCGGACGAGGAAAATGTCTTTGTTACCCTTTCTGCCCGGGTACTCAACAGGGACCTGCATATTGTGGCCCGCGCCAGCGGCAGGGATACCGAAGAAAAATTAAAGATTGCCGGCGCCAATCGCACCATTTCTCCCTATTTCATATCCGGCCGCAGAATGGCGGCTTTAGCCACGCGTCCGGTGGCCAGTGATTTTCTGGATATGGTCATGCACGGAGAGCATCTTGAATTTAATTTGCGTGAATTTCGGGTGAAAGATAAGTCGCATATGATAGGTAAATCGTTGGAGGACGCCAAAATCCGCCAGAGATCGGGCGCTACGGTCCTGGCGATCCGCAAAGCGGATGAGGCCTTTAACCTCCAGCCGATCGCCGTTTCCAAAGTGGAAAAGGGAGATATTTTGGTTGTGATCGGTACGCAGGAACAACTGGAAATGCTGGAAAAAATGATATGACAAAGGTTTCCGGCCGGGAATTTACAGATAAAGTGATCGAGCAGATCGCGGAGGAGATGTGTTTGGCGGCCAGGACGGCGCCAAAGGCCCGCGGCCTGGATCTGTTGGATATGGCAATTCTCAGGGGGGAGCGCATAAAAAAACTGTCTGCGAAAATGCTGAAGATCGGGGAAAAACTTAACAATCATACTTTTTTAAGAGATGGAGATAATATCCTCAAGGCCTCGGCGGTCGTTTTAATCGGTTCAAAAACCCAGTACCTGGGATTGAAGTACTGCGGATTTTGCGGTTTTCCGGGATGTGCTGAGGCCGAAGCGCATAACGCGATTTGCGCTTACAATACGGGTGACCTGGGGATCGCGATCGGCTCTGCAGTTTCGGTGGCTATGGACCGCCGCGTTGATAATCGGGTCATGTATTCGGTCGGTAAAGCGGCGCTGGATATGGGCTTGTTGGACAAAGGCGTTAAAGTTGCCTTTGGCATACCGCTTTCCGCGACGGGAAAGAACCCTTTTTTTGACAGGAAATAAAGTAGCTTATGTTTAGCGATATAAAAGTAATATTTGATAAAGATCCGGCGGCCAGGAATATCTTTGAAGTATTGATGTACCAGGGGTTCTGGGCGGTTACTTTTCATCGGATCGCTCATTTTACCTACTGGCTTAAGGTCCCGATCATTCCCCGGTTGATTTCCCAGATCTCAAGGCTATTGACCCAGATCGAGATCCATCCGGGAGCGAAGATCGGGCGTCGTTTTTTTGTCGACCACGGGTCGGGAGTGGTAATAGGGGAAACGGTGGTTATCGGCAATGATGTCACTATTTTTCAGGGGGTAACGTTGGGCGGAACCGGAAAAGAGAAAGGGAAGCGCCACCCGACCATCGGAGATAATGTGGTAGTAGGCGCGGGCGCAATTATATTGGGGAATATCCATATCGGGGATAATTCACGTATTGGAGCGGCGGCAGTAGTTACAAAATCTGTCCCGGACGATACTACCGTAGTTGGAAATCCGTCCTGGACGATCAAACGAGAGGGGAGAAGGCTGGCCCCTCTTGAGCATGGAGCGCTTCCAGACCCGGTCCACGCGGCGATCGATGAGTTGAAAAAGCGGATCGAAAAGCTGGAAGCAAAGCTTAAATAATATGTCCCTCAAGATCTATAATACTTTAAGTAAAAAGAGAGAAGAATTCATCCCCATTGACCCCCCGAATGTCAAGATGTATGTCTGCGGGATCACTCCTTACGATGAAACCCATCTCGGGCACGGGCGCGCTTATGTTACTTTTGACCTGGTCCGGAGATATCTCGAAGAATCCGATTTTAAAGTTGAGTATATCCAAAACATTACCGATATCGACGATAAAATAATTAAAAAGAGCCAAGAGACGGGCGAAACTATTGGAGAAGTGGCTGATAAATATACCGCATCTTATCTTGAGGTTATGGATATGTTAAATGTTGAAAGGGCGGATAGCTATCCAAAAGCGACTGACCATATTACGGAGATGGTCCGGTGGACAGGCGGTTTAGTAGATAGGGGATATGCGTATGTAATTGACGGTGATGTCTACTACGAAGTAGATAAGTTCAGGGATTACGGTAAACTTTCAAAACGCAAGAAGAAGGACCTGTTGGCGGGCGCCAGGGTAAAAGTTGATGAGCGGAAAAAGAATCCTCTCGATTTCGCTTTATGGAAGTCGGCTAAAGAGGGGGAGCCTTCCTGGGATAGCCCGTGGGGAAAGGGGCGTCCGGGCTGGCATATCGAATGTTCGGTCATGTCGACAAAATATCTGGGGGAGCAGTTCGATATCCATGGCGGAGGGCGTGACCTGATCTTTCCGCACCACGAAAACGAGATTGCTCAAGCGGAGGCTGAAACAGGGAGAGTTCCCTGGGTCAAATACTGGGTCCATAACGGTTTTGTAAATATTAATAAACAGAAGATGTCGAAATCGCTCGGTAACTTTTTTACCCTGCGGGAGATATTTGAAAAATTCGACCCGATGGTCGTCAGATTCTTTCTCCTTTTAACACATTACCGGAGCCCTATAAACTATTCCGATCAGGAATTGAGTAGCGCTAGAGAGGCTTATGGGAGGATATGTAAATTTATCCAGAGTGTCGATTTTCTGGCGGAAAAGAAGCTGGAAAAAGCGCCGACAATAGAAGTTGAAGATCTCGAAGAAGACCTGCTCGAATTTAAAGCCAAGTTCAGAGAGGCAATGGATGACGATTTTAACAGCGCCGGGGCGATCGCCGCAATCTTTGAAATGATTCACTTTAACAATAAGGCGCTTGAAGATGGGGGTTTTGAGAGTGAATGCCTGGATGTTATGAAAAGCTCGGTTTTAGATTTATGTACAGTCCTGGGCTTGAAAATAGGAAGCACAACGCAAAAAGAGATTAATAGTAAACAAATCGAAGAGATGATCGAAGACCGGAACAACGCTCGTAGCAAGAAGGATTTTACCCGAGCCGACCATATCCGTGACCGGTTAAAGGATATGGGGATCGAGATAGAAGATACCCCTTACGGTACCCGCTGGAAAGCTATTTAATTCCCCGCTTAAATCATACAAGTTTTTACTCATACAATACGATATATGTACTGTAAGGGAGGAATATCTTAGAATATCATGACATTGCCTGTTGCTATAAGAAATAATCCAGCTTATGGAAGTATTTTAAACAATCCAAAATTTAAGAAACTTCTTACTGCGTTAAAAACACAAAATACTGCCCTGCGTGATAAAGTTCGCGAACTTCTTAAAGGAAAATCTTCTGCAGAAATCTTAAGCCTTTTATCCAGCCTTTCCGGTAAATCAGGAGATGGCTTGCTCCAGGCAATTATTTCCAAGCTCTCTCCAGATCAGGGGACAGCCCGAGTTACAGTTGGAGTACTCGCCCTTGAAAGGAATGGCAGCGGCGAGATCTATGCCCACATCAATGGGGAGAAATTAAAAGTTACCGGCAGGTTGAAAAAGTGGATCGATAACCAGATGCGGTTAAAAGGGAGCGGGGATGGCCGAGTAACCGTAAAAGAGCTAAAAAGGGCAGCTACCGTAATTACTACTTTCATGGCCAACTATGGTTTTTCTCTTGAAAAGGCGTTTAGTATGTATAACAATCCAGCTGTGGTTATGGTCGAAAGAGACCAGGGCGCGGTTGCCGCCGCGCGGCTTGCATTGGTGAAGCGCTTGGGCGGAGATGAAAAAGAATTCAATTCTACTGGTGAGGTGAAGACCGCACTTAAAGGATGTCCAAAAACGGTAATTAATGATGTTGCCGGAAGCTGCGGCTCGAGTCCGACCGCTTCGGTTGTAGCTCAGCATATTATGCGGCAGGTATTAACTAACGAATCATTAACGGCTAGCACGGTATTGGGATGGTTCAGCGTCAAAAATCCCCAGCCACCGGCTGTCCGGGATATTTCAAGGGCGATTGTGCCTAGAGTTCGGGTCTCAACATCCCCTCCAACCGTAACTCCCCCGATAACACGAGGGCCTGTCTTAAGGCCGGGTAATTCTGGTCCAGGGCCGTTACGGACGCTGACAGATCTTCCTCCGGATATTGGGAATATTCCGTATTCTTCCCCAACTCCAACAATTGTTCGTCGACCAGATCCCACTCCAAAACCCGCAGTTCCGGTAGTAGAATTAGTTAGACCGTACACTCCACCGGAACCAATAATTGTTGAAGAGCCGCCGGTTGTTCGAAGGCCAGTTTCGCCACCTCGGCCGGCGGAACCACCTAGACCAATAGCACCAGCTAGGCCGGTTACTCCAACCCCTCCAGTGATTACCAGTGGAACCAAGCGTAGCATAGCTGATCTTCGCCGTCAGTTTGTTAGGCTTTACGGTGATAGGACTTTGCCTAGAGCAGTAAGAAATCGTATTAGAAGCACTTACTTATCAGCGGTTAGGGGAATTGGGGGATTGGAGACAGAAGCTCAGGGAGCTGAAGCTTTAAGAACGCTTACGGTTAGTTATAAAAATCAGCTTGTGATTATTCGACGCGAAAAAATTAAGATTAAAACTATTGCTGTTAGGCGAAGTGTTGCTCGAGAAATATCGAGGATCAGAAGTCGAGTGAGGGGACTTTTAAGACGAAGAGCTACCCGTTTTAACGGATATAGAAGACTTCTTTCTGCCCAGCTGGCAAAGGCGGCAAATGCGCTGAAAGCTGCAAATAGGGCCAATACTCCAGAATTAGCTAGTAGAGAATTAAATATTGCTTGTGAAGCCTATTTAGAAATTGGACGCATTGAAGATAGAATAGCCACTTATGCAAAACGATTAGCCACATTGAAACGTAGTGCCGGGACCTTGTTGAAAAGAGTTAGAACATTACTTCGCGGCCGTATTAGAATAGCGAAAAGAAATAAATACTCCGTAGGAACGAATAAGCTTAGTAGATATTCAAGCCGTTTAACTGTTTTATTGGGGAGCATTCGAAGAGAAAGCGAAACCGCTGGATTAGATGCCTTAATAACAGAGTTGCAAAAAATTGAAACCCAAGTTGAAGCAGAGAGAACTCAAGCGCCCCCAAGCGAGGGAACCGCTCCGAGACCGTCACTGCCTACTCTAATCCCAACAAATCTTCAACAGCTCAAAGCTGTAGCTCAAGGATTACAAGTTGCCACTCAATATGTAATTAAAACAGACATACCTTTACTAGAAAAATCATTGCGATTGCTTGGTGAACAACCCAATTCGCCACTGCTCCAAAGTTTAACGAGAATTCGTAGCCAAAATAGCGAATTGGATAGTTATGTGGGAATCGTGGCAGGTCGAACATCGTTTAGCTTTCATCATGCAAAATTGCTGATGACTGGAGATCCATACGAAAGTAGTGAGTGGGGGCGAAAAAGCGGTTTGGTAAAAGTGAAAGATTTGCGAGCTAGAATAAACAAAATCTATTCGGCGGTGATGACGCGTACAAGAGCGTTAGTTAAAAAACAATCTGCTGCGGCGGTCAGTTTAGCAAAATCTAAGATCCGCTTTGCCACTCGCACTCAGGGAAGGCAGAAGAATGCTTTGAGAAGATTAATGAAGCTGGCAAAAACTTTGGCTGGAGGGATGGCTAGTGAGACATCGATTGCCAGATTAGTTAGTAATGCAGAAAAATTAGCAGGGGTATTAGCCAAGATCAAGGCGACACATACCGGCCCGGTTGTGCCGGTATTGGAAGTTGTTTCGAGAAGCCGGAAAACGATTTCTGTTAGAAAATTGGTATCGGTTTTTGTGAAAAGGAAAATAGTTAAAATTAAAAGGCTGTGGAGGAATGGGGTTCAAACCGTAATCAATATACGGATCAGGATGAATAGTGATAATAGTTTTGTTGTTGTTGTGAAAAACCAAGACAATAACAATTCAGAATTAGCTGGTGCTATTCGAAATTATATCCGTACGGCATTACCTATCTATGCTAGGGGCTATCGTAGTATAAGTGGAAGAAACCAAGAGGCAAATATTAGTATTCGTTTTAGGCGTTAATGTTTAAATAGAACACCAAGGGAGTGTCAAATCATGGGGGTTCAATCAGGCCTTTGGGTCAATAATGAGTTGAACGGGTAGGATTGCCGAAAATTATCGGGAAGTGTGAAATTTAACATATAGATGGCGGATATAATAATATGGTGACGGGTATTAAATTTCACAGGCTTCGGAACATCTCCCTGAACGGCCAAAAAAGAAGGCCGACTACCCCGATTTATAAGCTCAACCGCCCTTTATTGTCCATACAAGAAGAACGTGTATTAATAAAAATGGCTAAGTCCGGGGACCGCAGGGCGATAGAGACCCTTCTGGCGTGCAACCAGCGCTATGTTTATAAAATCGCCGGCAGATATGCGTGGACTGGAGTCCCGATGAGCGACCTTGTCCAGCAGGGGAATATCGGCTTGATACAAGCGATAAAAAAGTTTGATCCGGAAAAGGGCGTCAAATTTATCACTTATGCTCACTATTGGATATTGAGTTTGGTCAAAGAATGTTTGAGGGATAATGAGATTAATACTAAGGATTATAAAGAACGGCCTTTTGTGCTCTCTTTCGAAAGCCTTCCCCCGGAATTATTTCCAAAAAGTATTAATTATGATGGCATGGTATTATTCGGTGAAGTCTTGGTACAGATGGGTAAACTTCCCGAACGACTTAAAATGGTATTGGACGGGCACTTTATTGAAGCGATGACGCTAGATGAGATCGGCCATGAAATGGGGATTAGCGGGGAACGTGCGAGACAGCTTGAGCAGAGGGCATTAAACCTTATCAGAGAACAGATAGTTAGAAAAAAGGACTAATGGGGAAATTGGACGAATAATCGGATATCCCTGCGAAAGAGTGCGCCAGATCAAGAATGCAGCGCTAAAAAAGGTGCTGGGTCCGAATCCCCTCTGATTTTAGTCGTTAATTAATGCAAGTTTGTCCTTTTTAAACCCGATAAATATAGCAAGAGAACACCAAAAGGAGAGTGTCTAAATTATGGCAACAAATGCGTGCACCGCTGGTGCTGTAAGAGCAGCAACTGTAAAAAGAAGTAAAGTTCCAAATCTTCCATCTTCGGTTCAAGGTCAAGTCAGGTCCGCTATTCTTAAGGTAATAAGAGGGGATAGGGGACTCCAGAAAAGCTTGGGGCTTAGTGTTGGAGGATCACAAAAATTTGACATCATTATTTCTGTCTCTGGCCGCAACTTAAGTCTTTTATTGCAGCAGGGCAATAAGCGAATTTGTTTAGCTGGTTCCATTGTAAACAAGCTAAAGGGATTGATCAAGGATGAAGGTCTTTCCGGGCTCTATCGCGAAATGAAGGTTTCATTAACTGCTGCTCCTAATCATTCTCAAAGATCAGCTTATGCATTATTAGGCAGCTACAGGCCAAGTGGCCCGCCGGCTGTTCCTGGAGAAGGAGGCAATCAACCTGCTGTTAAAACGACTGCCAACTCAAGACATAGGTTTCCCAAAAATGTTCAAGGATATTTTATGAAATTTTGTAAAAGTCTTAGGCACCCGGCTATCCAAAAAGGCAATACATATTCAGTTGCTGTAAAAATCGATCATAATTCCACCCTAACTGCGGTTCCAGGAGTAAAAACCGGATGGAAAGGAAGCGCAAATGTCTCGCCGCAGATGAATAAAAATCTTCCGGCATATATCCGCAGGCAAATTAATAAGCTGATTAAAAACGGCCGCTTAAATAGGCTCTTTAAAAGATACGGTGTTAAACACGGTAATTATATTGTCAATCTTAAATTTACTGCTTGATAGATAGTTTTTCAATTTCTTTTTTTAGTTCGGAGCGGTTAGCTTTGCCTGGCTCAATTGTTTTCCCAAGACTAAGCCTAACTTTTGAAAACGGCAGCGGTATAAAATATTTATCCCACCTCCAGGAAAGAGTTACTTTTAATGGAGCTTTTACTCCAACCGGAATAATGGGGGCCTTTGAATTCTGGCTGAGGTAAAATATCCCCGGTTTTACTTCATGCAGCGGGCCCTTGGGCCCGTCAACCGCCACTACCGCGTCATGCCCCTGTTTAATGTACTTTAACAGCCGGGCGGTACTGCGCGCCATGGTTATCTTTTTTTCAAGATGAATAGGGAGTGTTTTATATCCCATCCATTCGGCCGCTTTTCCCAGGATCTGCCCGCGGACTTCGGAGGTTACCAGGATAGCGGTATCCTTTCTGCGGTAGAGATGGAACATAACAAAGGTTGCCTGGTGCCAGGTGGCGAAGATCACGTTTTTATTATCCTTTTTCAGGTCATCGTAAGCTTTTTTCCCTTCAATCTCTACCCGCAGGGTTTTACAAATAATGACCATAGAGGAATAAAGGAGAGCGGCGGCAATATGGACGTAGATATTAATGGAAAACTTGATCATTCGTTGTTTATTCTAGCATATCTTAGAGTATAATAAGTGGATGAGATTATTGCTGATCCAGCCGTCGATGTACCATAGGGTGGGGGAGCTTTTAAAATTCGAAAAAGCTTATATCCCGAGCATTATTATGGCAACTTTGGCCGCGCTTACGCCGGAAGAATTCGAAATTAAATTTATTGATGAGCACGTGGATGACATTAATTTTGATTATCCTGCTGATCTGGTCTGTATCACCTCGCATACCTTTGCGGCTTCGCGCGCCTACGAAATTGCGGATGAATTTAGAAAACGCGGAGTAAAAGTCATTCTTGGAGGTATCCATCCAACCGTTTTACCTGAAGAAGCCAGAGAACATGCCGATTCGGTGGTTGTCGGCGAAGCGGAAGATGTGTGGGAGACGGTTTTAGCAGATTTTAAGAACGAAAAACTCGAGCCTTTTTACCGCTCGGGCCTTCCCAAAATGGATAAACTGGTCCTTCCCCGGCTCGATATTATTAACCTTAAAAAGTATGCCAAAATGCCCTTTTCTAAGCTTCCAACTATTCCTCTAGAAACTTCAAGAGGATGTCCATTTTCGTGTGATTTTTGCCTGGTTACCCAGCATTACGGCTGCAGCCATCGGGCTAAACCGGTTGAGAATGCAATCAAAGAGATAGAAGCTGCCGGAGCGAAGTATTATTTCTTTTGTGATGTAAATATAGGGGCCCAACCAAAGCGGGCAATTGAGCTATTTAAATCTGTGGCTAATATGAATATCCGCTGGGCGGGCCAGTTTAACATCCATGCGGCGAATAACCCGGAGATGCTTAAGATGGCCCGAAAGTCGGGTTGTTATGCCGCTTATGTAGGGATCGAAAGCGTGAATGAGGCGAGTTTAAAATCGGTAGGCAAGGCAGCAAATAGGGTGGAGGATTATGAGCGTTGGCTCAAGACCTTCCACGATTGCGGAATCCCGGTCCACGGCAGTTTCGTTTTTGGCCTGGATGAAGATAACGAAGCGGTGATCGATCAGACCGTCGAATTTGTAGATAAAAACCATATCGATAAAGTGACCTATTATTTCCTTTTCCCGATCCCCGGGACAAAGCAATACGACAGGATCAAAGCCGAAGGGCGAATGGTTCATGATAAGTATTGGTTAGATAAAGAAAAACCTCTGCTTGATATTCACTACCAGCCAAAGAAAATCAGCCGTGAACGATTGTTGGAGAAGTTCTGGGAAGCGAATGACCGGACCTTTTCGATGGGATCGATAACTAAAAGATTGTTGTTGCCGCCACAGCCGCAATGCCTAACTTCATTTATTTCGAATTTATATTATCGGAAGATGATCAGGAAGAGAGAGTTGACCTTCTCCTGATCTCGCGCCCGATCAAAAGAGCCTCGTAGACCGTTTCCAGCGCTTCTCTCTTTGCCGGTGGTTCTTGCTCGATAGCCGCGTATACTTCTTCGGGCGAGGGAGGTTGATTTTCAAAGACGGATTTAGACGGTAATTCAATCCCCGCTTGCTGGAGGAACCGATAACGCCAGGCGTGTTTGTCCCAGCGGACATGGTAATAGGGGACCGCCCCTTTGTTCTTGGCCCAGGTTACTCCCGGAATAAAGAGATTGTTATTGGTTGCGTCCTGATAGAGATCCAGGTATCTTTGGAGTTTTTTGTCTAGTTCCGTTTCGTCGATTGTTCTTCCTTCACTCTTATATTCGGCGAGAATAAATTCTTTTAATTTTTTTATGTTTTTGTTGTAAGCGTTGAATTTAACCGCGAGTCCGGACTTAAAACTATCGGGGAGGGCGTTAAAAGTCTCCTCGCCGATTATAACCTGACCACGCGAAGCCGCTCCCTGCAGGCGGGCGGCGACGTTTACCGCGTCACCGATGACCGAGAATTCAATCTTGCTCTTTTCGTGCCCCATATTTCCGGCGATCGCCATCCCGGTATTTAATCCGATGCTTATCCCAAGCGGGGGGATATCGTGTTCCTTATAAAACCTTTGCATATCTTCACGTAAATTAAGGCCCTGTAGCCGCATCTGGAATTCGATCGCGGTATGGACCGCGTTTTGGACATCATCTTTACTTTTTTCGGCAACTCCCCAGTCGGCCATGATTGCATCGCCGATATATTTATCGACCATCCCGCCGTTTTTGATAATAATCGGGGTGAGTTCGGCGAACATGGTAGATAGAAGTGAAACTACTTTTCCGGGGGTATCCTGCAGCTTGTCCGACAGCGAAGTAAATCCGGAAATATCTGCGAACATAATGGTTGCGTCATCGACTTTTGTACCTTTTAGCCTGGCAAAGTCGCGGTTTTTAACGATCTGGTAAACCTGAGGCCCCAAGTATTGTAAGGTAAGCCGGTCGATCTCTTCACGTAGAGTTTTTACCATGATGCCGGTCGATGCTAGTCCAGCGAATATCTTCCCCATTTCAAATTGTTCAAGGAGTACTTTGCGGTCGGCCGCGCTTAAATCCTTGGGAATGATCTCCGGATTTGTAACTTCGAGGGAACCGAGACAGACGGCGTTCCCTTCGCTGTCGAATTCGATCAGCGAGCGGATAAAATAGGAGTGAACGCCAACGATCGAGATCAGAAACCGGTTTTGCGGGCGCACATGGAAATTATCAACGTCAGATATCATAGTGGCCATCGGTTTTAGCGCGGATGCGCGCACGTTCCCGACAGAGCGGTCGAGCTGCTGCTCAATGATCCCCACCCCCAGCACGTTCTGGGCCTTGATCCCTTTTTCGATCTTGGTCTGCCTGAGGTTGGGATCGGCGGAGCCGGCCGCTACAAGTTTAATGGAAGATCCTTCCGGGAGAAAAGGGATTATCTCTCCCTGCTTTAATTCTATTTTCGCGGAGGAGATTTCCCGCAATTCAACTGAAGCATTGTCAAAATTTTTCAGCTTTCCGATAAGCGCGACTGCTCCCTGGGCAAAGGCAGAGGTGATCGCCTTTCCTTTATCCCGCAGGGCCTTGCCGACAAGCTGGGATCCGGGCTTGTAGGTCCGCCGGTAAAGAACGCGGGTGCCGTCTTCTTTCTCAACCGCCACGTAGGTGTCGCTGACCCTTAGGTTTTCCCATTCGGCCGTGGTGATAAAATTTCCCCGTTTATCGGACACCAGTTCGGTTGTTTCTGTTTCTGAAAAATTGATCTGCCCGCCCATCGGTCTCTTTTTAAGCGTATAGACCTCGGCCTTTTCCAGGTCCGCGTTTTTTTCGAGGCGTAAATATTTGTAGCGTATCCCGATCTTCCCTTCCGGATTGATCGCCAGCCATCCGGCGGCTTCTGACCTTGGAGACCTGCCGATTACCTGCCATGCCCAGTGGGTGATAACATTTAGCATCTCGGCAACATTTTCAAACAAGTCTTTGCTTGGATTGGTTTTGTAAACGGCGTTCATGATCGCCTGGTAAGCTTTGTGCCCGAGTTGGAGACGGTCTAATTCTTTTTGGGTTTTCCTGAGCAGGGTGTTGTGCCGGCCGCGTAAAGATGAAATTCGCTCTTCGGCCAGGGAGAGGGTTCTCTGTTCACTCTGCCTGCCGTCAAGGATGGCGCTTAGTGCGCGTAACCTTTTGATTGGAAAAGTGTTTCTGCCTCTCGGTCCTTTCGGTCGAGAAATAATATTAAAATCTTTGATAACCGATCTTATATCTTCGTCTTTGATTTGAGAGGCAAACGTAAGGGGGATGGAATTTCTGATTGCCTCAACGATATCGCCCTCTTTTCCGGAAAGAGTAGCACGATTTAATGATATGTTCCTTTGATCAACCTCTTTGAACAACATATTGCCAATCGCTTTATAGAGAACAGGTTTTTTCCCTTTGATCCCAAGTCCGATAACCAATCGCTTAGCGATATCATAGAAGCGGGATAGCCGCTTTGACTGGCGATACGCAGAATTAAAACTTTTAAGTCCATACAAAAATGGATATTTTATTACACGACTTACACCCATACACAGGATTATCTAGAGATAATGGGTGGGATTTCACATTTTCTCAGATTAGTTTGGAAAATTTTCCCGATGTCGGCTTCGCCGAATCGGGACAGTCTTTAGCGGATTTGTATGTTGGCGGGGATTTTGATCTTTCCCGAAGCTTTAAGCGGGGCAGTGGCGGTAAGGCCCATCGCACCGGCCGAGATCGATCCATCTACCCGATAATCCATCTCTTTTTCGCCGCGCGCGATACTTTCGATCAGCGATAATGCGGCGCCAAAAACGCCTTCGTACCTAACGAAAACGGGGAGGGTGATGCGCTGGGTCGCGTTTGCGGCTAACGAAAAACCGTGGCCGGTTTGGGTAATAACTTTCTTGTTATTTGTGTAAACATCATATGAGTAGTTCGCCACGTCCAAGCTGACCGGATTTTTATTAGTGACATCGAAGTAGAAATTTACCTCAACCCCTTCGGTATTAACTCTATTTATCCGATAGTCTATATATTGAACTTTTGGGGCATCGAGTTGGACACAACCAGTCAGAAGGGGAAGTAGTATTGTAGTTACTAGTATTGTGGAAACAATAAATATTTTTTTCATGCGGAAATATTAGCATGAGGCGATTTTTTTAGCAACTGAAATCTAGCGGTTTTATAAACGAAAAAGATGGCGGAGTGGTATAATATATATGATGAAAAAACTATTAGCAGTGTTATTACTCTTGTCTGTTTTGATCCTGCCGGTTCTGGCGGACAACCAGCCAAAAATTGCGCTCGTTCTCTCTGGAGGAATAGTTACTCGTGGACTTTCAGAAATTGGTGTAATTAAAGCGCTTGAAGAAGAAAATATCCCGGTTAGTTATGTTGCGGGAACGAGTATGGGGGCGGTCCTGGGAAGTCTATTGGCCCAAGGATATTCGGCTGATGAGATCGCAATGATCGCCAAATCGATCGACTGGACCGAGGCTTTTGCCCAGGGGCAAAATTACGACAATCTCCTTTTTGGCGATAAAGAAAAGTATGGCAAATATTTACTAAGTTTAGATTTAGACGGCCTAAAACCGGTCATCCCCAGCAGTTTAGTCCCGCCGCAAAAACCTTCGGTCCTTTTTACCGAAATATCGCTAAAAGCGCTAAGTACCAGGGATTTTAATAAATTTAAAATCCCGTTCCGGGCAAACGCGACCGATATTGAAAAGGGTGAAGAGGTTGTTTTTTCGTCCGGCTACCTCCCAAAAGTATTGCGTGCTTCTTCAGCGGTCCCGGTTATGATGGCTCCGGTAGAAATCGACGGTAAACTTCTAGTCGATGGCGGGGCAGTAAACAACCTTCCGGTTAACCTGGTCCAGGAATTTGATCCGGATATTATTATTGCGGTCAATCTCGGCATGGGATTGCGGACTAAAGATGAGATCAACTCTTTTTTTGCCGTACTTTCCCAAAGCCTCGCCCTGCCGCAAAAGAATGCGGTCGAAAAGCATAGCGCAATGGCGGACGTGCTGATCAAACCGGATATTTCGAGCTACGGATTTGCCGATTTTGAAAAAATCGACGAGATAATTGAAATCGGATATAAAACGGCTATGGTGAAGATGCCTGAGATCAAACGTCTGATCGCGCAAAAAGGGAAAAGCATTGCAAAGGGCAAAGGAGCGGACGAAAAAGAAGAAGTATTGGCTGATGTCCAGACATCCGGGAATACGATCTATTCAAAACAGAGCCTAATGGAGCTGATCTCTGCAGATGAAAACGGCAAGTTTAGCGCGGCAAAAGTTGAAGGAGACAGAAAAGCGATCTGGAAAAAATATTTTTCGGACGGGTATAAACTTGCGTCGGTAGATTATTACTATAATCCAAAGACAAAACAGCTGGTCTATAATATCAACGAAGGGAAGATCAGCCAGGTCCTGGTTTCCGGCCGGGAGCATATCAGTGAAGTATTTTTACGGTCCAAAATACATACTGAAGCCCTTTTTAACACAGAGAACGTAATGAATAATATCGACCGGCTCTACGCGACCGGCTTTTTCGAGAGTGTCGATTTTTCGGTCGTTCCCGAAGCTACCGGGTATACATTAGAATATATGTTGAAGGAGAAGAGGAAAAACTCTTTTTCGATCGGATTGAGGTATGACACTTATGAGAATCTTTCGCTGCTGACCGATTTAACCATCAAGTATTTTAGGGCACAAAATTTTACCCAGACCTTAAGCCTAAAGATCGGTAACGAATTTGGGGCAAAGCTGACATCCGAGTTCTGGCCGCGCCGCTTTGGTAATAATCTGGTAGGGGAGGTGACTCTCTTTTACGAAAAGTATGCACAGGATGTTTATAACGGATCGAGCGTTGCCTCCTCTTTTTATTATCTGCCAAAAGGGATCAGGCTGGCGGCCAAGGCAAACGTTTATCCGATCGGCCAGCTTTCGTCAGGGCTCGAGTTAAAACATGTTTCGTACGAAAATATCTTCTCATTTTTCCCTGATGAGAGTATAGCAAAATGGTTTGTTCGGAGCGAGATCGATCGTTTGGATAATCCAATCTCTCCGAGGAGCGGATTTAAGGCGGTCGGCGAATATCATCAGGCGGCAATGATCTTTGGCGGAAATTACGATTTTTCAAAAGCGATCGCCGCTCTTTCGGTCTATTATCCATTTTTAAATGAGCATGTAATGTTTTCAAAAAGCCACTTACAGCTGGGGAAGGGGGTCTTTCCGATCTCCGAACGCTATCGGGTAGGAGGGTACAAAAATCTTTTCGGCTTCGGCAGGACCCAGTATTTGGGTAAAGATGTCCTTACCCAGCGTTTTGGCTACCGATTGCCAATTTATGATCCGGGATCGGGATTTCTGGATGGGATCTATTTTTCGATCATTCAGGACTATGCGATCGTGGCGACCGGTATTTCCGAGTTTAATACCAGTAACCTGCTTTCCGGCTTCGGTCTTGAGCTGCAGGCCAATACGGTCATGGGGCTTTCTTCCCGCCTGAGCTTGGGAATGGGGCAGCGTGCATATCTCTACTTTTCAATTGGCAACGAATTCTAGGTTTTTTTGAAATTATACTTCTTTTTTTACGATAATTATTGCAGGGATCAATTTATGGCAAGTCCTACGATTAAAATAGCGCGCTATCCTCCTGTATTTAAGAGAGCTTTTTTGGAGCTCTCCAGCGGAAAACTTGCGCGCGCGAGAAAATCTTTAAAAGGCAGAACAAAATGTGGTTTGGGCGGGGACCTTTGTCAGGCCATGCGTGGTTGCGGGAGTGGTTGAGTTCTCCTGTAACGGGGAAGATTTTGAAAAAGCAATGGTCGGCCATTTCTCCTTATTGAGTGTTCACCGGGATATCCCTAAGATCCTCAGCCAGGGTCATTTTAACCAAAAAAACACGTGGATATTTATGGCGGGGATGTCCAGCCAGCGCAGTACAGGTGTTCACTTGTTTGACCCCACTTTTTAGATTGTGTATACTTATTTTTAATGCTTGACCCAAAATTAATTCGTAATAATCCGGATGCGGTCCGAAAAGGGCTGAAAAACCGCAAGGCGGATGCCTCACTGGTCGATCGATTTCTTGCTATTGACGAAGAATGGCGTGAATTAACCTTAGAGATCGAAGAAATGAAGGCGAGACGTAATAAAGTATCAGATCAGATCGGGATCCTCAAGAGGAAAAAAGAGAAAGCCGACAATCAGATCGAGGAGATGAAGGAGCTTTCCTCCCGCGTAAAAGAATTGGACGAAGAATATGCCAAACTTGAAGAAAAATTAAAAGATCTAAGTTTAGAAATGCCCAACATCCCTCACGTATCGGTCCCGGTTGGGTTCGATTCGCGCGACAATATCGAAGTCCGCAGTTTTGGGGAGAAGAAAAAGTTCGGATTCAAAGCTAGATCTCACGACGAGATCGGGAAAAAACTTGGTATCCTGGATTTTGAAGCGGCTGCCAAGATATCGGGTTCACGTTTTGTGGTTTATCGAGGTCTCGGAGCGGCGCTCGAACGGGCTTTGATCAGCTTTATGCTTGACCAGCATACCAAAGAAAACGGTTACGCCGAAGTCCTCCCCCCGGTACTGGTTAATCCAAAAAGTATGTTAGGGACGGGGCAGCTCCCTAAATTCGAAGAAGAGATGTTTCATCTAAAAGACGATGGTTTTTATCTAATCCCAACCGCGGAGGTCCCGGTCACTAACCTTCATCGAGAAGAGGTGTTGAAAGTTGATAGGCTCCCCATTAAATATGTCTGTTACTCTCCATGTTTCAGAAGAGAAGCGGGATCGTACGGGAAGGATGTTAAAGGGATCATCCGTCAGCATCAATTCAATAAAGTTGAGCTGGTGAAGTTTGCTGAGCCGGGAAGATCTTATGACGAATTGGAAAAACTAACTAAGGATGCGGAGTCGATCCTTCAAAAATTAGAACTTCCTTACCGGGTGGTAGAACTTTGCAGCGGAGATCTGGGTTTTTCTTCCGCAAAGACTTACGATCTCGAAGTCTGGTTCCCCTCCGAGAACCAGTATCGAGAGATATCTTCCTGTTCTAACTTCGAATCTTTCCAGGCCCGCCGTGCCGGGATAAAATATAAAGCTGATCCGAAAGCAAAGCCCGACTTTTTGCATACTTTAAATGGTTCCGGCCTGGCAGTGGGGAGGACCTTTGCCGCGATCCTCGAGAATTATCAGCTGAAGAATGGATCAATTAAGGTTCCCCGGGTTTTACGGCCATATTTAGGCGGGATCGAGCAGATCTAACGCAAGTTTCCCCCCTTTTGATCCGATAATACAAGTGATGCAAGTTGGAAAATTTAATATCCATTTGTCTCCCAATAAATCTTTATCGCATGCCGGAAAAACTGAGAAACCGGGTGAGACAAATTACATGGATAATCTAAAAGATGTGTTTGCCAAAGCGACGGATAACCTAGAAGAGTCCAAGAAAGTCCCCGGCGCTTTTGTAGCAAATACCTTCCAGGTTAATTCCGCGCAATTTTTAAATATACAAGATATATCTTCACGATTTAACGGCTCCGCCCCGGTGTGATATAATAAATAAATGCCACGCTACGATTACAAATGTTCTAAATGCGGACATATCTTTGAGGTCCAGCAGAGAATTACTGAAGAACCGTTAAAATATTGTCCGGAGTGCCGTGGAAAAGTTAAGCGACTGATCTCTGCCGCAGGAATTATATTCAAAGGATCGGGATTTCACATTACCGATTATTCAAAGAAAAGCACAGTTGGAACTAAACCTGAGAAGAAAGAAAAGCCTAAAAAAGAGAAAAAAACCAAACCAAAGGAATCAAAGTCTAAGAAAGTTAGCGAGTAGTTTTTTCCCCGCCTCGGTTAAGATCGATTCCGGATGGAACTGGACCCCTTCGAGTTTAAATTCCTTATGCCTGATCCCCATGATCTCGTTTTCATCGGTCCAGGCGCTTATTTCAAAGCATGCCGGAAGCGATTTTCTTTCGAGGATCAGCGAATGGTAGCGGGTAGCGGTAAAGGGATCTGGCAAACCTTTGAAGATTGTTTTCCCGTCGTGTTGGATTTCCGATGTCTTTCCATGCATTAATCTGTCGGCCCGAACAACTTTCCCCCCAAATACTTCTCCAATCGTTTGCTCGCCCAAACAGACTCCCAGGATCGGAAGTTTGCCGGCAAATTTTTTTATAACTTCTTTGGATATCCCGGCATCTTTAGGGGTTCCTGGGCCGGGGGAGATAACAATTCTTGACGGATTTAACTTTTCGATTTCTTTTATTTTAATCTTATCGTTGCGAAAAACCTGTAATTCTTCGCCTAATTCTCCCAGATATTGGACAAGATTGTAGGTGAACGAATCGTAGTTATCAATCATTAAAATCATGTTATAATTATAACACAGATGACCCCTCGACGTTGCTCGGGGTCATATTGAGGGAAATCGAAATATGAAATCACGGCTCATCACTTATCCAGACCGCGATAATTGGAATAGTTTTGTCGCTAAATCAAAAGAATCCCCGGTACTGCAGTCGTTCGAATGGGGCGAATTAAAGTCAAAATTCGGCTGGCAGCCGATAAGGATCGCCATTGAGGACGAAGATAAAATTATTGCAGGGATCTCTATTTTAAAGCGGGATGTCCCTTATATTAAGCACTCGATTTTTTACGCCCCGCGCGGTCCGATCGTCGATTTTAAAAATCGGGAGCAGCTTGATTTCCTGCTCAGCACCGTTGAAAAAGAGGCCGAAAAACATAAGGCAATTTCCTTGAAAATCGATCCGGATATGTCAGAAAATAAGGCCGATCTGTTGGGAATGATGAGAAGGATCGGTTTTGTTAAAGCGATGAAGCAGATCCAACCGCGGGCAACCATTCTACTCGATCTCCGAAAAGAATTGGACGATATTATGATGAGTTTTGAAGAAAAGACCCGCTATAATATTCGCCTTTCGGCCAGGAAAGGGGTAGAGATTGTTGAGGATTCGAGCACAAAAGGGATCGAGATCTTTTGCCAGCTTTACCGCCAGACTGCGATTAGAGATAAGTTCCTGATCCATCCGGAAAAATATTATCAATTGATCAGGGAGATTTTATTCGCGAAAGGGTTGGGGACGAATTTTATTGCTTATTTTGATAACAAGCCGATCGCGGCGGTAATTGTTTTTTGTTTTGGCAAAAAAGTCTGGTATATGTACGGGGCTTCTTCTTCGGAACACCGCAACGTGATGCCAAACCATCTCCTGCACTGGCATATTATCCAGTGGGCGAAAGAGAGAAAGTATAAGACTTATGATTTGTGGGGGATACCGGCCAATCCACGGGAAGGGCAGCCGCTTTGGGGTGTTTACCGTTTTAAAAAAGGGTTTTCTAGAAATATTGTTAAGAATATTGGAGCTTATGATTTTCCTTACAGCCCGCTGTTCTATAATTTATTGGAGCATGGTGTTAAGTGGTGGCAGAATTTAAGAAGTTTGGCCACAAAGGGGAAGATTGAAGACTCTTTGGGAGAATGATGTTTCCTCACCCCTTTCTTGCGCCTTTGGCGCAATTCATTCCCCTCTCCATCAAAGATGGAGAGGGGTGGCACGAACGGAGTGAGTGACGGGGTGAGGTTTTAGATATGAAGTATACAAACATAACCTATGACTCTCGAAAGGTTCAGGCTGATGGAATCTTCGTGGCCATTTCTGGTGAAAAATATGATGGAATAGACTTTGTTCCTCAGGCGATAAAGAACGGAGCTAAGCTGATTGTTGCGGAAAAAGAGATTAAGGTCCCGTCCGGAGTAGGATTTAAAAAAGTTTCATCGGCGCGGAAA
Organism: Candidatus Margulisiibacteriota bacterium; assembly: GCA_034723395.1. Taxonomy (GTDB): domain Bacteria; phylum Margulisbacteria; class WOR-1; order O2-12-FULL-45-9; family O2-12-FULL-45-9; genus JAYEOW01. The sequence continues at coordinate 32,072 of JAYEOW010000031.1, forward strand.
GCTTTGGCCGAACTATCCTGCGAATTCTATAATAATCCGTCCAAGAAATTAAAACTTGTTGGGATTACTGGAACGAATGGGAAAACCACGACCTGTTATCTAATCCAGTCTATTTTAGAGAAGGCGGGCTATAAGGTCGGCCTGATCGGGACGATCAATTCTTTGCTTACCACGCCGGAATCATCTGATCTTCAAAGAGAGTTGGCGGAGATGGTGGGAAAAGGCTATACGCATTGTGTTATGGAGGTTTCTTCCCACGGATTGGCTCAAGGTCGAGTTTATGGCATACATTTTTCGGTAGCGATCTTTACCAACTTAACTCATGATCATCTCGATTTTCATAAAGATATGGATAGTTATCGTGACGCAAAACTTCGTTTGTTTAACGGACTTTCAAATGATGCGGTAGCGATCATTAATGTTGACGATCCGAGTAGTAAATACTTCATGGAGGTCGTTCCCGGAGAGGTTATTACTTATGGTGTTGGTCAGGCCAAGCATGAGCTTCGTGATACTAAACATAATGAGTTCGATACTAAGGTTTCCGACGTTCGTATCCGCGAAGATGAAATGACCTTAATGGTCAATTCGTTTAAGATCCGCACTCCTTTGATCGGAATGCCGAACGTTTATAATATTATCGCGGCTTATCAAACTGCTTTAGTCTTTAATGTTCCGCAGCCGATGATCAAAAAGGGGATCGAAGCGTTGAAGTCTGTACCCGGCAGGGTGGAGCAGGTCGATTGCGGCCAGCCGTTTAAGGTTGTGGTCGATTTTGCACATTCGCCAGATGCGTTGCAGAAGCTAATCGAAACCTTCCGTCCGTTAACCGAAGGGAAAATTATTCTGGTCTTTGGCTGCCCAGGCGATCGCGATAAGGATAAGCGGCCGGTGATGGGAAAGATCGCGGCGGAATTAGCAGATGTTGTGATCGTTACAACTGATGACCCCCATTCGGAAAATCCTAAACAGATTATTCAGGAGATAACTGGCAAACTGGCAACTGGCAAACGGGTAACGGGAGTTGTTGATCGTAAAACGGCTATTGAAAAAGCTCTTGAGATGGCTAAAAAGGGAGACGCGGTATTGATCGCTGGCAGAGGACATGAGAAGTTTCAGGATTTTGCAGGGAAGAAAGTTGCGCTGGATGATGTGGAAGTGGTGCGGAAGTTTTTAGCCTCGTAGCTGTTGGGATTACGAGACCTCTTTCTTGACTTACAACACGCTCACTCCGTTCGTTACAACTAAGTATCATAATAGAGTTAAGAGGGAAAAAGGTGATTCTGGATAGTGACTTAGCAATGTTATATCAGGCGCCTACAAAGGTTTTGAACCAAGCGGTCAAAAGAAACAAAAGTAGGTTCCCTCTTGATTTCATGTTTAAATTGACTCGGGAGGAGTGGGAATTTTTAAGGTCACAAATTGTGACCTTTGGGAGAAAGCCTCTTCCAAGGAAATATCTTCCTTATGTTTTTACTCGCAATGGTGCAAATATGGTTTGTACAGTCCTGAAATCATCAATTGCCGTCCAACGTTCCATCCAAATTATGAGGGCCTTTTCGACACTAGAAGAGATCATGGGTAAAAAGAAAAAAATTCTAACTAAGAGCCCTGATGTTATTAAAAAATTATCTACTCATTCTAAGGCTATAATGTGCCTGTTTCAAGAGTCCAAAATGAACCGTAAGGGGATTGCAAAAGTAAAGAAAATTCAAGGAGAGATGATCAATCTTTTACAACAAATAGTGGCGGTGTCGATGGGGAAGAAGGAATAATTCTTAGCGCCCAATTCTGAAATAAGTTATAATAGTCTTCACCATGAAGACCATCGAATGGAAAAATAATAAAGTCAAAATAATCGACCAGACCAAGCTTCCGCATAAGCTTTCATTTGTTTATTTGCGGACGCTTGATCAAGTCGTTGCGGCGATCAAGACCATGAAAATCCGCGGGGCGCCGGCGATTGGGGTAGCAGCCGCTTTCGGAATGGTTTTTGGGGAGAAGAACCTAAAAGTTGCCGCGCGAAAACTATTAGCTTCCCGTCCTACCGCAGTAAATCTCAAATGGGCGGTCGAAAGAATGCTCAAGGCGAAAGATCTGTTGAAAGAGGCGAAGGAGATCGCGGCGGAGGATGTTGTAACCAATAAAAAGATAGGAGAGAATGGTCTGAAGGTTGTCCGCAAGGGGATGCGGATCTTAACGGTTTGCAATGCGGGGGCGTTGGCAACCGTTGCTTACGGAACTGCGCTTGGGGTTATCCGTTCCGCCCATGAAGCAAAGCGGAGGATCCACGTCTATGCTGCGGAGACAAGGCCGAGGCTGCAAGGGGCAAAGCTTACGGCGTGGGAGCTTAAACGCGAAAGAATTCCTTTTACTTTGATTACCGATAATATGGTCGGTTACCTCATGCAAAAAAGGGAGATCGATCTGGTTATTACCGGGGCAGACCGGATCGCGCGCAATGGGGACAGCGCGAATAAGATCGGGACTTACGGCGTTGCGGTTTTAGCAAAAGAACATGGCATTCCATTTTATATCGCCGCGCCGACCTCGACGATCGATCTTAAAATTCGGTCGGGCAGGCAGGTCGTGATCGAGGAGCGGGATCCCAAAGAGGTTTTAGAAATAGGGAGCGAATCGATCGCGCCAAAAGGGGCCGGAGTTTTAAATCCTGCGTTTGATGTTACGCCAGCCAGATATATTAAAGGGATTATTTCAGAGAAGGGAATACTTCGGCCAGGCCGGGGTGGATTATCTTCCCAGCTTTGATATTTATTCCGCTTTTGATCACCGGATCGTCCTCAGCCGCTTTTTCCAGGCCCTTATTAATTATTTCGGTAACGTAGGGGAGGATAACTAATCCTAAAGCTTCGGAAGTTGTTCGCGCGCCCATGGAGGGGAGGTTGGGCGGCGCAAAAAAGAAGGCTTTGGTCCGCGGAATTACCGGTAGGTCGAACGGTTCGTGAATACTGGTCTCAAGCACCCCTTCAATCCCGCCCCCCTGGTCGATATCTACAGGATAGATGCATCCTCCGTCCATCATTGTTTTTAGAAGGTCAAGCGTTACTATTTTTTCCGGTTTTTTACCGGAAGTATACATTGCGGATACGATGAAGAACGAGTCTTTAATGGAATTTCTTAAGTTTTCAGGTGATATTCCGATAACTTTAACTTTGGGAAATCTAATTTCATGTTCTCTGAAATATTTTTCCAGTTTTTTAAGACGCTCCGGATATTTCTCCAGGAGGAGGACTTCGCAGCCCCGCTCCGAAAACTCTTCCGCTGCGGTTTTCCCTACGGTCCCTCCTCCCAGAATTACTGTTTTAACGCCATGCATCCCGGTTTCCGGAAGGCCGCTGGTAATTATCTTTTTTTTGATCAACGCGTATTCATCGGCATGGCGGGCGATGACCTTGGCCGCCGCTTCGCTCATTGGCGCCAAGCAGGGGAAAAATGGGTGGCCGTTAATTTTTGATTCCATCGTTTCGAGGGCGATAAAAGTGGCTTTTGTTTTTAACGCCAGCCCGGTCCTCTTTTTGCTCTGGGCGAAATGCTGGTAAGAGATCCAGATATTGTCTTGGAGGAATTTGAAATCATCCGGCCCGGTCTCTTTTACCCCGAGGACCAAATCTTTGGAAAGCGCTTCGCGGTGGGAGACGACCCTGGCGCCGGCCGCTTTATAATCTTCGTTGGAAAAATCGATCTTTTTTCCGGCATCCCGCTCCACAAAAACATCGATGTCCCTGCATTTGATTTTGAGCTCGCTAACCAGGGAGGGGACCAAAACTACACGGTTTTCGACCTCTCTTTTTTTTGTGTCGGTTTTTAATTCCCGCAGGATAGAAACGGATTCAACCATTAAATCTATACCTTAGTATCTCCGGATCGGATTCATCTACTTTGATCATGGTGTAGGGGAGGAATACGTTGGTGTCGGTTTCGCGCACATGTAAGTTTTCCAGTTTAACTTCAAGATGGACATCAGCCGGGATGATCTTAAGGTCCCCGCCGCGGCTGATCCCGATCGGCTGCGCCCAATTTTCAATGATATGGCTGATGATCTCGCGCTTGCCGGAAAACTCTTCTCCAAATTCGGTAAGGATAGCCAGTAGCGGTTTCCCCAGCCGCGCCTCTTTTAAGAGGTTAATACAACCAATCATTCCCAAGTGCTGATTGAGGAATTTTCCCTCCTCTTTTTCGACCGATCCGATATTAAGCAGGAGGACCTGCGCGTCTTTGTATTCGTTGCCAATTCCCTCCTCATAGCGGGTATCACCGGTTATCCCGATATTTAATTTACCGCCATTCTTAATGTCGGGGATGTTGGTATGGATCACTAATCCAATCGCAGATTCCTGGTTGGTCCAGCGCTCGGTGTGATGAGCAGGTTTGATCGATAGGGTAAATCCCAGCTTTTCCTTTAACGGCACGCCTTCGATCTCGGTGATCTCCGCGCCAGGGACCAATAACTTAAAATTTATCTCACGATTTCCAAAAAGATCGGTGGCTGACAGTAGACCGTGAAATTTTAATAAAACGCCAGCGGATCCAAAAATATCAATGACTTTACTTTTCCGTGATTCGTTGTGGTCATTATATTTTGCCAGGAGTGAAAGTATCCCCTCGACCGATTCGGTATGGTCATCATGATCATGTGTAATGATAATGGCGTCTATATCTGCGATCCCCAGGCCGAGATCTCTAAAAATGTTAAAAAAATCGTAGCCGGGATCGATCGCGATCCCTTTGGTATGCCCGTGGCTGTTCCTCAGCGTCAGGAAATATCCGCCTCCCTGGGAAATTCCCTGGGAAAAGAGGGGGGTAGCCGAATTCCATTTATGAATGGTGCGTAATACGTTGGGCCCGACGGTTCGCTCAAGCGAACGCGGGATATTAAGATCGTGGATCAGGCGTGCGTGATTTTTTTTGATAATTTCCCGGGTGGGGAAGAGGGTTTCTTCCATGTAGGCGAGGGCGCGCGAGGACGCCCCGTTAACTTTCTTGGTGTTGAAATCGTACTTTCGCGAGACTTTGAAATCGTTATAAGCCTCCTTAAAACGCCCCTGCAGGAGATGGGCGATCCCCCTAAGGTAAGCAGGCTGGCCGATATCACCGTGCTCTTTTTGGCACTTTTTAAAAAGGAGATCGTATATCTTTTCGGCTTCGGAGTAGAGGTTTTTATCGATGCAGGAGAAACCTAAGATGTTCCACTGCTCAATCGGCTCAGGAGGTAATTTGTGCAAAGTAGCCAGAAGCTCTTTAAAATTATTCTTTACCCACTCTTTTCCGAGATCATAATTTGAATGTTTTAGGTTATGCCAGCTCTTGGGCCGTTTTGCATCAAGAACATCCTGATACATCTAGATCTTCCAGGTTGCGCCGATGGTCTGGGTCCGGTTATAGATCCCGCCCATGATCGCGTAATCGATGATAAAATCTCCTACGCCAAAACTCGCTCCGGCGGTTTTATTGTTATCTGACAGGCCAGCCCTAAGCGCGACCCCGTAGATCGGCCTGACCTCAAGGCCATAGTGCATGGTTGGATCATTGCCGTATTGAGCGAAAATATTATGAACATCTGCCGCAATGGTTATCTGCTGGTAAGGGTTTAAGGAAACTCCTCCGTTGACGGTCATTTGATAGCGGAAGGTCGATCCATTATCAAAATGGATATCGGTAGTAAGCATCTCTTTTACCGTCAACCCAAACATCAGTTTTTCGGAAAATCTCACTAATCCGCCAACGTCAAATCCGGCGCCGATCCCGCGCATATTCGGGGTGAAATTAGTGAGTTCTAGGTCGTAAATATTCAAATTTGCGCCAAGGGCAACAATTTCTCCCCAGCCGGAGGCGATCGAAAATGTGTACCAGTTAGTGTTCTGGTTCAAGCTGTCGTTCCTGTCGGTCATCAAGCTGAAGCCGGCGGCAAACTGCGCCTTGCCGGCAGG
>JAYEOW010000032.1:0-3066 GCA_034723395.1 Candidatus Margulisiibacteriota bacterium
AAAGGTCGACGGCTGGCGCAAAGATTCTTCCTCCGCTCAGGCCATTAAAGGAACTGGTTCCGGTCTAAAGCGAGAAGGAAATAAGGTGAGGTTTGCGATGAAAGTGCACACTCTACTTGACACTAACCCGGGATTATTCCAACCACGACAATTACCGTAACTACATCTACAACAACAACAACGACAAAAGATATTATATCTACCCCGGAAGCGGAGATATCAAAAACCGATATAAATGAAGCTGAGAAGGAGGACGAAGAACCAAGGCCGATCGTGAAATGGTTTTCTAAGAGTAAAACGCTGGCTATAATTGATCGGCCCTTAGCTTATCCAAATCCCATGCAAGGCAACGGGACCACTTTTCAATATACATTGAGTAAGGCTGCGAATATTGAGATCTATATTTTTAGCCCTTCCGCGGAAATTATTAAAAAAATAATTTGTCCGGCTGGCCAGCCTGGCGGTTCCAGCGGGAAAAATAAGAAATCCTGGGATGGCCAAACCAATCGCGGGCGCTACTCCGCGAACGGGATATTATGGGTGAACATAGTTTCGAGGGACGATGGAAAAGCGATCGGCAAGATGAGATTGACGGTTTTTAATTAATTAAGGAAAACTAACCACTTCTATAACTCAAGCCATATCCAGGCCTCCATATGCAGCTAAAGTTGAAGCTACCCTTGGAACTCCTGGGATGGTAAGTGCTACCGGATAACTGGGCGATGATTACTCGGTGGGAATCAGCTCCGGGTGTTTGGAGATCATTGAAGATCGAGGAAATTAGACTCCTGCACCAGAGTGTTAGCCCAAAAGTTAATTAATTTTTTATTGCTTGTGGTATGCTGATTTGATACCATTGGTATATGAGGATAAAGCTGCTTATTTTCTCATTAATTATCTTTTTATCTTCCGCGGTTTCCGCAAAGATAGTCATTTCTTCTCCGTACATAAATAATATTAAAACCAACAAGATCGAACTCGGAGCTACCCCTTATCTTTATCTGAAATACAAGAATGATTCCTCGGTCACCGTTTACCTGCACGAAATAGATATTGATCTGGTTTATGACGGAGGGAAAACAGGAACGATAGACCAGATCACCAATTTTAACAATGTTAGCAGCGATTTTACTCTGAAAAGTGTAAATTATTATACTCCCGGAGCGCTTGCCTGTTTGTTTGGGTCGAATGGCGCGCCGGTAGGGATAGGCCCGGGACAAACGATAGACCTGGCAAAAATAACATTTCATATTAACCAAAATCTTCCCAGGGATAAAATAAATATTTGGACAAAACTCTTTCATAAGAAATTCTTGGATGAACTCGCGGTTGCGGCAGAGGCGGATGATATATTTATCGAAGGCTCGGATACCCCTAATTTTGGCGGTATCCAGCGGACGTATTCCGTGGATTTTATGGGAATAGAGAACCAGGGAAAGAACCAGATCATAGAGTGGAACCCGGGGACCGACCGGACGCCGCCGGTAAAATACAGACTTCTCCGCAGAAAAAAAGGTGGGAACTGGGAGATAAGGCTGTTAGGCGAGGGAAAAAGCTCTTATCAGGATGGATCTTATTTCTCCCCATTGAGTGATGGGACGATTTACGAATATGCTGTAACGGCATACGATAGCTGTTCACCGGTCCCAAATGAAACCCCAAGAGTTGTGGTCCAATCGGTACCGATGGACATAACTCCGCCGGGAGAGGTTAAAGATCTTAAATCGTATATCGATTACGGCCCGGAATACGGTTTTGTAAAGGTAGAGTGGAAAAACCCGCCTGATCCCGACCTGGCCGGAATAATTGTCGTCCGAAACGATAATAGAAGGGTTGGAGGAGGGTTGTTAGGGACGGGCCAGGCGGTTTGGCCGTATAAAGATGGCCCGGCAGACGATCTTTATGAATATGATGAACCTTTCGGTACGGGTAATGGGTACATTGTTTACAAAAGTTATCCCGAAGTAGATCCTAATTACATTCCAACCTTCTTTGATGATTATGATGTTTGGCAAGGAGTTCACTATCATTATAAGGTCTTTACCTATGATTACTATTCACCGTATGAACCGAGAGATATGGGAGGAAATATTTCAAAAGGGGTAGAAACAAGTATCGATATCCCGGAAGAGGCGGCTTTTTCTTCAACTGCCGATCTATCCCACAAAGAGCCGGCGCCAAAATTAAAGATATGGTTCGGGAACCGGGTCTATCAATATATGCGGGGGAGAAAATATTTTGTTCCGGTAAAGCCAAAGATAAAGCTTGAAGCCACGATCCCCGAACCGTACACCCTGCCGGATAGAGCTATAAGTTATTACTTAAAGGTTGATAACGACAAGGTATACAGCTTTTCGGATATTAAGTTTGTTGATAACCGGGCGGTCCTATCTGTTACCTTGCCTGATAAGCTTTCTCCCGGCCGGCACGAATTCAGCTTCTTCGCGCCAAGCTCGGGTAAGATCGGCGCTAGTTCGACCGGTTCGCAAAATGCGGAGGTTGAAGTCTCGGGCGGTGACTTAAGGATAATGAAGAATCCTTTATCTTTTCCCAGCCCGTTTAGCCCGTCAAAAAACCAGCTTGTTACTATCCAGTATCCATTAAGCGAAGATGCCAATATCAAAATTATTATTTTCAGCCAAAATACGGAAATTATTAAAGTAATGTCATTCAGGAAGGGGGAAGAGGGGGGAGCGGGGCAGTTAAACAAGGTGTTTTGGGATGGTAGGACTGATCGAGGAAGGATCGCCGCCAACGGGATCTACTGGGCCAATATAATTGATGCCGATTCAAACCGCCCCTTAGCAAAGCTAAAAATAGCTGTATTTAATTGACAATTGATCCAAAAGGTGTAAAAATATATATATCCTTAATCAGGAGGCAAAAGAAATGAAAAAAAATATTGGGATTGTTTCTGGTTTTGGTTTTGTGTTTGGTGATGGCGGTCGCTTAAATCCAGCATCTCCGCCGCCTTTACTTGGGTCAATCTTTTTTCCATGGCCCGATGGATAATCGGGATTCTCCTAATTTCCTTTTTACTCATTGCGATAATGTCCTTTCTCATTT
>JAYEOW010000033.1:0-36719 GCA_034723395.1 Candidatus Margulisiibacteriota bacterium
GAAAATGGAGCGCATAGCATCACGCAAACGGTCGCGAAAGTTAACGGTAAAGAGGTCCAGATGCTCCAGCACTGGCCGGTTAGAAAACCGAGACCATTTGCCACCAAACTTCCCGTCAAGGAACCGCTGGTTACCGGACAAAGGATCATCGACACCCTGTTTACGATCGCTAAGGGGGGGACCGCTTGTATCCCGGGACCGTTTGGATCGGGAAAGACCGTCGTTCAACACCAATTCGCCAAATGGGCGGATGCCGATATTGTTATCTTTATCGGCTGCGGTGAGCGCGGCAACGAGATGACCGATGTTTTGATCGAATTCCCCGAGCTGAAAGATCCCAAGTCCGGCAAACCGCTGATGCAGCGAACGGTTCTGATCGCTAACACATCGAATATGCCGATCGCCGCGCGCGAGGCATCGGTCTATACAGGGGCCACGATCGCCGAATATTATCGCGATATGGGATATAACGTCTCCCTTTCAGCAGACTCGACTTCACGCTGGGCCGAGGCGCTCCGTGAGATGTCGGGCCGGCTCGAAGAGATGCCGGGGGAAGAAGGTTATCCAGCTTATCTTGGCGCAAGATTAGCCGACTTTTACGAAAGGGCCGGCTACGGGATTTGTATGGGGTCGGAAGAGCGGAAAGGATCGTTCACTATTATCGGTTCGGTCTCCCCTCCGGGCGGAGATCTTTCCGAGCCGGTAGTTCAAAACACTTTACGAATAGCAAAGGTTTTTTGGGGATTAGATTACGCCCTCGCCCACAAACGCCACTTCCCCGCCATCAACTGGCTGCTCAGTTATTCCCTTTACCTGAACAATCTTGAAGATTACTTCGAAGACAATGTCGCCGGCGATTGGAGCAAACTCCGCGCCGAAGCGATAAGATTACTCTCCGAAGAAGCGGAACTCGAAGAGATCGTCCGCTTAGTCGGCGTCGACGCCCTCTCCGCCCGCGAACAGCTGATCCTATTCGTCACCAAATCTATTCGCGAAGATTTCTTATACCAGAGCGCGTTTGATCCAGTCGACCAGTTCACCAGCCTGGACAAACAATATCTGCTGCTCCGATTGATCCTCACCCTTTATAAAGAGTCGCTTAAAGCGATCGAGCAGGGGGTAGAAGTCGATGATATCAGGGGCCTTAAAGCTATCCCCCAGATCTCACGGGCAAGATTGATCCCCGAAGAAAAAGCCAAAAGCGAGATCGCAGCGATCGAAGATTCGCTTAAGGGAGAAATTTCGACATTAAAAGGAGCGCTGGTTAGATGATAAAGGAATATCAAACTGTTACCGGCATTGCCGGGCCGCTTTTGATCGCCGAGAAAATCGAAGGCGGTAAATTTGACGAGGTCGTCGATATCGAGCTTCCAAGCGGAGAAATCCGCACAGGAAAGATCCTCGAGGTTGAAAAAGATAAGGTCCTTATCCAGGTATTTGAAGGGACCGATGGTTTAGAGATAAAATCGACCAAACTTCGTCTTAAAGGGCGTGGATTAGAGTTAAATGTCAGTCCCGGCATGCTGGGAAGGGTATTTTCCGGTCTCGGAAAACCGATCGATAAGGCTCCTCAGATCATCCCAAAAAAGAAAGTCGATATAAACGGTATTCCGTTGAACCCTATTTCACGCGATTATCCAAACGATTTTATCCAGACCGGCATCTCGACCATTGATGGGCTAAACACCCTTACCAGGGGACAAAAACTGCCGATCTTTTCCGGCTCCGGTCTCCCCCACTCCCGTTTAGCGGCACAGATTGCCCGGCAGGCAAGTGTTTTGAAAGGCGGAGAAAAGTTTGCGGTTGTTTTCGGCGCGATGGGGATCACCTTCGAAGAAGCTGAATTTTTTATGGCCAACTTTAAAAAGACCGGCGCGATCGAGAACGCGGTCCTTTATATCAACCTGGCCAACGATCCGGCAATCGAAAGGATCGCAACCCCTCGCGTAGCGCTGACCGCCGCCGAATATCTCGCTTTTGATCTCGGCATGCATGTCTTAGTAATCTTGACCGACTTAACTAATTACTGCGAATCTTTACGCGAAGTTTCTGCAGCAAGGAAAGAGGTCCCTGGCCGCAGAGGTTACCCCGGCTATCTTTACACCGATTTAGCGACGATGTACGAACGCGCAGGAAGAATTAAAGATAAAGATGGTTCGATCACTCTGATTCCGATCTTGACCATGCCGGATGATGATAAAACCCATCCGATCCCCGACTTGACCGGCTATATTACCGAAGGACAAATCATTTTGGACCGCGGGCTGGAGAGAAAGAAGGTTTATCCGCCGGTCGATCCCCTCCCTTCACTATCTCGCTTAAGAGATAAAGCAATCGGGAAAGGAAAGACCAGGGAAGACCATGCGCCGGTCGCTAACCAATTATTTGCCGCTTATGCACGCGGCCGGGAAGTTCGCGAACTCTTAGTCGTTCTTGGTGAAGGGGCTTTGAATGATGTCGATCGGCAGTATTTGAAGTTTGCCGAACAGTTTGAGAACAACTTTATTACCCAGGCCGAAGACGAAAACCGGACAATTCAACGGACGCTCGATATTGCCTGGGAGTTATTGGGAATTCTCCCGCGGGAAGAGCTAAAACGGATCAAAGACGATATGTACGAGAAGTATGGCAAAAAAACGCGTTAACGCAACACGGATGGAGCTCCTCCGTCTTAGGCGGAGGACTCAGTTAGCCAAGAAAGGACATAAGCTTTTAAAAGATAAGCTGGATGGCCTGATCCAGCAATTACTAAAGGTTGTAAAAGAGCACGGCCGCCTAAGCAAAAAATTAGAACAAGAGTTGATCGAGATCTTCCAAAAGCTGGTATTAAGCTCGGCCCAGATCAGGCCCGAAGTCTTGATCGAAGCGACAAAGCTTTCTGAATGTAAAACCAACGTCGATATTACCCTGAAAAATCTGATGGGAGTAAAGATCCCCAAGCATGAGCTAAAGATAGAGGGCGATCCGATCTCCTACCCTTTTTCGGAAACGACCGGGGAGCTTGATCAATCCCTGACCAGATTTAAGGTTATTCTTGAAGAATTGGTTAAACTGGCCGAATATAATAAAACCATCCTCATCGTCGCCTCGCATATTATTGAGATTAAGAGAAGAGTAAACGCCCTCGAATATGTACTGATCCCCGAGCTCGAAGAATCGGTACGGTTTATCAAGATGAAGCTGGCTGAAATAGAGCGGAGCAATACGGTTTCGCTACTGAAGATCAAGGATATTGTTCGGGCGAGATAAAATCTGAAATTTTTCCTCTATTCCGCTGATAACAAAACAAGATGCCTGTTATACATTTTAGCTATTATCGGATAAAAAATCTGCGCAATACCTACCACCCCCCCGAAGAGCAGCGGATCAGTCGGGAGATAAACCGGCTTAAGGCAATGGGAAAACCCTTTGGTCCAAGGTTGCGGTATATTTCTCAAAACACACAAGTAAGAATAATTGAGACGCTTTGCCGTCATCTGGACATTCGCCACCCTCGCCTGCTTGTCCCTGCAAATTTCGTCACCAGGCTTCCTGGCTGGAAAGCACAGTTACAAGGCATATATAAACACTATGCAAATATGCTGCCAAAAGAACAATCGGGAGGGAGAGTAATTGATTATATGCTTGATCATCTCGGCGTCCAACCGCTTGAAGGACTTCCTGTTGCTGAACAGATAAAATTACTGAGTACCGGAAGGGACAGAATAAATTGGAAGCATGTTAACAACTTTGTAATAAAAGCCCTGGTTGAACTATTGGCTAAAAAAGCCGGGGTCCCGCACCTGCGCATGCTTACCCATCGGCATTTCAGAGACCTTGAAATTGCAGAGCTAGGGCCCACCCTTATCGCACTCTACGAAAACTACGCCAAAAAAAGCTCCGGGCCAGCTCAAGCAATCGATTTGCTGCTCGATAAGATCGGTGTTCCCAAATTTGACGATCAGAGCTGGGAACAACAACTAAGGTGTTTAAAACAAATAACAAATATCCACTGGGAAAGGATTCCCGCCACGACCCAACTTAAATTAGTGGCCCTTTTAAAAGAACATGTTCCACAAAGGAACGAAGTTGCATGCCCCCATGTGCGCGCACTGGTTACGGTCCAATTCAAAGGGCTGGAAATTGGCCTGCCTTTATCCGGTTTGCACGATTATTATCGAAGAACAAAACCCCGGGAATACAATGGACCAACCATTGATTTTATGCTGGATCAACTGGGTGTAGAAAAACTGGAAGAACTGCCTTATGAAAAGCAATGTCTTTGTTTAAGGTATAAGGGACAGTGGACATGGACAAATATTCCAAAAGAGACAAGCTTGCGGTTCTTAACCCGAGTAAAAGAGCTAAATGCGCTCCCCCACTTGCGAAATTTGGGCTGGCATCACTTATGCGATACCACAATTCCAGAGATCGGACAAAGCCTAACCGGGCTTTACACCCATTATCAAATCAGGAAAGATAAAGATGACCCGAGAGGGGTTGTAGATATTATCCTTGATCATCTTGGGGCAGAACAACTCTCAAAACTTCCATTAAAAGAACAATTAAAATGCACAGCTCTAAGACAATTTCGCTGGAAGCGCGCTCCGCCGGGAGTTATTAGACACTATATTGAAGCGCTCAGGCATGCCGCGGACTTGAGAAGTTCGGCCGACCTGCTCCAGTCTCACTTTGCACTCCAGGTTGGGGGCAAAGAAACAGGATTAGACAGCTTATTTCTTTTTTTATCACAGCAATGGCGCCAAACGCCCTCTCAAACCGGAGTGATTGGCTGGGCGCTCAAGGAATACGGGACAACGCTGCAAGAACAAATCAAGGCAAAAAGAAGACACGGCGCAAACCGGCTTGACCTGGAAGAAAAAACCTTTTTAATTGATATGGCCCAAACAGGAAGCAGAGAAGCAATGGAACACCTGCTTTTTTTCTACCGGCCAATTATTTACGGCTGTATTAAAAGAGCCGTTGCAAGGGTTGGATTACGCCGAAAAACATATGAGGAGTTATTTCAAGTTGGGCAAATCGGTCTGGTCCGTCTCATAAAGCGTTTTGAGCGCGGAGGCGCTACTTTTGAAACCTATGTAATTGCTTCATTACCCTGGACCATCAGCAGAGAAATAAAGGGCGATACCGGGGATATTCATCACCCTATAAGCTACCTTGATAAAATGAGAGGAATATATAAAACAGAAGCCGCTCTGGAAGAAAAATTAGGCCGCAAACCAAGTGATGAAGAATTGGCTAAGAAGCTGGAAATGGGCGTTGATGAGCTGCGCGTTAAGCGGCATTTATATGCAAAACATGGGAGCTCACTCCAATCTCCGCTTTTTAGCGACGGCGATGCGACCTTGGAAGACAGGATCCCTGATTCCCGCATTATCCGTCCTGATTCGGCTTACCAGCAAACTGAGCTCAAAGAACTATTAGAAAATGCCATAGAAGGTTCGGGCCTAAACGAAAACGAAAAATTTGCCTTAAGAAAACACCGTCTCGAACAATATACCCTTGAGGAAGTCGGCGGGATGCTGAACATGACCCGCCAGCGGATAAAGCAATTAGAAGTTGAAGCCTTCAAAAAAATTAAAAAAAGGCGTTTTGCACAAGCATTAAAAGAATTTATTTCTTAGGATCAATGCACAAAAGATACCTGCCCCAGCCCAACACTTACCTCCGGCGTCTGCGCTACCCAATTTAAACCGGCATCGGTGGCGTGCAGAATAACTCCTGTCCCAACATAACTTGTCCCCACCACCCAGGCCGTGTTGGCATCGATCGCGCTTATACTAATCATCTCGATCTCCGTAGTTGAAGATAGTTTCCGCATAATTGGCAATAATTTAATTGCTGTTGCAGGACGCAAAGATGAATCTACCTCTAAAACACCAAACAGCTCTTTGGCCCTTAAAAAACACATTTCCAACTCCTTCCCTCCACCATTTTTCGAAAGACTATGCGCTCGGGAAAGCTCAGAAGCAGTCATCCGTAATATATTTTTCCATCCGTATTTAAGCAGATCTTCTCTTTTTAATTTTTTATGATATTTCATATTTCAAATAAATCCCCCATTATCTCTTTAACTTTTTAACGTATTTCCGGGGATTGAATAGATTGTGATGGATTATTCTGGCGTGGCCGAATATTCATCAATGCAGTATATTCCAATCTCTCCCCTTTCTTTCTAAATGGGGAATAATTTGCTCCCCATACATTTTTTTGTTTCAACCCTTTTTTTAATAAAATCTGTTCTGCATCTGCATGCGATGAACAGCCAGCAGCAAGAATTCCCTCTTCGATATCCACCACAACTTTAATCATATCACCAAAGAATTCTTCCGCCAATCCTTTGATTTTATTCTCACTAAGAGGTTTATGTGATATTTTAGGCCATTCCATTATTCTATTCAATTATATAATAGAAAAAAGAAGTAAATTTATTTAAACATTAAACCGGAAACTCAAAATATCCGCATCTTCAACAATGTAATCTTTCCCTTTGAGGTGGAATTTACCCTGCTCTTTTAGTTTACCTTCCGACCCGGCAGAGATTAGTTCGCCATATTTAAACATTTCAGCGCGTACGAATCCTTTCTGAATATCTGAGTGAATAACCGAGCCGGCAATCGGCGCGCTCGAACCTTTCCTTACCGGCCAGGCACGGACCTCGTCTTCGCCGACGGTAAAGAAAGAGATCAACCCTAATCCGGAGAACGCAAGGGTGGTCATTTTATCCAGCGCCGATTCTTCGATCCCCATCTCTTTCATGAACTCTTTCCTATCTTTCTCGTCCAGATTGCTGATCTCCTGTTCGATCTCGACTGATATCTGGACAGCGGGGAGCGACAATTCCTGGCTGATCTCTTCTAATAGTGAGAGGTCTTTGATCTTTTCTTCAGAAACGTTCACAACCAAGATGATCGGCTTCATCGATAAGAATTGATAAGTACGCAGCTGTTTTAATTCTTCGTCCGAAGCATCTAATTGCCTGATCGGGAGCTCATCTTCAAGATGCTTTTTGCAGCGCTCCATAAGCCCCTTCTCTTTTTCCATCTGCGGTGAAGACTTCCTCTTCTGCTCTTTTTCGATATTCTCGATCCGTTTCTCTACCAGCATCAGGTCAGATATAACCAGCTCCGAAACGACCGCATCGATCTCTCCCATATTACGCGCAACTAAACATAATTCGTCCGCGTTCTTTAATTGGGTAAGGATCGCTGTTTTGGCCGGTCCTTGCAGGTTAAAGTCGGGCAGAAGGAGGAATTCGATCTTGGCATAGGTCGTCTTCTTGGGCTTATACATTTCCTTGAGTTTAGTTACACGGGGATCCTTTACCTCACAAACGCCGATATGGACTTCCAACGGCTTCTGCTGAATGTCACTTAACGACGCTCCGGTCAACAAGCTATAAAGCTGCTGCTGTCCGGCCTGCGGTGCTCCTAAAATTACGACACGCATGGTTCTATAATAGCATTGAAATGAAATTTTTACCATTTTTTGACGATATCTATTCAGTATGAGTATCGCGAATGCCTTAAACATAAATAGATCACGTGCTACCTCTGTAAGGGTGGCTGAAAAAGACGTGCTAAGTTTTCTCGACTACAGCAGATCGGCCGCTATTGTGTACTCCTCTTCGGATTAATTTAACATAGAAGTTTTACACGACGTAAAAAATCGTGTTACCCAAGAGATGACACCTGAAACTAGCTAGTACTGTAAAGCATGTTTGGCCGCGCTGGGAACAAGGAGCGGTTAAAATTAATATTGACGCTGGAAAGATTCGTGACGACCAACATTATATATACAAATATGGCTGGAATAGACAAACTCTCGATTCGAACGGAGTTTTAGCGCTTGCCCTTATTAATCGCTCGAATGCAAAATCTAAGGCAGGAAAGCAATTTTTGGCAGAAAAATTCCAACCTAATGAAGCTATGTACATCTTGGATATAGTGAAGCATGCGGCTATCACTTGGGATCCCCGATCTGCGAAGGCTTATCGGGGACGCGGAGGCGTATATCTTATGCTTCTTCTTCTCCTTGTCGCCTCACTAAAAAATACTGATAGAGAGTCAGAATAAAATTTGGTAGCCCTAAGGGGAATCGAACCCCTGTTTCAGCCTTGAGAGGGCCGTGTCCTAACCGCTAGACGATAGGGCCATGATTTATAAGTATAACATATTTGTATGTTATAATAAATTCATGCCAAAACCCGAATTACTAATCCCCGCCGGCAACAGCGAAAAGCTCCGCAATGCGGTCCTTTTTGGCGCGGATGCGGTGTACTTAGGCGCCGGTCCCTACTCACTACGTTCATCCGACCAAACTTCTTTCGGTCTTAAAGAATTAAAAGGAGGCGTTGAGTCTGCCCATTCAAAGAATGTTAAAGTTTATCTCGCGATGAATATTTTTACCTTCGATGATGATATCGATGCGATGATGGAATATCTGAAAGAAGCAAACAAGCTTGGGATCGATGCCGTGATTATTTCAGACGTTGGCCTTCTCCCCTTAATTCAAAAACTCGATAAGAATATTAAGGTCCATCTAAGCACCCAAGCTAATACGCTTAATAGCGAAGCGGTTAAGTTTTGGAAAGATCATGGGGTAAAAAGAGTTGTTCTAGGAAGAGAATTGAATGCCCATCAGATCAAAATGATCAGAAAAAATGTGCCGGATATCGAATTAGAACTATTTGTTCACGGTGCGATGTGTATGTCGTACTCCGGTCGCTGTCTCCTCTCCAAACATATGACTGGAAGAAGCGCTAATCGCGGGGAATGCACCCAGCCATGCCGCTGGGAGTATCGGTTGAAGGAAGTTACCCGACCAGAACAAGAGTTTCGTATCCAGGAAGATGAAAGAGGAACTTATATTATGAATTCCCGCGATCTCTGCTTGATCGAACATATTCCCGAGCTGATCGAAGCCGGGATCAATTCCTTTAAGATCGAAGGGCGAATGAAATCGGCTTATTACGCCGCGCTGGTGACGAAAATTTACCGCAAAGCGATCGACTCAGATAAATACGATCCTGCATGGAAAGAAGAGCTTCAAAAAGTATCCCACCGAACCTACTCTACCGGATTTTATTTTAATGAGGATGACACCGAAAGTGTTAAATGCGATACGAATATTCGAACACATAGTTTTGTTGGAGTAGTCGAAGATCATGGTGAGGAGCTCGAAGTTAAAGCACGCAACCAATTTGCGGTTGGTGATGAGCTTGAGATTATCGATCCTAATCATGATGAGATCGTTAAATTTAAGGTTACAAGCATGAAAACAATCGAGAACGAACCGATCGCTGAAGCACATAATGATTATCATGTGCTGCTAAATGTCGATTTACCCCATAAAGCATCTAGATATTCACTTCTAAGAAAACAGCGATAATCCTCACCCCTTTCTTGCGCCTTTGGCGCAATTCATTCCCCTCTCCATTTTCAATGGAGAGGGGTGGCACGAACAAAGTGAGTGACGGGGTGAGGTCAAAATAATAGGCTCCTTTGAGCGGCTCTGTTCGAGGCTGGCAGAGCGACCCCGAGCTCTGCCGAGGGGGAGCTGTGTCCAGCCGAGTTAGCCGCGTTGGGGATTCATAAGGGGGAACCCCTTATGTGGTTTTTTGGTAACTTTTTTGCCACCAAAAAAGTTACCGGGGTAAAAAGGAATAAAAACAAGAAACTAGAGCCTCTCTCGCTAGGGGCAGAGCCCCTGCAACTACTACTTTACGATAATATCCTGAAATTCCTCGTCGTTTTTATCGATATAAATATTAGATATGCCAGGTCAAGAATTAGGAACAAAAGGAATACTTCGCAAACCATTACGATTCCAGTGGTTGAATCGTAGCAAACAACCACATCCACTCATTGCTCGGCAAAGAGTAGATGAAACTAGGAAAGGATTACCAATCGATCCTACCGATACAAACTTTCCGGCCGATCGTTTACAAGAAATGGTGGCTAAAAGCCAAATAGAAACCAGATCTTTCGATCCTGGATTTCCAGAAGCAGCATTAGCTGCATTTTTACACGGGTTAAAAATTAGCATAGAGGGCATGACTTTCGATTTTGTTATAAAGGAGAAGAGTATGTCTTTATATCTTGGAGTCCGCGTTTTAAAAGATAAAGCTCTCTCCCCCCTTGAACCATGGCAGGTCCCTTGGTCACAAAGAGACAGATTTCAAGGATTGAACGCACAAATTAAATTTCTCCCTCACAGGGCAACCGATTTGAGAAAAAATTATTTCGGCACCGAAACTCACGAAGGTCTTGGTTGGATCGAATTCGATGTCCCAGCTGCGGGGAATTTATTTAATCTTCATATTATGAATATTCAAGAAGATATTTATTTTGTAGAAGAGGGTCGCAGACAATTGCCCCTCTCCCCAGCTCACCGCAGGAAGTGGCACCTTTTGAGAGAATGGAAACACTTAGCTGTTGCTGCTCTTGAGGATCTGGCTCCGAGATTAGGATTACAATCGCTTATTGCGCCAAGAAACCAAAAGTATCCACATCTTTATGATGGTATTTTCTCTAAGAGATTAAATTATGATGGTTCCGGTATCTATCTGCTCCAACCTCCTATTAGTAAAAGAGTGGGATATTGGACTACTCATTTCAGCAAACAAGGATAATCACAGATTCATCTCCGGATTCCCCCTGAAATTTCTGCAGGGGCTTCGCCCCTAGCATCCCCCCACGCAGCTAACTCGGCTGGACACAGCTTCGCTCTGCCAGCCTCAAACAGAGCCGCTAAAAGGAGCTTATTATTATATTGAAATTTCTCTCAACTATTATCGATAATATATTGTCATGAAAATAATATATCGATATCCAATTTTAGCAAAACCATTACCTGCGCAGGCCTTAAGATCGGTCTTTTATCGCGCTTATCTACGTAGAGAAACTGCTTCAGCCAAGCCAGCGTTAAAAATGCTTATGTCTAAAATCAAAACTGGTAAATTCAGGCCGCATTACAACCGCGCTGAAATTGATAAATTATTCAGAGACCAAGTCCTTGCCCCCTACGGAAGCGGAAGGTATTTGCACGAAAGAAAACTTGATTCGATCGGCTGCTGGAATGATCTATTGAATAACCTCGCTACTATAGCTAAATCAAATCGCGATTATTTAAGAGAGAGCAGAAACGATCCCCCGGAAGATAGATTAGATGCCGCCAGAGATGTCCAACAAGGCATCATTAAGCTAAAAATAATCGAGGATTACATCTATTATCATCCAGAAATATTAAGCGGCGTTATTACAGATTGATCTCCAAATTCCCCGTAATATCGGTCAGCTTATAATCCGGCGCACGGCCGATTTCATGTTCTGCCTGGATAGTAAAATCGACATATTCAGAGATCGAATATTTATACCTCAAAGAAAAATCGTTTACTTCACTCTCCGCTCCGGAAAACGATCGTGAATGGACATAATCGAAATCTACACGAAGTTTATCCCCTACCCGATAGATAAATCCAACGCCAGGAGAAATTGTATAGATCACATTAGAAAGAATATAATCGGTCGTCCGGCTGAATGATCCGGATACCGAATAAGCCCAAAAATCGGAAACATTCCACATTCCCTTAAGGGAACCGGTGTGGGTTTTGGTATCGGTGACGTTTGAGGTGGATTCCCCACTCCCCTCATCGGTCTTTTGATAAGTGTAGCGGGAGTCGATCGAGAATTTTTCAGAAAGCGATGTTTTGGTAATCACATCAAAAGTTTTTCTATCCGTCCTCCCCTGTGTATAAGAATATGGCTCCTGGGTTGCTGCCAGCGTATTTGAGAACGAATTTTCGATCTGATAATTTATTTCTGTGGATAACTGCTGAAAAGGGGCCATTTTTAGAGTATAAAGTGTTGAGTTTGTATCTTCATTCTTCTCCTTCACCGTATAATTTGGATAATCATTATTATAGACCGTATAATTATTCCCTAATTTACGAATCAGCCCCAGCATCACCACTTTAGTCGGCACTAGATTGATCTCCGCCTGCTGCTGATCGTTGTTATAGCTAAGAGTTTTTGTCCTTAGAATTTGAGTAAAATTCGGTTTATACAGATACCTCATCCGTAAATATTTGTAAGGACGAAGATCAAAAGAGAACGATCCGCTCTGCCTGGAGACCGCTTCAGATGTAGTTGCAAACTCATCCAGCAAAGAAGTGATCGTATATTTACCATCGGTCTTAAAGATCGGGTGCGGCTGCGCGCGATAAGATAGATCGGTTACGTTAGTCTGTCCATCTTCACTATCGTCAATGATCTGAAACGAAGAAGAGAATAAAAAGTTTTTGGAAGGAGTCGCTGACAAATTAAGATTATAGGTTCGCTTATAGGGTTCTAATCCGGTCGGCTCAGTTCGATTCTCAAGCTCGACATTCGAAGTAAAGGTAACTTTCTCAAGCCCAATCGTTGCCAGGCCGAGATTTACCCTCCGGTAATCGGTCACCTCTTCCGATGGAGAGCGTCTAAGCCATTTCTCAAGTGTACCTTTTAGACTAGTTGAGAAAATTCCCGCTTGATGAATAGTCTCAACCGAATTTTTGGTGATCACCCGGCGGATCGAACTCCCGGTTACCGGATCGTTACTCTCATCGGTCTCATTGAAAACATATCCAAGGGAAGGAAATTTATCAGGAGTAAGTTTTGCTTTACCCAATTTATAAAGATTCTCATACATCACCCCACCCTCCAAATACCTCTGGTACGAATAATTTCCCTGAGAAAGGAAAAGAGAATTCGGCCGATAGCTCAATCCTCCAGCATACTCCCAAACATCTTCCTTTGGATCAGGATCGGCGATTTTGTCAAAATGAGGGCCCACACTTTTTAAACTGGCAGTTATCCCAAAGGGCCCATAACTTGAGGCCATATTAAATTTAGAAGCGATCCCCGATTCTTCTGTTCCCAACTTCCTGGCCGAATAAGCGATCTCACCATCAGCAGTCAGATTATCGGTAACCACTGTCAGATCAGTACCAACCACATAATGACTAACCGGCTCCGCGCTGCTCACAACCTGCCCATCACTTACAATATCCGAATCATTTATATATGTTGCTCCGACCTTTAGATTTGGGCTCGGCTTAATAAAACCGCGTAACCCGTAAGTAGCGTGCTGATACACGGTCTGCCGGTAATCATAGTTGACCTGAATAATCGACTTGGGGTCGACCACCCCCTTGATAAAGGCAATACTGCCGGACTGATAATCGATCGTATAATCATCACCCCGTTTTTGGAGGATGCCGTCAACCGTTACCCGCTCGCTGTCAATGACCAGCGGTGAAAACTCAAGCTTATATGGCCCCTGGGTCCCGTCCCCGTACATCCGGTCATATTTTGCATCTCCCTTAGGTGATGAATAAAGTGAAGAAAACCCCCACCTACCGTAATCCCCTTTGATCCATCCGCCCGAAAGGACTTTATCAAGCCGGGTAAACTCAGTATCGGTAAACTCTGCCGTAAAATCACCCAGAAAAGCTTCGGTACTCCCCCGCCTTAAGCGGATCGATATCTTTTCTTCGTTCTCTCCAATATATGAAATTCCCAGCGCTGAACTCTTATAAAAAGTCGCGTCAATGCTTGTCTCTTCCGCGCTTCCGGAAATATTTATGCGCAGTATCTCTTCGCGCGTCTGTTGGGTCCCCGGCACGTATCCCTCTTTTGACCCTTCTAATGACCGGGTTTTAAAAGTTATGCTCTGGCTCCCTTTGATCAACAGCGGTGATGATTCAGGACTCACAACCGTCACTTTAATCGCTTCTCCGGTAACCAGAGGCGGCAGCTCATCTTCTTCATCAGGAATAAAATCGAGGGGAGATCGGGCGTCGGGTTCGCCGCCCATAATTTCCGGAACTGCCTTTTTAAATGATTTATACCAGACTACACTTTTTGACCACTGAGGCTTAAATCCCTTTGGATCGAATTTTATATGTTTTATCCATACAGTAAAAAAGTGCCCCCCCTCTTGATAATCTTTTGGGATCTTGAACCTTGCCCACCAGTACCCGTTGCGATATACCATGGGGATTTTTACTTCACGGTCCGAATAAAGGGTTACTTTCTGGGCTGGAGCAAACGTACGCAAGCGTAAGGTAGTAGTTTCTCCAATGTCCGGAGGGTATTTAGGGAAAAAACTTAAGGCATAATCCTTTGTATAGATAGCTTCTTCGTAAAGTACATTTTGAGCGGTCCCGACGTCATAGAAAGAAATCAGCGCAAATAAAAACAAAACGACCAATATTATGCGGCGCCTTAAACGTCCATTAATGGACATCTTTGTGTCTCCTTTCTTTTTAATGTTTCGTAATGTTCCGTGATGTTTCTTCTCTCTGCAACCTTATGGAACTTTTCGGAACCTACCGGAACACCACAGAACCTCTCTATATACTATCGACACATTTTAGCGGAAATTTCGCTTTTTCAATTAATTATAACCCATCGAATTTATTCCGCGCAATCTCCCCTTTTCCTTGATAATACCATAAAAATATGCTAGAATCATAATATGCCTTGGACAAAAGAAAGCCTAAAAGAGCTAATACAAGATAAATTAAAAGACTACCTCTTTGTAGTTGCCTCAAATCGTGAACCCTACATCCATAAATACAGCGGAGAAAAGATCGGCTGTTTTAGGCCCGCTTCGGGTGTAGTTACCGCGCTTGACCCGGTCCTCCAGGCCTGCAACGGTATCTGGGTAGCCCATGGAAGCGGCGATGCTGATAAAAAGGTGGTCGATTCAAAAAGCCGGGTAAGGGTCCCCTGCAATGTAAAGAGTCCGAGCTACACACTAAAAAGGGTTTGGATGAATAAAGCCGAAGAGGCTGGCTATTATTACGGATTTTCTAACGAAGCTTTCTGGCCCCTCTGTCATATCGTATATGCAAAACCGAAGTTTAATGAGCCTGACTGGAACTACTATAAAGCGGTAAACGAACGCTTTGCTAATGCAATATTAGAAGAGATCGATGATAAAGAGGCATTCATCTTCCTGCAGGATTATCATTTGACCCTGGTTCCCAAAATAATCAAAAAGGCCAACCCGAAGGCCAAGATCGTCCATTTCTGGCATATCCCCTGGCCCAATCCCGAAGTCTTCCGGATCTGCCCGTGGAAAAATGAGATTTTAGAAGGACTATTAGGGGCAGATCTTTTGGGATTCCATCTCCACTATCACGTTGATAACTTCCTCGAAACGATCAACCAGAATATGGAAGCAAAAGTAGATAAGGTCGCCTCATCGGTCGTTTATGGCGGGATCGAAACTTTGGTCCGCCCCTATCCAATTAGTATCGATAGCGAAAAGATCGCTGCCGAAGCTGCCACCAAAGATGTCGAAAAAGATATAAAAAAGGTAAAAGATCAGCTCGGGATTACCAGTGAGCTGATCGGGATCGGTACCGACAGGGTTGATTACACCAAAGGGATACTAGAGAAATTCCAGGCGATTGACCGGTTCTTAGAGAAATATCCCGAATATCAAGGGCGTTTTGTCTATATCCAGATCGGGTCGTTGAGCCGTATCCACCTCGATACTTATAAGAAATTAAACGACGAGATCAATAGCCTGGTTGAACGGATCAACTGGAAATACTCCTCCGATAACTGGTCGCCGATTATATTTATCAGGAAATACTTTACTCCGCAAGAACTATTAGCAATTTATCGGATGGCAAATCTTTGCATCATCTCCTCCCTCCATGACGGGATGAACCTGGTTGCCAAAGAGTTTATCGCCGCTTCTGGTAAGAATAAAGGGATGCTCCTCCTCTCCAAATTCACCGGAGCCGCCAGAGAGCTTACCGAATCCGTTATGTTCAATCCTTATAATCCGGAAGAGTTTGCCGATAAGATCAAGGACTCTCTGACTATCCCCGAAAAAGAGCGCGAAGAACGCATGCAGAAAATGAAAGCGATCGTTGAGGAGAACAATATCTTCCGCTGGTCAGCTAAGATCATCCAGGCGCTACTAAGACTCTCCTGATGAAATATCTTCTCTTTTTGGATTATGACGGCACCCTTACTCCAATTGTAGACAAACCATCCCTCGCTGTTTTATCCGTCCCCCGCCGCAGATTATTAAAAAAAGCGTCAAAAAACCGGCAAATAAAGATCGCGGTGGTTAGCGGCCGTAAACTATCCGACCTTAAACAGAAGGTCAATATCAAAGGGATCTATTATGCAGGCAATCACGGGTTTGAGATCGAAGGGCCTAAAGTTAGAGTGATCCATCCCAAAGCAAAAAAAATCATCCCTACCCTGGTAAAAATAAAATCCAAACTAAAAAACGCTTTAAAAGGGATCTCGGGGATAATCGTCGAAGATAAAGTCTTGACCTTAAGCCTCCATTACCGCCTGGCCAAGACAAAAGATCTAAAGCGGATCGATCGGATATTCCATTCGGTTACCGCGCCGTATAAAAGCATACGGGCCACGCATGGTAAAAAAGTTTATGAAGTAAGGCCAAAAGTAAAATGGGACAAAGGGCAAGCGGTTTTATGGTTAATAAAAAAAATAGCCAAAAAAAACAAGGCGGTCCCGATCTATATCGGCGATGATGTCACCGACGAAGACGCGTTTAAGGTCCTCAAGCGGAAGGGGCTGACCCTCCGGGTCGGCCGGTCAAAAAACAGCAGCGCGCAAAGGTTTCTGCGAAACGTAAACAGCGTTTACAATTTCATAGAATCGCTGCAAAAGATGTGTTAGAATAAATCCCGATGGAAGAAATTATACCGAAACTGGAGACCATCTTTTCGGATTACCGGTATCTGGTCGCCGCCAGCGCTTATCTGATCTGGCTCGGTATCAGCTGGATAATAGTCAAATTGTTCGAAGAATCCGCCCATCGGTTCATTAAAAAAGCCGATGGAATAGTCATCAAAGAGGCAAAATTCCCCCTCTGGTTTATTTTGATCTTTGTCGGCTTTTTTGTGGTAGCCAGAACAGTAGGCCTGCCCCCCAGGATAATTCCTTATGTTGACCGCTTTACCCAGCTTTCGGTCATCTTCATGGTGGTTTACTTTATCGTCCGCCTCTTTATAAATTTTATCGAGGTAGGCGGCAAGCGCAATCGTGGGCTAAAAAATATGATCCCCACCTTCTCGCGGATCATTGACGTATTTATCTGGGGCGTCGGGATATTTATGCTGATGGACATCTTCGGCATATCGATCACCCCGCTGATGGCCTCTTTAGGGATCGCCGGTTTGGCGATCGGCCTCGCCTTACAGGATACCCTGAGCAACTTCTTTTCCGGGCTCTATATCCTGCTTAGCCAGCCGGTCAGGGTTGGAGATTATATCGAGATCGAAAACGGCCTAAAAAGAAGGGATCGAGATCCCTTTTCCGGTCCGCACTGTCCATATGAAGGGAGAAGGTAAATGAGCACGGGTTTAGGTTGCGCATCCTTCCATTTCTGCACCTCTTCCCTATTGATTGAGATCACCGGTAAAAGCGCTCATCATCTTAAAGAATTTGTCCGGATCTTAAAAGAGATCGACGAATCTTCGATCTTTTTCCACGTCCACAACGCGTTCCGCGAATACAGTTTTGCCCCCGGCCAATATTCCAACGATTTCGCCCGCTGGGTAGCCGAAGACCTCAAAGAAAGCACTCTGGCCGAAAAGCTCTCCTCGGTCTACGCGCTCGATTTTACCGACCTCAACGCGATCCGGGACCGGTTTGTCGAGATCATGGAAGATCACCTAAGCACCGCAGTTGAGATCAGAAAAGCCTCTCCCGGAAGAGAGTTTCACTTTTTACGCTCGATTGCTATAGTTTCGAAGACCCCCTA
Source organism: Candidatus Margulisiibacteriota bacterium (assembly GCA_034723395.1). Classification (GTDB taxonomy): domain Bacteria; phylum Margulisbacteria; class WOR-1; order O2-12-FULL-45-9; family O2-12-FULL-45-9; genus JAYEOW01. The sequence continues at coordinate 17,806 of JAYEOW010000033.1, forward strand.
TCAGGCCAAAGATCTCGAAGAATTTTCTACCATGCTAAAAAGGGTCGGAATGCGTTCTTTGTACTTCCACTTCTTTGACGCCCGTCTAAGGTTGGGCCATAAGACCAACGACTTCTCGATCTGGATCAGGAATTGCCTGCAAAATGAAAAGGTCGCTGATGAGATCGATGCGCTCGATCCCTACCTTATGACCATGGACCAGTTGCGCGACCGCATTGTAGATATCTGCCAGGGAAGAATAAATAATAAACTGTTCTCCATGATCATTAGGATTCCCTGTGAGATCGCGCATGATATATTTACTTTCGGCAAGAGAATTTATCGGCTTTTGTTCAGGTGGATAAATGAGTAAGAAAGCAAACCCAAAATCAAAAATCACCTTGGCCGATTACGCAACCATTATCCGTCCGCAAAACTTTGAAGAAATCATAATGCTGGCCGATAAATTACGCGGCAAGACCATTAAAATGGTAAACTCAACCGCCGAGGGCGGCGGGGTTGCCGAAATGCTTCACCGGGTCGTCCCCCTCTTTAATGAACTCGGCTTAAAGGTTAAATGGGAAATTATTAAGGGGCGCGGCGAGTTCTTCAATGCAACTAAGGCGTTCCATAACGCCCTGCACGGTAAAAATAGCGAGATCACCCAAAAGATGTTCGATGTCTACAACGAGATCAACGAAGAGAACATAAAAGAAATGAGCTTTGACGAAGACATCATGCTGATCCACGATCCGCAGCCCGCCGCGCTGATCAAGATGAAAAACAAATGTGATGCGCGCTGGATCTGGCGCTGCCATATCGATACCTCCCACCCCAACATGCAGGTCTGGAATTTCTTAAAAAAATATATCAGCCAATACGATGCTTCGATCTTCTCTGCCCCGGGATTCGCCAAGGAGCTCCCGATCCCGCAATATATGATCTATCCGGCAATCGATCCCTTTGCCGAGAAAAACCGCGAATTAACCCATTACGAGATCAATTCGGTAATGAAGCGCTTTAATATCCCGATGGACAAGCCAATCATCACCCAGGTCTCCCGTTTCGATTATCTCAAAGACCCGATCGGCGTATTTGAAACTTACAAATTGGTCAAGAAACATGTCGACTGCCGTTTTGTTTATGCCGGCGGCACTGCCAGCGATGATCCGGAGGGAAACGAGGTATTAAACCTGCTCAGAGAAAAGTGTAGCGGTGAAAAAGATTTCCACATTCTTCTGCTCCCTCCATTTTCTGATTTTGAGATCAATGCTCTGCAGCGAGCCTCTTCCATCGTTCTGCAAAAATCACTGCGCGAAGGATTCGGCTTAACCGTTACCGAAGCGATCTGGAAAGGAAAACCGGTCATTGCCAGCGCGGTAGGCGGGATCCCGCTCCAGATAATCAATAATTTTACCGGGATATTGGTCCATTCGATCGAAGGGGCCGCTTACCAGATCAGGTATCTGCTGAGCAATCCAAAAGTGATGCAAAAACTCGGGGAATACGGGAAAGAACACGTCAGGGAAAAATTTCTGCTTACCAGAAACCTAAGGAACTATTTACTGCTATTCCTAAGCTTGTATTATCCGGGGAAAAGCGTAATCGAGGTCTAAGCTAACCATTTTTTATATATTTTTTCAACTTGTTTAAAAGGTCTTCGATCTCAAATGGCTTCATCACCACTTCGTCAGCGCCCGCCTGCAGGCATTTTGCTTCAATATCCGGGACATCGAAAGCGGTTACCGCAATAACCGGGATATTTTTTGTTTTCGGATCGCCCTTTATCCGCCGGCAAACCTCAAAACCGTCAATGCGCGGAAGCATAATATCCAAAAGAACAGCGTCCATCGGGGACCTCCCGATAATCTTTAGGGCTTCCTCTCCTGTTTCGGAGGTCTTTACAGCATAGCCCGCCCCTTTCACAATCTCGGTAAGCATTATTAAAGTTTCGGGATAATCTTCGATAATTAATACCGTCTTAGCCATTTTCTTCCTCTTCCCTCTCTTTTTCCCTTCTTGCAAGCTCCCTAGCCACTGGACTTACCGATTCATCCTTCAATTTCGCGATTTTTATTTCCTCACTATACGCCTGGATGTCCCTGTCGTCAATATAAGTCTTATTTGATCTTACCGCCTGGGTTATTACCCAATCGCAAACTTTTAATATTCCACGTGGGATACCGTAGCTTAAGTCGTAAATTTTATCGATCGCCCCAGCGGTAAAAGGCCCCAACCCCTTCCCTCCCGCATTATTGATCCTTTTTTGGATCAGCTCTTTGGTCTCTTCGAGATTAAGCGATCCCAGCAGAAGGCTCTCTACAATCCGATCAAAAAGCGCCGGCAAGTCCCTTTTTAACTTTTCTCGAGCCTGAGGAAGGCCTGCCATCACCAAGAAGATATTCGGCAGGTCGCCGAGAGTACGGAGAAACTGCTCAAATTCCTCTTTAAATTCGTGGGCCTCGTCGATCAGCAGTAATATATTTCGTTTGTACTTTTTACAGAGGTCCTGAAACTCATAGATCGTATACGCCCGCGTGGATGTAGTTCGTTTAGAGATCGTTGAGGAAACCAGATTTATTAATTCGTCAGGCTTTGCCGGCGGGCGTAATATATAAATAGTTTCAAACTTATTTTGAAGGTTTTTTTCCAGCCACTGAAGCAGGGTGGTTTTTCCGGTACCCAAACCGCCAATCACCAGGATATGCCCGCTTAGCGTATTAAGTTTTTCAACGATAATCGAGATTTCAACCTGATGGCCGGTAAAAATATCAGGAATAATATTTAGGGTAAAGGGATTTTTGGTCCAGCCAAATTTACCAAACCATCCCTTTTGTTCATCGTTCAGGTCAGGAACTTTCAGCCGCACACCGCACTTCCCGCAGAATTCGGCGTCCAGCGCGTTCCGGGCCCGACATTCAGGGCAATAAATATGGTTCGTCTTCCACCACATTATGACCACCCTCACCGCTAAACCTACCAAAGCAAATAAAATAAGTAACAGAAGCCCGTCCAGCCACATGAATCGAAGCTCATATCGTTTTGTAAATTCATCAATCGCTATCCGCGAAGTTAATTTCTTTAACTGCCTGTCGGAGATCTCCGCTTTAAGCAGTTTTGCGTTTATTTCGTCCAAATACATATTCGCGTTCGCGTGACCCGACAAAAGCTTATCGACCCGCAGAAAATAATCTCTCGCGATCAGCAATTTACCATCGCCATAGTATCGCTCACCGCGCAAAAACATATCATGCGCCTCTCTAATTTTTTGCCGTTCTCTATCGGCGCTTAGCTGGCCCCGTAAAGGGAACCGCTTTATCGTGGCGGGCGGGCTGGTGGAAGTAGTGGTAGCCGCTACTAAGGTCGTGGTGGTCATTAAGCTTGTGGCAGCGGCAGTTGTTATGGTAGTCCCTGTTTTCCCCTCAATCGATCCCAATCTCTCTTCTTCAATTAACGCTTTTAATTCCAGCGCGCCGATATGGCTTGGATCGATCAGCAGCGCGTGATCAACGTCTTTAACCGCCCCCTTGATATCCCCCTTAAAATATTTGCCGGAGGCGAACTCAAAATACTCGTCCGCGGTTATAGCGGCAGCCGGAAGAGAAATAATACAGAAGATCAGCAAGATCGCCGTAAGCAGTTTTTTCATCTAGTTTTTCCCTTCTTTTTTTATCTTCAGGAATTTACCTAATCTTTTCTTGAAGTCGATCGCCCTCTTATTTCCAGGAGCAAGCTCAATCGACTTATCAACCAATTCCCCGGCTTTATTATAATTCCTTTTTTGGAATTCAACCACCGCTTTTTCCAAATAATTATTCGATTTTTTCAATTGTTCGCGCAGCGCCCTCACTTTTTCTAGCAACGTTTTTTGCCGCATTTCCTCCACGATCCGGTCGACGAATTCCCGGCTGTCGCGATGGACTGGATCAATTTCAAGCACTTTCCTAAATTCAGAAAGCGCGTCCAGGTATTTATCTTCCCGATAGTACATCTTTCCAAGCTCATAATGTTTCTCAATCGTTGCCTCTTTCCTAATACCAAATCTCAAAGCAAAACTTAAGCGGTGAGCTACTCCAATATTTTCATAAGGGACATAAGCGTAATCAAGATCAAAATATGGCGCCTTAAATCCGATTCCGCCTTGGACGCGAGATTGAGCATAGCCAAACCTTAAAGCAAAATAATCGCTAAAATCGTATTCACATCCATAGTTAACATATGCCTCTTCGTTGTGTGGCAGATTATAATCTGCTGATAGGGTTAATGGATTAAGCATGAATTTGGTCAACCCTACCCCAACAACTGTTTTACGCGGCAACGGGTTCTGTTCTTGAATAAATTTTAATTCTCCGATCTGATTAATAAAATTTACCCCTACATTCATTCTGGGCGAAACTTCTAACAATAAACCTAGATCAGCGCTTACCGTCTCCGCTTTAATATTATCCAGGTATTCTGAGACCATATGAACATTAAGCCCAAAAGAAAGCGATTTATTTATATACTTCCCCCAGGAAAGAGTTAAAGCGTTATCAGCCGCGGTAACATCTGCCTCCCTGCTTCCTGAAGCGTCATATCCGGCAATCATCCCGTAATTTAAATAACGATAACTCAATCCAAAGTTACCTAGTTCCCCCGCAGGATAGACTATGCCTAAATATTGGAGAGAGGTCTCCTGCAACCAATTAGCATTCATAGATAGGATCTCAAAAGATTTTAATGTAGCTAATCCGGCTGGATTCCAATAGGCTGCATCTGCCCCATTAGCCAAAGCAGTATACGATTCTCCCATCGCTACCGGACGAGCCCCAATTCCAATCTTTAGAAAATTACCAGCAGACGTCCCTTGGGCAATTCCGCTATTTGTCAGCGTTCCTAAAATAAATATTAACAGTGTTAGTTTTTTTAACATCGGTTTATTTAATAATTAATAATTTTCCCGCTTTACTATCTTCCGGGCCTTTGATATGGAAAAAGTAGACTCCGGATGCTAATTCTCCCCCGCTAGTGCTCTTAACATCCCAACTATACTGTCCGTCTCCATCAGTTTCATTTAAAGTTGCCACCAAGTTTCCGCCTGAGTCATAAATCCTGATGATTGCGGTCGACGATAGATTGGTAAAAGTGATCGTGCTGTGCCCAAGATCGGGCCGGTAAGGGACTGGGAAGGCAAATGCCGAAGAGAGATCTTGCGCCGGGGTCGACATTAAGGTATAAACCGAAAAGTGCTGTACTGGAGCTGTTACATAGTTTAAGACTGTATTCACCGTCGAACCCGGGACCCTTACCCACAATTGATTGATCTCATCGAGCCAGTAGATCAAGAGCGACTGTTCATTAATCGGAGGGTTCGATCCATCAACAAAACCGTCGCTATTGCTATCGGTATAATACAATGTGACGGTTACAGGAGCGTTAAACGTGCTGGTATCACGACTACCATTTGTATCATAAGCATCAAATTCGGTAATACTTGAAATTATCGGGTAATGATAAGGATTTCCTTCGGCAGCGACTTTATTATCGGCGGTAAGTATATCATTGGGATTGACCTCTTGTGGATCATTAATCGGGTCACGATTAATATCGATCCAACCATCGCTGCTGAGCGCTCCCACTCCTAATGTTACCTTCGCCAGCCCATCACTACTAATAAATGTATTTTGTCGGTCCTTATCAAAAATAACTCTAAAACTCCATGTTTTATCTTCCAACATCGGATTCCCATTGGTATCGGTCGCCTCTTTAGAAACAGTTACCCGATAGCTATACCCCTTAGTTAAAGCTGTTGGGGTAAAAGTTAAAGTTTGGCTACCCGTCCAGCTATAACTCCCGTTAACAAACAGGTCGAGACTATTCCCTTGATTATCTAAAATCGCCTTCATTGAAAAAGCATTCTGCACCGAGGTTGTATTCATATCCAAGTTAAAGGTTACGATCACATCTGCTTCAGGGGTAACATTTATTACCTCATCGGTCGGAGAATAACTGGTTACCTCAGGTGTGGTAGGAGCAAGCCCGCCACTGTTTGCTCCGTCGCTAAGAACGGATTGGCTGGTTATCTGGTCAGCAGTATCCGAAATGTTACGTGATTTTTCGTAGAAAGTATATTGTGATACTGGTGAAGAAAGCCCGGTTACGGTTTTTGTTCCCCAATTAGTGATCGTTTCCCAACTAGCAGCATCTCCTAATGTCCCATCCATCTGCACATACTTATTTTCTGCTTCCTTTGTCACATAGATCGCATATTCCAATCCAGTTGCCTCAGCCGTTAACCTGTTTACAGCCACATCAACAGTTGAAGCAGTTGGACTATCAACCGTTGGAGCTAGCGGAGTATACGGCTTGATATATTTTTTAATCGAATCAGGCGTTAAGCTCTCACTGGTCCCCACATTTCCAAAATCATCAACATGGACACAGCGAACTTTATTTACGTAATCATTTCCCTCTAACGTTGCTCCAACTGCCGTCGCCTGCGGTGAAGGATCGGCCGTCCCGGTATCTCCGGCAGTACTACTCCCATAAGCTCCCCCATTGATCGCAAGATAGAATGTGTTCGTATCCGGATGAGTTTCGGTAAATGAGCAATCAAGGGTAACTGTGGTATCACCGCCAAGTGGTTGTGTATAAATTTCGGTAGTCACTAATGGTGCAGGATCAAGGTTATCTATATCAAAACCGACTGGTGAAATACCATAGGCGCTGTTATCGGTCCCATCATTTACTTGGAATCTTATGCGAACATCTACGCTATCCGCATCGTCGATGTAATCTTTGGATGTATCCCAAACCAGGCTATGCACCGGACCGGTAAAATCAGTCGCTGAAGTAAGACCCGTTTTTGTTCCAGTAATATCCCCATCGGCAATCGCGTTCCACGCACCAGCATTTACCTGGTAATAAAAACTCCCGTTAACCACACTACACGCGTCACTTTCGGCATCCTTGATCCTAAAAGTTATCGTAATATCCCCTGACCCATCCGTTGCCTGAGAAGGCACGGGTAGAACATTATCACTTGCTCCATTGTTAAGGATTGGTGCAACGTTAGATGCCGATGCTCCTGGACCTAACGCCGATTCACTCGACGCCTGGTGGGCAGCATCAGAAGTATTACGCGATTTTGTCTGAAACCTATATTGACTAACCGGCGAACTTAATCCGGTAACCGTTTTTGTCCCCCAATTTGCGATTGTTTCCCAGCTGGCTGTAACTCCAAGGGTCCCATCCATTTGCACATATCTATTTTCCGCTTCCTTGGTTACATAGATCGCATATTCTAAGCCGACAACTTCACTGGCATGTTTATTGATCGTCACATCAACCGTTGAAGCAGTCGGATTCCCAACCGTTGGAGCAAGTGGAGTATACGGTTTTACATATTTCCTACTCGCAGTTGGAGCAAGGCTTTCATTGGTCCCCACATTTCCAAAATCATCGACGTGAGTACACATAACCTTACTAACATAGTCATCACCAAGAAGCGTAGCCCCAGCTCCAGTTGCCTGAGCCGATGGATCAGCTGTTCCACTATCCCCCGCTGTTCCACTACCATAAGCCCCACCATTGATCGCTAGATAAAAAGTATTTGTATTCGGATGGATCTCGGTAAACGAACAATCTAGGGTAACGTCTGTCACTCCAGCACTCGGTTGAGTTGTAATATCGGTCGTCACTAGCGCAGCTGGATCCAAATTATCTACATCAAATCCAAGCGGAGAATCACCATTAGCACTAGCAACTGTTCCATCATTTACTTTAAATCTTATCTGGACATCAACGCTATCGGCATCGTCTATATATTCCTTTGATGTATCCCAGACAAGCGTATGGAGTGCTCCAGTATAGTCTACTGCCGAAGTGAGTCCAGTTTTCGTTCCGGTGATATCAGAATCAGAAATCGGATTCCATCCGCCACCATTAACCTGATAATAGAAGCTCCCCGCCTCAACACTGCAGAGATCGGTCTCCGCATCTTTGATCCTAAAAGTTATCGTGATATCACCGGATCCATCGGTTGCCTGCGATGGCATCGGAAGGACACTTTCACTAGAACCATTGTTAAGAATCGGCGCCGAATTATAAGTGACTTCTGCATAAACCTGAGTAACAAACGGATTAGGGGATGCATCGTTGGTGTAAACCCCAAACGCTTCTATTGAATTGGCACTTATTCCATTTATATCGTCAGGAATCCATGCCACACTTGTTTTTGGATTGGTCGTATAATCATAAGTTGTCGTATTCCAGACATTTCTGGTCGGATCGATCCCCGGATCGGTCGTATCGTATGTCGTCCCCCCCACCAATAAAGCAGAGCGGATATTACAAGCTTGGGGAGCGGTCTTTTTATGCCGATAAACTATGCTTAACTTTGACACTGCAGCAGTAGTCGGGATGCTAAACAGGGTAAAGTCAAACCGGTTTCTCCCATTCGCTGTCGCGTAGATATAAGAGCCATCATCATCTGGTACTGCTTCGTATACTTTGTTGTAATAACTACCATCACCGCCAAAGGCTACCCAGGTCCCGGTAGAAGATTCATCAGCGGTCGGTCTTCTAATTTGAGTACCAGCAGAAAAAGACGGCAAAGCACAAAATAATACCAAAAGAAGGGCAATAAAAATCCTTACAGCATCTTTGCGCATCTTAGGGTAATTTATAACAGTTTTTAGACGGATTTTCAAGCGTAAATGCAGTTTATCAGCATTGATTACGGCCGCGGAATAACCGATAGGAACTCATATCCAATCAAGACCCTCACCGAACTTACCGGAAATGATAGAAATCCCCCCGATTTTCATATATAATTACGGCGAACTCAGGGCAGGCACACTTAATCCAAAGGAGAAATAAATATGAAAAAAATAGTATGGATCGTTCTTATTATCGTACTTATATTCCTCGGTGGTTACATATTCCTGAATAGAGGAACTAAATCGGACATTACGGATGAACTCTTTAAGATTGCGGAGACAGATACAACAGGTGTGACAACAGAAGATACCGTTCCCGCAAACACGGTCACAACAAGTATCGTTGCAACTACTACCATTCCCATAGTGAAAGAAAAGAAAACTATTGTCGCTCCAGTCGGGCAAGGATTATCGATAACAGGAGCTCTAGGCACTGGGGTCGAAGGACGTGTTCTGGTTGGGGAAGCGTCCGAATTTGGGAAAGATGTCGGGAGAGTATATTGCGTAATCACCGTAACCGGGGCAAATGGGCCGACCGAAGTAGCACACGTTTGGTATTTCAACGACCAAGAAAAGGCTAATACTACCCTGCCTATTAAATATAAAAAGCATCGCACCTGGAGCTACAAGACCATCCATCCGCAGCATGTTGGAAACTGGAGAGTGGATGTGATTAATCGATCGGGGAAGGTTTTGAAGTCTTTTTCGTTTGTGATAGGTGAATAGGAGTATCTCTTGCGGGGCGCAGTTACCTGCTGTTTAACGATTGGTCATATAAAGTGTCTGGGTCGGATAGGCAAACTCTATCCCTTTTTCTTTGAATTTCTCAAAGATTTTTAGGTTTATCTCCTGCTGAATATCCATGTAAAGGTTATAGTCATTGCCCTGGATATAATAAACCACTTCAAAATCCAGGCTGGAATTTCCATAACTAAAAAAGTGAGCGCGGTCAAGAGAGGCGCGGTCGATATTATCGACGATCTCGGATATCATGGGCGGAATACTTTTTAGCTGCTCCAGAGTGGTCTGATAGATCACGCCAAACTTAAAGACCACCCTTCTTTTTTCCATCAACCTATAATTCCTGATGCGGCTGTTGGTCAGGTCTGAGTTTGAAAAGACCAGGAGCTCGCCGGAAAGGCTGCGAATCCGGGTGGTCTTGATCCCAATATGCTCAACCGCCCCCAGATAATCGCCGATGATGATAAAGTCGCCAACCTTGAAAGGTTTATCGATCAAGATCGCAAAGGAGCTGAAAAGGTCCCCCAGAACTGTCTGAGCCGCCAGGGCAATGGCCACCCCGCCAATTCCAAGTCCTGCCACCAGGGTGGAAATATGCAGCCCCATGTTGTCCAAAACAAAGACCCCTCCAGTTGCCCAGAGGATCCAGTTTATGACCACCAAGATACTTTTCAGCGAGGCCGCGCTTTTTTCGTCCTTTTCCCCGGCCCGGAAATAGAACTTTTCCAGGGAAAAAGCAATTATATCCTGGGCAACGCGGATGGTTTTGTAGACAAGTACCGCCACCAGAAGCGTGTTGAGTACCCTGCCCACCTTTAAGCTCAGCAGAAGAGTGTTGGCTGCCAGGTAAAAAGCAATAAAGATATAAAAGAAGCTCTCGATCTTCTCAAATAGGCTGACCAGAAAATCATCAAAATCACTAATGGTTTTTTGAGCGATTCTCTTTAGAATAGAAACAACAATGTTTTTGAAGATCCAGGCCAGGATCAGGAGGCCGACAAAGGTCAAGAGCGCTACCGCATAGGCGATCAGGGAATTGGCGAAGTATTGCTGCCGCATGATCGAAGCTAAATTTTCATTCAACATATTTCGATTATATCAGAATATGGCTCAGAGGTAAATATCGAGCGGGGGACTGCGAGTCCCAACCTAAACCCCTCCCCTATTTTCATCTAAATAATACGAAATTTTTACTGTTTTTTGTCGATAAATATATAGAGGGGAATTAATATAAAAGTACTTTCCCGCAGAGAAGTTATTCAATTTTCGCTTCTGGCTGCCGCAAGCGCATTCGTCTCAAGATGTCGTCAGTTAACCCGCGGAAAGAAGACTACTCCCCATCGCGATCCTCAAGCCAAGCGTCTTATTGATTTCAACATAAACGGATGCTATACCGGCGCAGCTATTCCAATAGATTATCGTTCTATGGGAAGCATGGTTTCTGACATAGATGGATTTGAAAAAATGATCGGAAAACAACTCGCTATCGTGGCCGCATTCAGCGCTTTTTCCCGGAATGGGATACCTCATTACTTTAACACCGGGATAGGAGGAAATTATCGGCCATTAGAAATTTATAAAAATATTACGACGAACGGTTCCATTCTTTTTCTTTCGTGGGAAGCCCGTGATTGGCATCCTTCACACCCTCTAAATTCTAAAGGGAGGCGGAAACGGCAGGAAGGCCGAGTGGTTTAGAGATGCCTTCTGGAAAATCAGGCATAAGTATCCAAAAATAAAAGCCTTTGTTTTATTTCATTTCGATCATCGCACCGGAATTGTTAACCAGATTGCACCAAATTCAAATTGGAAAATAGATGCGCCTCCAGATGCAGCGCTTGCTGTTAAAAAAGCACTTTCAGATGATTATTTTGTGGGGAGGATAAAATAGTTAATCTGGGGGAGAAGGCCTTCGACTCCGCTCAGGCCAAGGATTCGTCCTCCGCGCCGCTGGGGCGGCGGTTCCAGGACATGGAATTTTTCTTCCGCTCGGAATTGTTTTAAATAATAATACATCGCCTTAATCCTCACTCCTTAATTCTTATCCTTAAATTTTGCGCAAACAAGCTAACGGGAACTATATAACTAAACAAGGATTAGGATTAAGGATTAAGGAAATTTTGCTTACGCAAAATTTATTGACTATTTACGAAAATATTCGAAACGATTTTATTAAATAATGATGAGCGGCGATTGCCGCCGTTCAATCGCCGCTCATTTTCCGTTTTCAGCGGCCTTTTCGGATTGGACGATTTCAAGTTTTTCTTCGGAATGATTCCAACTGCATTTCATGCAGTTGGCGGCAAATTCTTTTAATTCTTCTGGAACACATTTAGCACATCGGCTTCATTCTTCGAAACTGATAATTGTTGGACTTTCTCTTTTGAGAATCTAATAATCCGGCCTAAATTTAAACGGCACAAAAATAATATTTTCCGCTTTGCAAGCTTGGCAATCCCTTTATTTCTCCTTAAGAAAAAGTCTAGGCTCACAAAAAGCTCTTCATAAGCCATATAAATCGCAAAAATATACAAAAATGGTAAATAAACAACTGTTAATAATGGAGGAAGAAGAAAAGAGCGAAGATTAACTGTAGTAACCAAAACCTGATAATTACTAAATACACTAAAAAGGGCAAAAAGAATTAATAAAAGGCCCAAAATTGCAAGAATTGAATCCATTATTCTCTTGACTGAAGAATGCTCCTTTTTCATCTCTGCTACGACACTAACAATACCGACAAAAACAAACAGTGGAACGAGAACTATCTCAGTTAATACGCTAAAAGCATAAAAGCCCACAATGAATTCGAGCACCAAGATTAGCTTTAGATTATCCAGTAATAATTTCCTAAAATGGTGCTCATCCCGTAAAGCCTTATTTGAATTCATTAAAAGCACAACTGCCACACCTATACCCCAGAGAATAGTATCCTTCATCAATGAGACATCCCATAATTGAGTTTTATAAAACAAAATAATTATCGAGGTTACGTATAAAAGCATCGTGATTAGTATAAAAATAATCTTTCCCCTCATCAGAGCCCTAAATATATCAAAAATTGACTTCCGTAGATTCCTTTGCAATAAAGCACAAACAAGGATAAATAAACCCCAAAGGATGACGGCCAATTCTCTATTGTTAAATATGCCAGTAAATAATCTTATATCTGTTGTCATTTGATTTTAAGCGGGGCAAATTCTTCTAATTATACGGATTTCTTAAAATTACCAGAATACCCCATCTACCAAATTGTCATCGATTTTAAGAAAATCAAATGTAGCTTTGCCTTCCTCATCTATCTCCAATAAAATATGCCCCTCACTCCGCGTTGAAAACATATATCTTGTTTTATTGTTATATGCTACACCCCTTGAATATTCGGGCTTTGAATATGAGGGTTCGATGCTTTCATCACCAGAGTTTGCAGACACTATATTAAAATGCGGTTTCCCCATCGTCTGAAATATCTCTTTGCAAAACCCAGACGAATGGCCATGATGGGAAGCAACAAAAAAAGAACTATTTGCAATCGAGTTTTTAAAATTATCGTTTTTTAGCAATTCTATCCACGCATTCGATTCAAGGTCACCATGAAAAGAGATCTTCCAATTTTTATATTCAATAAAAGTTGAGATGCTTGAGTTATTAACAAAACAACCTTTTCCTAACAATTTTGCTTCTTCAGGAGTCAAGGATTCACCATGATAAATATTCGCACCCCAATCAGGAGTTGATGAAAGGGATTGATTATAAGATTTCTGCCAACCAGAATACACATCCAAATTATGGTATAAATCTTTATCTCCTGTTTTTACGTCATCCCAATTATATATATGTCTTTTCATTATGCCTGGGCTCAAATCTCCTTTTAATCTTTCAATATCAGTTAAATGATCATCATGTGGATGCGACAATACAAATTTGGTTAATTTATGCCCATTATATGTTTTCGCTCCAACCAATTCGTTCTCAGCAATATATTTAATGGGGGAAAAAGATTGTGTAGAGCCGCAATCAATCAACAGCGTATAATCATTAGGGGTTCTTATAAAAGCACAAAAACCTTGCTCAACATTAAATATTAGCACTCTTAGCTTACCCATTAAATAATATCTCCTCTAGCTTAGATCAGTTCTTTTAGAAATTCGTTTCTCAATAAACTCATGAAAATTATAACCAGACAAAAAACCAAGCAACACAAAAGCTGTCTGATTTTTTGTGGTTTCTGTGAAATCAAAAGCCAGAAAAATGATCAAAAAGGCAAGTCCCCCAGCAATAGCTCCCAAAATTGGCCTTGATAAATACCACCATATCCATCTTTCAAAATCAAACATCTTCGAATTATCAACCTTCTCAACAGCACTTTGGTAAAATCCCCTAGTCATGTAAACAGCACTACCAAGAAGGCCAGAAAATATCGCGAGAGAACAAGATTTTTCGGAAAAACTCAGAATAAAGTGATCCCTATAGGTTAGGAACAAAAAAGTTCCGGCTATAAGGTAGCTTACAATAATTACCAGGAAAATAACCAGTTTCTTAAACACCATTCGCACACTCCCTCATCAACTAAAAATAACATATTGACATTTTCATCAGGCAAAAGTATAATCGAAAATGAATCGAAAGTCAAGATATGCTAACTAAAAGACAAAAACAAGTTCTGGATTTCATCAAATCATTCCTTAAAAAGAAGGGATTCGCCCCCTCTTTAGAGGAGATAAAGAAGCACCTTAAGTTATCTTCGGTTTCTACAGCACATCATCACATGAAGGCACTGGAACGCCTTGGCTTCCTCAAAAGAGAAGAAAACCAGCCTAGAGCTGTGGATGTTTTTGAGGCGGGGCAAATGGTTACAATTCCTCTACTTGGAGTTATCTCCGCTGGCGTACCGATCGAGGCAATCGAAGATAAGGAAACCATCGCAGTGCAAAAATCGAGACTGCCCAGAAACGGTGAATTTTACGCACTGAAAGTAAAAGGCACCAGCATGATTGATGAAAACATTAATGATGGCGATATTGTGGTTGTTAGAAGTCAGTCAACCGCAGACAATGGGGATAAGATTGTTGCTTTGATTGATAATACCGAAGTCACACTAAAAAAACTATTTAAGGAAAAAGGCCGGATTAGACTCCAGCCAGCAAACGCTGAGTTACAACCAATTTATGTTGATCCTAAGAACTTAGTTATTCAAGGAAAAGTAATAGATATTGTCAAAACACAAGAGGCATCACCAGAAATTAGCACTCAAGAACAAGAAGATCTTTTCCCCCTCCCCCAATCAAACAACGAAGACCTCCCTCTCAATACAATCATGTGCAATGATTCTCTTGAGAGAATGAAAAAAATGCCCACAAACTCAATCGATTTAGTTATTGCAGATCCTCCCTACAACCTCTCAAAGGGTAATTCGTGGTCTTGGAAAGGAAACAAAACTCTTCCGGGATTTGGCGGCACATGGAATAAGACAAAAGAATCTTGGGACAATATGCCCCTAAATGATTACTTAAATTTTACTTTGGCCTGGCTTTCCGAAGCAAAAAGACTATTAAAACCATCGGGATCAATTTGGGTATTTGGAACCTACCATAACATA
Source organism: Candidatus Margulisiibacteriota bacterium (assembly GCA_034723395.1). Taxonomy (GTDB): domain Bacteria; phylum Margulisbacteria; class WOR-1; order O2-12-FULL-45-9; family O2-12-FULL-45-9; genus JAYEOW01. The sequence continues at coordinate 32,824 of JAYEOW010000033.1, forward strand.
GGAATAATTAATATCGCACTCCAGTTTCTTGGCATTGAAATTATTAATGAGGTTGTCTGGTATAAAAGAAACGCCTTCCCAAACTTATCTGGTCGGCGACTTACCGCAAGCCATGAAACGCTATTGTGGGGACATGTTGGAGAAAAGAAACGTAAGTATTATTTTAATTATAAAAGATCAAAAGAGTTTTATTCTCCATCTGACAAATTAAAGGCACAGGGGAAACAAATGCGCACAGTTTGGGATATTCCAAACAATAAAAACCGTGAAGAAATCAAATATGGCAAACACCCAACACAAAAGCCACTTAGTATATGCAAAAGGATTATTCTTCTTAGCTCAAAAGAAGATGATATTGTGTTTTCTCCATTTGCCGGAGTAGGAAGTGAATGTTTGGCTGCGAAATTACTAGACAGACAATACATTGGCATTGAAAAGGAGATACAATATGTCGAAATCGCACAAAAGCGCCTCAAAAATACAAAGAAACTATTACAACTTTTTAAAGCATGAAAAAACTACTACCACTTATCAAATGGTCGGGCAGTAAAAGAAGCCAAGCAGAAGAAATAATTGGCCTCTTCCCAGATACCGTTAACACTTACTACGAGCCATTTCTTGGAGGAGGCTCCATACTAGGTGCTTTTTCCCCAAAGAAGGCCATTTGTGGAGATGTTTGCCAAGCCCTCATAGAATTGTGGAAATTAGCACAAACCAAGCCTGATTTAGTCCATAGTGAATACAAAAAACGCTGGGAAAAACTTCAAAAAGACAAACACCCATTCTATTATGAGGTTAGATCTCGTTTTAACAAAAAGCAGTCACCTCACGACCTGTTATTTCTAACAAGAACTTGCGTAAATGGTCTTATAAGATTCAATAGAAAAGGTGAGTTTAACAATTCCCTGCACTATTCCAGAAAGGGGATCCACCCTGAAAACCTAAGAAACATAGCAAAAACATGGAGCAATAAAATAGAATCATATAGTTTTGATGTAAAACATTATTTTGATCTTACAAAAAAGGCTGGTAAAAATGATTTCGTTTACCTTGATCCTCCATATTTCAATACTCGTGGAAGATATTTTGGAAAAATCGACTTTACTGAATTTCTAAAATATTTGGAAGACTTAAACAATCGGAAAATACGATTTGCCCTTTCTTTTGATGGTGCCAGAGGTGAAAAATCATATATCGTAAAGCTGCCCAAGAAACTGTACAAAAGACATCATTTGATACACTCAGGAAATTCAACTTTTAATAAAGTGCAAAATGGAAAAGTCGAAAAGGTTTACGAATCTATCTACCTGAATTACTAGCTCTGATCACTCTCAACTCTATTGCGTTTGAGTACCTATGGGTTAGTTTTTTAATGGTTGGCAAAAATTGTTCGGCCTGATCATCAAAAATCGTATAAATGATAACAAAGTCTCTCTCGGGTGAATAATCAACGCCAAACACCATATTCAACTTGCCTTTTTTCAGTACCTGTTGTAATCTTTTTTTGTCTGAGAAACGGAAAGCGGCACCACTCAAAACCTGGCACTTTTTACTGAGCTTATCACTAAATGGTTCCCATAACTCCTCCCCAAGTTTTCTTGTGGAAATTGGAGGCCTCTTAATCAAGTTCCCAATATAGCTCCTTAAATGATTACCAATATTCGTTTCAAGCAGAGATTCGCTAGCTTTTGACTCAATTGCAACCAGGGTATTCCCTGATCTAAATTGTATCAGATGATCTGGCCTTTTTGTTTTATCACCAGAAACCCTTGGCAGGGAGGTCCATCTATATTCCCTCTTCTCATCAAAATCGATAATTGAAATTCCACTCCAGTCTCCACCAGGGGGGTTACATAAACCTTCATAGACATCCTCATTCAGTGATCGTGCACATAACAAATGGATAACGGAGTCGATATCATGCTCCCCAAAAGAAGGTGTTAGCTTTGCCGCTCTTAATATTTCTGGCTCCATAACTTTTTTATTCTGGGGAACTAGCAACCCTCTATTTTCTATTCCTAGGGACGTTGGGCTATCAACCAATATTGCATTACTTAGATTGACAATAGCCTCCCATAAACCATTAGTTCTACTTAAATGATACATATCTTCCTGCAATTTTTTCCAAACATCCGATTTTGCAGGACCATATACAATTGTTAATAAGTCTATTTTTTCGTTACCAAATATCATCCTGGCTAATGGAACAAGCCCCCTATCAGGTCGAGAATCATCCCCACGAGGTTTGAAGCCAGCTATCCAAACACACAGCAGTGGTCGTTCCCCATCAGAAAGCCAGTTTAGAAACTCACTATTAATGCTTTTACCATAAAGTTTACCAATTTCTTTTGCATATGCCATTCTTCTATTTCCGTCTAAAAGACAAAAAGGCATATCCTTGGATCCAGCCCCAACTGCACCTTGTTGGATAGTTATTTTTAATAACTTCTTGAACGTTTTAGTAATTGTTTTGAGGCCAATCTTTTTATTCCAGGACATGCCCTTTTTTATCAACCATCCTGCTTTGTCAAATCCAGTCCGCATTTTTTCTACGGATTCAAATTCATCAGGCGATAAAATATCATTTCTTTTCCGCTTTTCAGCAAGTATCTTTACTACATTTCGGGACTTAGATTGCAAAGAAGAAATATATTCTTTAAGATTAGTGTTAAATAGTACCCCCCTAACTAATTGTGTTGCATCTTTTAATCCAAAGCAATCCTTGAAATCCCTATAATTATCGGCACCTATGGATGGACTAGAAACAAAAACCGGCAAAGCAATTGCTCCTTCAATCTCACCTAAAGTCAAATAGGCAAAAGGAACTAATGGATTAGGAAAACGAGCAGCTTTCTTATCGCGCGCAAGACCCAATTCTAGTCCGCCAATTTCTGCAAAATAGAGGTATGGAACTTGGGCATAAGCCATTGCCAATGCTCTTCCACTCCTCTGCCATGCATTATTACCAGCAGGGAGGGCTCCACAAAACTCTAATGCTAAAATAGGTTCTTCATATTCACCATCGGCAGAACTATTTAATCTTGTTATTATTGCATCTGTAGCCTCTCTTAATGGCGCCCCCCTGTCCATCAAATGTTTTTTAAGATCTATTCCCCACCTATCATGTCCAGGAAACAATTGAATAAAAAATGAAATATTAGTGTCAGAGATAACCTTATAAATAGGGGTAAAAGCTTGCCCGCCAACAAAAGAAAATATAGGGTCATTGGGATTAACTGATGCTGCAAGTAGACTGAGCGCACTCTCGCACTCTAGAATATTATCGCCATGGATTCTCAGCCTATATGTTTTTGAATTATTCTTTTGGTTCATAGCGACATTTGCCTACTGCTCAGTCAATAAAAAAAGAAACATCTTTTCCATAGATGCTAGCAAGCTCTCTCAGCTGAATAATATCGATACGTCTCTGCCCCAATTCAATCTTGGACAAATATGATTGCGACTTATTTAATCTATCCGCCACCTCGTTCTGGTCGAATCCAGCTTCATTTCGTGCTTGCTTTAATCGATCCACAATCTTTTTGTGTTCTTTTGAATAGATGACTTTGCTCATAACTTGCAACCCCTCCTATACCATGGTATATTCCATTATGTCATATTCCAAATTGGAATACTGCCGTTCCTCTCTTTCCTGCAGAAAAAATTTGTTTTTGGCCAAAATAAAGTGCGAGCCGATATTTTTTAGGGTTCTTTGGCAGTTTTTCAAGCCGAAAAGGCCGCTGAAAACGGAAAATGAGCGGCGATTGAACGGCGGCAATCGCCGCTCATCATTATTTAATAAAATCGTTTCGAATATTTTCGTAAATAGTCAACCATTTATTGGCTCTATAGCAAAGAGTGTGCTAAAAAATAAGTAAAAGTGTGGTAGGTTTTCC
>JAYEOW010000034.1:0-2875 GCA_034723395.1 Candidatus Margulisiibacteriota bacterium
ATCTGGACTTCTCCGCTTCTTCTCCCGGAATCGTGGTACCATCCTCCGCTTTCTTATCCAGCAAATTCTCCATGTCTTCCGGCACTTCTTTATTTAGCTTAATGTCCATGCTGTGTCCAACAACGATTACCCCAAGATTGGTTATATATAAATCCTGGATGCCGGACTTTATGGTATATTTGAAAGCTTTGTCTTTAAGGATTTTGTCTATCTTGCTCTGGAGAATCTTACAGGCTTTGCGGTTGTCAAAAACCTGACCGCCGCCTAATGATATTTGATCCTGACTATCGAACGGCTTTATCTTTAGCTTGATCTCCTTCGGAGTTAACGATGGAACGATACGCGCTAAATTGACCTTGTAATAATTAAACTTGCTCTGAATCTCATCATCTGTTACATCAGGAAACTTCTGCTTGAGCCGGTCAATAAATTTAAGGGCGTTCTTCTCAACGTCTTTCTTATGCTTTTTATTCGCCAGCCTGATCCAATTCTGATACTTCTTTAACTCCTTCTCCGGCAATTCAATGAACGGATCACTCTTTTCTTTCTTCTCTTTTGTAAATATACTGGAAACCTTAGCGGCTACTTCACCTAAAATTGGCATATTGCTTTACCTTCCTCTTTCGTTTTACCCCATTCTGCCGATTGAGAATCTCTCGGTGATATTCCAGGGTCCCTTCCTTGGCAACTGGCTTTGGTACTTTTATAACAGGGGTTTCGAAGTAAGTCGCAACCGCATACCGCAGCCCATCTACTTCATCATCGACAACTTTGGCCGGTTCGTCTACATCTGCCTTCCATTTGTACCGCTTCATCCCAGCAATTAGCTCCGTGCAATGATCGAATATCTTTATCTTATCCAGTATCAATAACTGTTTGATCTTATTGATTCCAGCGTGAACGCTATTGTTTGCGATCGTGGGATCCATCCCCTGCTCCACAAACTCCTGAAATACTGAATACCGAACCCCATCTCTAAACTTATCGCGCTTTAAGGTGTCCGGAGAAATCGGGAATAGATACTGCTTCCCCCCCATCTTCTTCATAATCTGGGGAGCGTAATAGTCAACCGGTTTATCATGGTCAACCAATTCATCATAAACAATAAAATTACCGTAGAAATCAACCGCACAAAACAATATCGCCGTCTTGTGAGAAATCCCCCAATCCAACCCAACGATAAAATTACAGCGAGGATCGATCTCAAACGGTTTAACCACATGAACCTTTTCGTCAAATTCCTTATAAATCGATCCAGCCAAATGTAAAGGAATACATTCCATCTCTTGAAGGTATTCATCCTCCGGCATTTCCTTGCGCATTAAATCAAGTTCTTCCTTTGATAATACCCCGGTCTCGCTTGCTTTGAACATATACGAACTCTCCGCAGCCTTATGATCGTCCCATGCGTGATTTTCTCCATCAAGTGTAGTTGTCTTTAAGCTCCAGCCCTTACAATCAGCAAGCGCCGGTCTTAATATCTTGGTAGATACCTCTGGCTTATCGTGGAAAGCCCATTCATCTAAAACCCTGCCATCAAGCCCCGGACCACGTAAACTATCAGGCTTATCGCTTCCCTTCAAAGATATCTTTGATCCGTTGAAAAAGGTTACGGTTAAATCGCTTTCATTCGCCTTGGCTCCAAACGGCTTTGATCTTCCTTTTAGAATATCCCAGGCTACCATCTTGGCTTGCTTGTACGTTGGTAAAACAATGAAGAAGTTCGTCCCAGGGTCTTTAACCGCTCCCTTATGTCCGGCACGATTGCCGAGCATACACTTATCAATCCCTAATCTAGTCTTATACCAGCGGCGGTGAGCAATAACCGATATATCCCTTGAGGGGTCTTCCATTACGCACTCCGCCCTCTTAGGGATCTTTACATCAATTTCCATAAGTTATCTTAACCTTCATTGGTCCGCCATCTGCGCCAGTTACTTCTCTCTTGTCTCTCCATTCCGCCGGCTTCCTATTCTTTAACCAAAAAATACAAGCGACAACCTCCGGGGGATAATGCTTAATCACTTCGTGAGTAGTTATCACTCCTTCATGGCAAAAAACTTTAGTCTCCGGGCATGAATAACCCATTGCTCTTTCAAACAAGCTTTTCTCTACCGCACTATCAGAAATCTCTTTGCCATTTTTAAGAGCTAACAAAAACTTTTCGTCTTTCTTATATCGATTGATGGTCATTTCAGTAACCCCGAGAACCTTTCCTATCTCAACATTCGTAAATCCTTTTTGAGAAAGGAAGGTTACTAGCTCTAAATTAACCTTATCAGCTACCTTTTCTTTTGGTCTGCCTTTTTTAACCATAGTCTCCCTAAAAATAAAGCCTCATCCCAATAGCACTTGAGCTTAATATCTCTACGCCGTCCCCGGTCTTAATCGGAACGATGTAGCCGGAGATCGAGAGGGACGGAGTAAGATATTGTTCTACTCCTATGAGAAGGCCATAAAGCGGTGCTGTTCCTGGATACATTGCTCCAGCAAGTTTAAGCTCTGTGTACTTGTCTTTTGATCGCCAAAATGTCCAGTCAGCCTTAATAATCCCTGATCTATCCCCAGCAATGCTTGTAAATCCAAGCTCCGCAGATAAATCCCCAAAGTCATATCCAAGGATCGGATATATCTCTGAAAATCCTGTATAAAATCCTTCCGACGGTTTGGGCTTTTCCTTCTCAACGACGTTGGTAATGATCGTGGGTTGGACGATGGGCTGGCTTTCTACAATGTCGGCCGGATGTCTATACTCAAGAACAGATCTAATGTCTTTCTTAGTACTCATGGTTCCGGCGAAACAAGACGAGGCGAGAATCGTTAGCAATGCGAACAAAAACAGTTTTTTCATACTATACCCCCCTGATTACATCTC
>JAYEOW010000035.1:0-36028 GCA_034723395.1 Candidatus Margulisiibacteriota bacterium
TCTTTTCTTCTCTAACCCTAAGAGATCACGAATCCTAAAAGAGAGCTCCAAATCCTTCATAATTTGGGTTAGATATTATATGATTTAACGTATAGGGCTATGGTTAGATTTTAGATGATTTAATTCGCCCCCTTGTTGGGACGGTAAAAATCGGATATAATAATAACTCTTGATCATGAAACAGAAAAACATCAATCAATTCAGAATACTGATCTTACTGGGCATTGTTGCGGTTTCTGTCTATGTAATAATGCAGCTCCCGCTCAACCTGGGGCTCGATCTCCAGGGTGGTACCCGCCTGGTTTTAGAAGGACAGCCCACCGATAAAGTTAAGGTTTCCGATGATTCAATGGCTGGAGCGGTCGCGGTTATCCGTAACCGGATCGATGCCTTAGGAGTATCAGAGCCGATCATCCAGCGGAAGGGGAGAGACCAGATCGTAGTTGAACTCCCAGGCGTAAAAGATCCGGAACGCGCGATCAAACTCATCGGCGATACCGCGCTTTTAGAATTTGTTGAGTCCGAATGGGCGCCGGCGGACGAATCGAGGCTAACCCCGGAAAAAGTAAAAGAATTTTACGGCAAGGATGCCTATATGGATAAGGTTGAGTTTGAAAGAGATGGGCAGGTAGTTCAGGTTAAGCCGATCATATTAAAGAAATCGGCAATTACCGGAGCGCTCCTTAAGGGAGCGTGGCCGGGGGTCGATGAATATGGTAATCCGGTGATCGATCTGGAGTTCGATAAAGATGGGGCAAAGCTTTTTGCCGAAGTTACCGGCCGCTCCGTTGGGAAGCCGATCGCGATCCTGCTTGATAAAAAGGTGATTTCAGCGCCGAACGTGCGCGAGCCGATCCCTTCTGGGAGGGCTCAGATATCAGGCGATTTTACGGTCGAAGAGGTCCAGGATATGGTGATCAAGTTGAAAGCGGGCGCTCTTCCAATTCCGGTAAAGCCGATCGAGACCAGAATTGTCGGACCAACTTTAGGTAAAGATTCTATTGACAAGAGTAAGGTCGCGGGACTTATCGGGTTTGCGATCGTCGCTATCTTTATGGTCCTTTATTACCGATTGCCCGGCTTCCTGGCAGATATTGCTCTGACTATATACATAACAATTGTATTGGCATTTCTTTCGTTGATCCATGCGACCTTGACCCTCCCCGGGATCGCCGGCCTATTATTATCTGTAGGAATGGCGGTCGATGCCAATATTATTATCTTTGAAAGGTTAAAAGAGGAGCTTCGTCTCAACAAGTCGATGAGGCTGGCGATCGATACCAGCTTTAAACGGGCGCTAACCGCGATCCTGGATTCAAATGTCACCACGCTCATCGCGGCGGCAACCTTGTTTTTTGTCGGGACCGGAACGATCAAGGGCTTTGCGGTTACCCTCTCAGTGGGTATTGCGGCGTCGATGTTCACCGCGATCGTGGTCACCCGTATGCTGATGAATATGATGGTCGATGGAAAGGTCCTATCCGGATCGGATAGTAAGTTGGTGTATAAATAATGTTTGATTTTGTGGGGAAAAGGAGATACTGGTTTATTTTTTCTGTGCTGATGCTTACTTTAGCGATCGGCGCTTTTGTTACTAATAGCGTGAAGCATGGTAAGGTCATGAACTTTGGGATCGACTTTACCGGAGGAACGATGATCAGTTTGCGCTTCCCGATCCCGGTCAGTGTTTCGGATGTGCGGGAGGTCCTTTCAAAATACGATCTCGAAAAGAGTGTCATCCAAAAATCGGGGAAGAGCGATATCTATATCCGGACCGAAGAGATCGGTCGGGATATGCGGGTAGAGATAATCGATGACCTGCGGGATAAATACGGGGAGGTTGAGCTGCTTGAAGCAGACACGATCGGCCCGGTAATCGGCAAAGAGCTGAGGACCCAGGCATTCTGGGCGATCCTGGTCGCGTCTCTAGGCATTATCATTTATGTCTCCTTCCGTTTTGAATTTAGATACGCGGTCGCCGCCCTTTTGGCCCTCTATCACGATGCATTGATTACGGTGGGGATCATCGCCCTCTTATGGAGGGATATCGAAGCTCCATTTGTTGCGGCGATCTTAACCATTATGGGGTATTCGATCAATGACACGATTGTTATTTTCGATCGGGTGAGGGAAAATGTAAAAAAACTGAGCGGCAAAAAAATTAAGTTTGCGCAGATCGTAAATATCAGTATCCGCGAAACGCTCGCCCGCTCGATCAATACGGTCCTTACTACAGTGATTATTGTCCTTTGCGTCCTCTTCTTTGCCGGAGGGGCGATCAAAGACTTTGCGTTGGTCCTGCTGATTGGTTTTGTTATTGGCGCTTATTCATCGATCTTTATCGCCAGCCCGATCGTTGCCGTATGGGAATCCCGTTCACATAAAAAATAGTGAAATATATTCTTTTAGGGACCATCCAGGGCCTCACCGAATTTCTCCCCGTATCGTCTTCCGGGCACCTGGTCATATTTCAGCGCTTGCTCGACTTGCCTCACAGTATCGCCTTTGATGTCGTAGTCCATTTGGCGACCGCCTTAGCGGTAGTGGTTTATTTTTGGAAGGATATAATCGATATTTTAGTGTCCAAAAGGAAAATGATCTGGCTGTTGATTGTGGGGACGATAATTACCGGGATAATCGGGATCGCGTTCAAGGATTATTTTGAAAGCCTTTTTAGCTCGGTAAGGGCGACCGGCGGATTCTTGATCTTAACTGGCGTTATTATAATGCTGGGAGAGTGGTTGGGGAAGGGGAAAAGAGATCTAGGGCAAATGAATATCTGGGATGCGATCTTGATCGGCTTGGCCCAGGGGTGCGCAATCGCGCCAGGGCTTTCACGCTCAGGGGCGACGATATCCGCTTCGCTGGGGAGGAATTTAAACCGCTCGCTTGCAGCGAGGTTCTCTTTTCTTTTAGCTATCCCCGCAATTGCCGGAGCCGGCTTGCTACAATCAAAAGAGATCATTAAAGCGGGGACGGTTGGTATCGGTACCTGGCCTTTAGTCCTGGGATTTATCGCTGCTTTTATATCGGGCTTGATCGCGATCAGGATCTTTATGAGCATTATCCAAAAAACCTCGATCCGCGGATTTGCCTACTACTGTTTTATTATTGGAGCTATTGTTTTGATATTATTTTAGCCCTCACCCCTTCCCCTCTCCCCGAGGGAGAGGGGTGAAAAGGAAAAATTAATGGATAGGGAAAAATTGGGTGAGGGAATCGAATATATAATCTCGGATAAACAAAAAGGTGAAAGGATCGATCATTTTCTCGCTATGCAGAAAAAGGTCGGGATCACCCGCTCGCAGGCCAAGAAATTGATCGAGGACGGCTTTGTAGAGGTCAACAAGGAGGTCACACAGCCGAGTTATAAGTTAAAAGTTGGCGACCGGGTCCAAGTGTTTATTCCAGAACCGAAAAAGCTCGAGGCCAAAGCCGAAAATATTCCGCTCGACATTGTTTATGAAGATAAGGATCTGATTGTGGTAAATAAACCGCGCGGGACGGTGGTCCATCCTGCCGCCGGCAACTATTCGGGAACATTGGTTAATGCTTTGTTGCACCATTGTAAGGACCTTTCAGGGATTGGAGGGGTGCTCCGTCCGGGGATCGTCCACCGCCTTGATAAACAGACCTCCGGGTTGATCGTAGTGGCCAAGAATGATCTTACCCACCAGGTGCTTTCGAAACAGTTCAAAAATAGAAAGATAAAAAAGCACTATATTGCCCTAGTGCATGGGGAGATAGAAGGGGAGGGGGGTCTGATCGATGCCCGGATCGGCCGGCATCCAAAGAGCCGAAAGAAGATGGCGGTCACTGGAAAAGGGAGAGCGGCGATCAGTTATTATAAGGTATTAAAACGGGCGAAAAAATTTACGCTGGTCGATGTTAAATTAAAAACGGGGAGGACCCACCAGATCAGGGTGCACATGGCTTCGATCGGCCATCCGCTGGTTGGCGATCCGACCTATGGCCACCGGAAAGAAGATTTTGAGACGAACGGCCAAATGTTGCACGCGAAAAAGCTTGGCTTTGAACATCCAGGAACGAAGAAGTTTGTCCAGTTTGAAGCAGAGCTGCCGAAAGATATGGCGGAACTGATCAGAAAATTACAAGTGAAGTAACGGTGCCGAGGATCGAAGGGAGGCCGATGATCAGCGAAGATTCGAGGCTGCCAAAGTTGACTCCGATCGAGTTTAATATTATATAGATCAGAAGGCCGGCAGTTATGCCGATGCTTGAGCCGATAAGAATATTTACCATACGTACTGTGAGAGCGTTTCCTTTCATAATTATTTATCGTTAGCCTTTGTAGTAAATTTCAGTTTTTCTTTGAATAGTGCTGCCGCCCTCATCCAACTTTTCCTCCACCATTAATTCTCTTTAACAACCTTCTCCCAAACGGACCGGGTCAGATGGGAGAGACAATAAAATTAACTCTGAGTCTTATATTCCTTAAACCATAAGCTCCCTCTCCCTCTGGGAGAGGGAGGTAAAGAAGAGGCTTTCGTTTATAAAAGAGTTGGGTGAGGGCTGAATAGTTAGCTTTTATTTGATATAATCATACTATGATTTTAGTTGTTGATCTGGGAAACACCAATATCGTTTTTGGCTTATTTAACGGTAAAAAGCTGGCCAGTGAATGGCGTTTTTCTACCGCAAAATTAAAAATTCCGAAGATAAATCACAAAATATCTGCAGTAATTATTGCTAGTGTTGTTCCTGCTTTGAATAAAATAATACAAAAGAAGCTCAAAAAGCTATATAAATGCAAAGTTCATTTTGTAACCGCTCAAAATATCAAGGGAATAAAGGTTATGTTGAAAAATAAGCAAGAGATCGGGGCCGACCGGGTAGCAGATGCCCTGGCAGCATATCGATTGTATGGTGGCCCTACTATAATAGTGGATTTTGGAACGGCTACGACCTTTGATTTAATTTCAAATGAAGGGGAATACTTAGGCGGTGCGATCGCTCCCGGGATCGATCTCGCACGCGATGCGCTCTATGAGCATGCAGCTAAATTACCTAAGATAAAGATCTCTGCTCCCAAAGGAGTGGTTGGTAAAAATACTAAGTCGGCCATGCAGAGCGGTCTTGTTTATGGTTATGCGGCAATGGTTGACGGTATGATCAAAAAAATCGCGTCTCACATATCCCGTCCCGCATCTCGTGTGAAAGTAATCGCCACCGGCGGCCTAGCCCCATTAATTTGCAAATATACGACGGTTGTTGATACAATAGACAAGAAGCTCACCCTTAAAGGGCTTCAAATGATAGGAAAAAAATTAAATGGCTGAAGAATTAAACGAATTATTAAAGGTTAGAAGAGAAAAATTAGATGAGATAAAGGCAAAGGGGATCGATCCTTTCCCCTATACTTATGAGCGGACCGATAATGCGGCTGAAATTCTAAGTGAGTTTGAAAAGATTGGTGAGGGGGAGGAAAGTAAAGAAGATGTTTCGATCGCCGGGCGTTTGATGACCAAGCGCGGCCATGGGAAGGCTTCTTTCGCCCACCTCCAGGATGAGACCGGACGGATCCAGATCTATTCGCGCGAGGATAAGATCGGGAAAGAGAAGTATGATCTATATCGAAAACTCGATATCGGTGATTTTATCGGTGTGAAAGGGCATGTCTTCCGCACCAAGACCGGGGAGATCACGGTAAAAGTTTATGATTTTACTATCCTTTGCAAATCCCTTCATCCGCTTCCGGAAAAATGGCACGGATTGACCGATAAAGAGCTTCGTTACCGCGAGCGCTATGTCGATCTAATGGTCAATCCCGACGTTAAAGAGGTTTTTCTTAAAAGATCAAAGATCGTCTCCCTTATCCGGAGATTTTTAGAAGATAGAGGATTTTTGGATGTTGAAACTCCAATTCTGCATGTTCTTCCGGGTGGTGCGGCGGCTACTCCTTTCGAAACCTATCACGATGCGCTCGATATGCCGCTTTTTATGCGAATCGCTCCCGAGCTTTATCTAAAACGCCTGATTGTCGGCGGATTTGAGAAAGTTTTCGAAATGGGGAGGGTTTTCCGCAACGAAGGGATGTCTTTTAAACATAATCCAGAATATACCATGCTCGAAGTCTACCAGGCTTATGCTGATTACAAAGATATTATGAAAATGACCGAAGATCTGGTTGTGGCAGCGGCAAAAGAAGTTTTGGGAACGCTCAAGATCGAATATAAAGGTGAAAAGATCGACCTTACCCCTCCTTGGAAAAAGATCACGCTGATCGATGCGCTTAAAGAGGTGGGGATCGATATTGCGGGGAAAGATGAAAAAGAGATCCGCCAGATCGCAAAGTTAAAAGGGATCGAAGGATACGAAGAGATCGGGATAGGAAAGATCATTAACGTCCTCTACGATAAGTTTGTCGAAGGTAAATTAAGACAGCCGACCTTTATTATCGACCATCCGGTCGAGACTTCCCCTTTGGCGAAGAAACACCGGGAGAAGGAAGGGCAGGTCGAAAGATTCGAATTGATCATTGCCGGAATGGAATTGGCCAACGCGTTTTCTGAGCTAAATGATCCGATCGATCAAAGAGAGAGATTTAACAAACAAGCGGAGCTGAAAGCAGCGGGAGACCAAGAAGCAGAATCGATGGACGAGGATTTTCTCCGTGCTTTGGAATACGGGATGCCGCCTACCGGAGGATTGGGAATCGGGATCGACCGCCTGGTAATGATCTTGACCGACCAGCCGTCGATTAGGGATGTCCTTTTATTCCCGCATATGCGCCCGCTTGCTCAGGTGAAACCGAGCGAAGAAGAGATGAAAATCCTGGATAAAAAATGAAAGTAGCCGATGCCTTAAAAAAGGGCGAGCCGACCCTATCCTTTGAATTTTTTCCGCCAAAAAACGAAAAACAGGAGGAAAACCTCTATGCGGTTTTGGCGCAATTAAAGGAGTTTAAGCCCGATTTTGTTTCAGTCACTTACGGGGCGTTGGGGACCACGCGGGAAAAGACCTTTCGCTGGGTAAAAGATATTAAAACCAAGTACCAAATTGAGCCGGTTGCCCACCTCACCTGTGTAGCGGCGGATAAAGAGAGTATTCTTGCCCAAATTAATGAGTTAGCCAAGATGGGGGTAGAGAATATCCTGGCGCTGCGCGGCGATCCTCCAGAGGGAGAAAAAGATTTTAAGTCTCCGGTCGGGGGATTCAAGTACGCTAAAGATCTGATGCTTTTTATAAAAAAACGGATGCCCCAATTCTGTTTGGGCGGGGCCGGATTCCCTGAAGGGCACAAGGGTTCAAAGAGCCTGGAAAAGGATGTTCGGCATTTAAAGGAAAAGGTTGATGCGGGAGCCGAATATATAATCACCCAGCTCTTTTTTGATAACCGTTTTTATTTTGATTTTGTTGAACGATGCAAAAAGAACGGGATCAATGTTCCGATCATCCCCGGTATTATGCCGATAACAAGTTTAAAGCAGGTCAAAAAAATGACTGAAATGTGCGGGGCTTCGATTCCGCAAAAACTGCTGGAGAAGATCGGGAATTCAGAAGATGTTGAAACGGTGGGAGTAGAACATGCCGTTTCACAGTGTAGAGAACTGTTAGAAGCGGGGGTTCCCGGACTTCATTTTTTTGTTATGAATAAATCCGGTCCGATTTCTAAGATTTTGAACCAGTTAAAAATGTAGTGCAGGTCTTTTTATCCCGAGCTCCGTCGAGGGATAGACCTGCGGGGTAGTAGAAAAGCGGCAGACCTAAAGGTCTGCACTACGTTGTTTTTCTACATTCTTCCACCCACGACAATTTCGGGAATTCTAATCGTAGGTTGTGCGTCTGAAACCGGCGCGTGGTCGAACTTACCGCACACCCCGGTTTGAAAACCAAGATCTGATCCTACCATATCGATAATTTCCAAAACCTTCGGCCCGTTGCCGGTTAAGATCGCTCCGCGGACCGGATATTTTATTTTTCCGTTCTCGATCAGATAGCCTTCGGTGATCTCAAAGACAAAATCTCCGTTTACAACATCGACTTGTCCGCCCCCCATCCGCTTTACCAGCAGTCCGTTTTGGACCGAAGCGACAATTTCGTCCGGATCCATCTTTCCCGGGGCGATGATCGTGTTGGTCATCCGCGGGACCGGCTTATGCTTATAACTTTCGCGTCTTCCATTACCACTCATCGGTATATTTAGTAACTTAGCATTATAACGATCGCTTAAGAAGCCTTTTAGGGTCCCGTTTTCGATCAAGATCGTTTTTTGTCCAGGTGTTCCTTCGTCATCAAAAGCGTAAGTGCCAAATTTACCTGCCATCGTTGCGTCATCAACTACCGTTACCAGTTCTGAAGCGACTTTTTTACCGACCTTTCCGCCGAAGATGGAGGTCCCCTTCATGATAAAGTCGGCTTCGAGCGCATGGCCGCACGCTTCGTGGATCAATGTCCCTCCGGCGTCGGAGTGGAGGACTACCATCATCTTGCCGGCGGGGGCATGGGGGGCATCGAGCATTCTCAGCGCTCTTTCAGTTGCTCTTCTTGCATTCTTTTCCGGCGGGTGTTGATCGAATAGTTCAAAGCCGACCGTGCCGCCAGGTGCTTCATAGCCAGTTTGGAGAATCCCATTCTTTTCGACAATGACATTAATATAATAACGGGTACGGATCCGGTTGTCCTCGACATATATCCCGTCAGAATTAGCAATACTTACTGCTTGATTAGTATCTGCATAGCGGACGGTTACTTGTTTAACGTTTGATCCAAAGGAGCGAGCAGTCTTGTTTAATAGGTGTACTTTTTCTGTTTTTTCATCTAGGGAAGCATTTTTTACGACACTACGAGCTACAGTACTACTATTTACTTGCGGACGTAAAGAAATCTTCTTAACCTTTTTCTCTCCGTTAAGCGAATCGGATATTTTTAACGCTGCCTCTCTTAAGGCTTCAAAACTAGTAGCGGAGGAGGCAATATATGCTGTCTCTTTGCCGTTGATCACCCGGATCCCGGCGCCGGCCTCGGTCCCTGACGAGATCTTTTCGATCTTATCATCTTCGCAAGAGATCGAATTCCCTCGCGATTCTTCAATAAATACCTCGGCAAAATCGCCGCCGTTGCGCAATGAGGTTTGCAGGATCTCTTCCATATTTTCACAAGAAAGCATAGTCTGATTATAGCTAAAATATGTGAAATTTTCCACGAAAAATGGCGATATATAATAAGGAGAGATTTATGACAAAACCGGGAGGAATTAGTGGAGCTGGCAATGGAATTAACGGGGTTCCTAAAAAAACGTTCAACATGTCCAGCTTTTTCCGTAATAGGCATCAAGTCCGGGCCCTTCGTCAGGTTTTAAGCAAAGTTTTTGAAAGATCTTCTTCAAAACCAATTCGTATTTGGGTCCCGGGTTGTTCTGATGGAAGAGAACCCTATTCGATTGCCATGTTGATCAGAGAAAAAGGCTATCATCTTTCAAGAAAAATTGAAATTTTGGCAACAGATGTTGATCCAAAAATTATCATGCTGGCGGCACAGGGGGTTTACCAGCAGCTGGATGGAAGGAAAGAGGCGGGCGTGTCTGCGGAAGAGGACAAAAACGGGGAATTAATAGCTAGATATCAGGCAAAGTATTTCAGGCCGGTGCGTGGAGATTTGTTAGCAGTAAAAGATGAAGTTAAAGGGATGGTTCGTTTTCGCGTAGATGATCTGCTTGGATCTCGGGTGGACGGCCAATTTGACGTAGTATCTTTTCATAATGTATTGATGCATCTTTCTGATGTAGACAAAGTTGCCGTAGTGGACGTTCTTATGGGCAAGATCGATCATGGTGGTTTTCTGGTTACAAATGATGCGATTTTTAAAGTATTTAATAATTTATCCCGCCTTCCGGTTGAGGAGAATGCATACGGATATTCCGCTTATCAATTGAAATCAAAGTAATAATCCTGCTTAATTTCCCCCAAACCTGAAATTTCCCCTTAATCCTGCCGAAAATAGAGATGGAGGGGTGTTATATTAATGGTTAGTTATGCATTAATACGAGTAGGTCCGGTTAGATATTCGAGGCCGGATACAATTTACATGAAACCTTCAAGGGCTCGCCGGCAAGTGAAAAAGCTGGCCGATATGCCGAGGCTTTCTTCAAAAGGTTCACCTATTATCGGGTCAAAAAAAGTGCTTATTACTCCTTCTGTTTATTTGGATACTACTCCTCCTGCTAATTATGCCGACCGTCTGAAAAAATTGAGGTGCTATGGGCCAATGCTGGAAAAAGCGGTCGTACTGGCCTGGAACGCGCATAAGAAAATATTCCGAAAAAGCGGAGATCTATATTTCGAGCATTTGGTTTCAGTCGTAGAACTTGCGGACGCGTATGGTTTAAAGGGAGAAGCGGTGGCGGCGGCTATCTGCCACGATCTTATCGAAGATACAAATGTCACAAAAAAGATGATCGCGGAGCTGCTTGGCGGAAGGGTCGCTAAAATAGTTTATGGAGTTACGGAATTTGGCAAGGAACATGGATTTGAGGGGACAGCCCCAACCGAGCTGGATAAGCTTTCAAAGCGGGCAAAATCCGGCGCCGAGGAGCCGGCAATTATTTTGATTACTATTTTCGATCGACTGCACAATATGCGCACCTTGGAACATATGGGAAAAGAGGCTCAGCGTTTGAAAGCCGAAGAGACACAGAATTTCCATGCTAAAATCGCGGACCGGTTGGGGATGTGGGAGATCAAGCGCGAAATGGAAGATCTGGCCTTTAAATATCTTGAACCTGAAAAATATAATCAAATAAACGATAGATTAGATCTGCTTGAATCCCAAAGCAGGGAACAATTGGACGGCATATTAGGGAAAATGCGCAGTTATTTAGATTCCACCGGCTTACATTGCGATTTTGTCGTTGAACGCCGGCACATTTATGAAACTTACCAAAGGATGCAGCGGAGGGGGATCGACCGTATAGAAAATATTTTAGCAATTGATATTTGGCGGATAAACCTGGTTGTTCCCGAAGAGGCAGATTGTCATATTATATCCGGAAAGATAGAGAACCTGTATCCGCCAGTACAGGATGAAAGATTTAATTTTATTGCAGAACCACGACCGAACGGTCACCAGTTCCTTCATTCTTATTTAAAGGTCCCGGAATTTGGCAATCTGTTAGTCCAAATCCGCAGCAAGAAGATGCAGAGAAATCATAAGCTGGGCGTTCTTTCCGAAGGGAAAGATGTATATGAATTTCAGTACGCCTGGTTAGATATTATGGTCGATATTATACAGGAAAAGGGGGTTACCGAAGCCAGTGCCTTGCACAGAATTCAGCATTTTAGCGCCCCAATTATTGTCTATACCCCTGAGGGAAGGCTGATCGAGCTCCCATTTGGCGCCACTCCAATTGACGCGGCATATTATATCCATAGTGATATGCTTATTAATACGGTTGGCGCGGAAATCGAAAGGAGGCCGGCCTCCCTTTTCCAAAGGTTAAAGCACGGGCAAACGGTTAGGATCTTTACCGATCCAAAGTCCCGGCCGTCGATAAGCTGGCTCGACCACGCCCGCTCCCCGAAGACACGCAACCGATTGCGGAAATATTTTAGGAGCCAGGTAAAAGATGTCCAAAAAACGAATGGGAGAGAGGCCCTTGACAAGGCTTTAACGGAAGGAAAATTTTTTGTTAACGCCGACATGTTAATCGGGACATCCTTATTTAAAAAGTATGTTTCTGTTAGATATGGGAGAAGATATAAATCTGAAGAATTCCTTAGGCGTATTGGCAAGGGCGAGATAAAGGCGAGGGATGTGGTTAAGGGGGTAAACGATTATTACCTTGAAGTCTTAGGGAATTATGAAAGTAGGCATTCGAAATTACAGCCTTACTACATATCCATTAAGGCCGAAAATAAAAAGGGCCTTATAAGAAAATTGGCCCAGCGTTTCGAAGATGTCGGATATGATAAAAAAGGCTATGATCTGGGGGATATTTTAACTGTTTTTCCTAAGAACGAACCGGGCATGGTAATCCTGGCTATCGGCCCAAAGGTGTTTGGCGGCCAGCGCGGGGGCGGGATGATCGGACAGATCCAACGAAAGCAAATTATAGCTATTGCAGAATCGTTCAGGGAAGCAATAGAAGTGAAGCTATTAAGTGAAAAAGAGAGGTCAGAACTCTGGCAATTAAAAGCAGAAGAGATGTTGACCCTTACTTAGCCTCGGCCCAATTTTTTCCGATCCCCACATCAACTTTTATCGGAACATCCAGTTTGATTGCATTGATCATCTCATCTTCAACGATTTTTTTGATCTTTTCCACTTCACCTTTCGGGCACTCGAAAACTAATTCGTCATGGACCTGAATGATCATGTGAGATTTGTTAAGCAATCTGGCCATGGCGATCTTGATCATGTCGGCTGCAGTTCCCTGTACAGGAGTATTGATCGCGGTCCTTTCAGAGAACGATCGCAGGCCCTGGTTTGGACTGTTTATGTCGGGGATCGGACGCTTCCGTCCTAATAATGTAGAGACGTAACCATCTTCCCGCGCTTTTGCGATCGTCTTATCAATAAATTCTTTTACTCCCGTATGTTTGGCGAAATATTTATTGATAAAATCGGCCGCTTCGGTCCTTTTGATCTTTAATTGTTTAGCTAAACCAAAATCAGAGATGCCGTAGATGATACCAAAGTTAACTGTTTTTGCCGAAGAACGCATTTCATCGGTCACCTCTGATTCCGGCACCCCATAGACCTGGGCGGCGGTTGAACGATGAATATCTTTACCCTCTTTAAATGCCTCAATTAATGCCTTATCTTTACTCAGGTGAGCAAGGACCCGGAGTTCGATCTGTGAATAATCAGCGGCCAACAGCACCCAATCCTTTTTATCGGGGATAAAAGCCGATCGGATCAGCTTTCCCCACTCGCCGCGTACCGGGATGTTTTGCAGGTTAGGCTTTGAGCTCGAAAGCCTCCCGGTCGCAGTTATCGTCTGGTTAAATGAGGTATGGATCCTCCCCGTTTTAGGATTGATCAGGGTAGGGAAGACATCGACAAAGGTCGATTTTAATTTGGTAAGGGAGCGGTATTCGATCAGTTTTTCGGCGATCTCAATTTTTTTCGATGCCAATTCCTCCAAAACTTCGATATTAGTCGATGGCCCGGTCTTGGTCCTTTTAATTACCGGGATCTGGAGTTTGTTGAACAGGATATTTGCCAGCTGCTTGGGGGAGTTTATGTTAAAAGTTTCTCCCGCAATGCAAAAAATGTGCTTTTCCAGGTCCTTTAGCTTTACATCCATTTCTTTCGACATCCTGGCCAGGAGCTTTTTATCGATAGATATCCCGTTGTATTCCATTTCGATCAAGGTTTCGATCAGCGGCATCTCAATTTCATAAAAAAGTTTATTCAATTTCTGTGCTTTAAGGGCAAGTTTAAATATCTCATAGAGGCTAAAAGTTACGTCGGCATCCGAACAAGCGTAATCGGTTGCAATATCTACCGGAACCTGTGAAAAGTCTTCGTATTCTGTATCTTTCCCGATTAACTCCATAAGTTTTATCATATCGCGCCCGAGGAACTGTTTTCCAAGCTTCTTGAGCGAATATTTACCAGACGTTGGATCGAGCAGGTAAGCGGCGACCATGGTGTCAAACAGCGGTCCCTTGACTTCGATCCCATTCGATTTTAGAACCTCAATATCATATTTGATGTTGTGGCCGATCTTTAATTTGTCGGAGGTAAAAAGCGGCTGCAGTTTTTCAAGCGATCCTTTTAACTGTTCCATCCCTTTGTGTCCTACGGGGAGATAGTAGGCCGATTTAGGCTCAATCGAGAAGGAGATACCGACAATTTTAGCTTCGAAGGTGTTGAGACTGGTGGTTTCGAGGTCAAAAGCAAAACCCTCTGACTTATTAAGGAGATCGACCAGCTGCTTAAGGTCTTTTTCTGTTTTGATGCAATTAAAATCGAACTTCGAGATCTCCTCCCGTTTCTTTTCGATCACCGCTTCACTCTGAAATTCATCCAGCGCAGGCCCGTATTTCTTGATCAGCCGGTCAAAATCGAATTTTTCAAAGAGCGGGATCACCTTTTGCCAATCGATCGCCCCTCTTTTACACTTCTTCCAGTCGATATCGATCGGCACATCGGTAACGATCGTTCCCAGCTTTTTGCTCATCTCCGCCAGGTGGACGTTATTCTTAAGGGTTTTTTTTAATGCCTTCTTTTTGATCTTTTCAACGTTTAAAAGGATATTTTCAAGTGTTCCGTACTCTTTTAGGAGCTCAGTCGCGGTCTTTTCGCCGACTTTTGGTACGCCGGGGATATTATCAGATGAATCACCTTTTAACGCTTTATAGTCGATCAATTGTTTGGGGGTGAGCCCAAATTTCTCCTTAACTTCTTCTTCTCCGAATAAAACAGTATCGGTGATCCCTTTCCGGGTATACATGACTTTGATCTTTTTATCGACTAATTGGAGAGGATCGCGATCCCCGCTAAGGATAACAACATCGTGCCCTTGTTTTTCAGCCGCTTTGGCCAGTGTTCCTATAACATCATCAGCTTCGTAGCCGGAAACTTCATAGATCGGAATATCAAATGCTCCAGCTATCTCTTTAACGTAAGGGAGTTGCTCATGCAGGGTAGGAGGAGCCTTATCGCGGGTCGCTTTATATGCCTTGTATGCTTTATGCCTAAAGGTTGGTTCTGGAAGGTCAAACGAGATCGCTACCGAATCCGGCTTTTCATCCAGGATCTTAAGCAACATGGTGGTAAATCCGTAGATCGCGTTGGTAGTAATGCCGGAGGAAGCGCGCATCGTGTCGGGCAGGGCGTAGAAAGCTCGATAAGCGAGGCTATTTCCGTCGATTAAATATATTGTATTAGGATTTTTCACCTAATTGATAACGGGTAAATCTCCGGATCACGATATTTTCACCGATCTTGGCAACTAAAGCAGCCAGCAGGTCTTTGATCGAGATCTTAGTGTCTTTAATAAAGGGTTGTTCGAGCAGGCATATCTCAGAATAGAATTTTTCGAGCCTGCCGGCAACGATCTTTTCGACCGCTTTTTCCGGTTTTCCCTCTTCCTTGGCCTGGGTCTCTAAAATATCCGCTTCATGTTTAACAATGCTGTCTGGAACCTCATCTTTGGTTACGTACGACGGGTTAGATGCCGCGATCTGCATTGCGATATCCTTAACGAAGGCCTGGAATTCGATATTTTTGGCAACAAAATCGGACTCACAGTTAACTTCTACCAAAACACCGATCTTTCCGCCGAGATGGACATAAGAATCGATTAGGCCTTGAGCCGCAGTTCTCCCCGCCCGTCTGGCAGCCGCAGCTAATCCCTTTTTCCTAAGGATCTCCATCGCTTTTTCGCTGTCGCCATCGGCATCTTTTAATGCCTTTTTGCAATCCATCATCCCGCAGCCGGTCTTTTCTCTTAATGCCTTAATTATATCAACTGTGATTTCCATTAAAATCCTGTCCTTTTCTCTTCCTCTTTTTTCTCTTTTACCTCAACCAATACCGTTTCTTCGATCCTTGCCTCATCAAAAACGGCCTTGGCCTCGTCTGCTACTTTAGTAGATACATTTTCTTTTTTCTCTTTGTCTTCTTTAACTTCTCCCGTTTTAGTTTCGGGAGTTTCTTCCAGCGGAACAGCGATCTCCTCGGTCCGCTCTTCCAGAGGTTTGGATATTTCTCTGCCAGCGATGACCGCTTCGGCCATTAGACCGGTCAATAACTTGATCGATCGGATGGCGTCATCATTTCCGGGGATTGGGTAATCGACTTCGTCCGGATCGGCGTTTGTATCAACGATCGCGACAATCGGGATCTTTAACCTTCTTGCTTCGTTTAAGGCGGTCTGCTCTTTTTTACTGTCAACTATAAATACTGCGGAAGGGAGGTCGGTCATCTCGCGGATGCCGCTCAATCCCCTGACCAGTTTGCGATACTCGCGTTCGATCTTAATAACCTCTTTTTTAGGTAATTTTTCAAAGGTCCCATCCTCTTTCATCCGCTCGATGTCTTTCATCCGGGTGATATTCTTCTTTAAGGTCTTGAAGTTGGTCAGTGATCCGCCGACCCAGCGCTGGTTAACAAAGAACATCCCACAGCGTTTGGCTTCTTGCTCAATCGCTTCCTGAGCCTGCTTCTTGGTCCCGATAAAAAGGACCGAACCATTATTAGCGACCGCGTTTTTAATAAATTCGTATGCTTTATCGACCAGGGGGATAGATTTGTGGAGATCGATAACATGGATATCGTTCCTCGCGGAATAGATATATCTTTTCATTTTTGGGTTCCAGCGTTTGCTCTGGTGCCCAAAGTGGACTCCTGCTTCAAGGAGCTCTTTCATTGTTACTACTGGCATTGATTTCCTCCTTAATTAAAATATGCCCCGAGCGAACGTATGCTAGGTCTAGGGCAGAACCGCCATTCTAGCACGAGAAGAGGGGATTTGCAATATTATTTCATGCTGAGGAAAGTGTCGGGGAGCCCTTCCGGTGGCCATCCCCGCTCATCAAAGGAGAGTGAAAAATAGTGGGTTTCATCACTGGTTTCCCCATAAGGATGAAAGGCGTAGTGGAATCCGACTCCGGCAAAACGGAAGCTGAATCCCATTGTTCCTGCGCTCTCTTCGATTCCACCCCGCAAAGTAAATCCAGGGGTAGGGGAGAATTCTGCTCCGATATGGGTTGCCATTGGTTCGGAAGATTCCAGGCTTAGATCGGCATCAACCACCAGGGAGAGTTCGATCGGGGAGAACCGGGCAGAACGGAATTTTTCTCCCAGGAGATACATTCTGGCGCCAACTTTTATAATTTTAGGCAGCGTCTCTTCTTCCCCGCTTTTATAGCGGATCTTGTTAGAACTTAATATATTCTTTCCTACTGCGCCGATCGAGAGAAAACCCAATCCCCGCTGCAGCAGTCCGATATCGAGGTTTGCTCCGGTCCCATCCCCAGCGTTGACATTGGTCCCGTCTTGTTTAAAGTATTTAAGGTTTATTCCGAGCGATAATTTGTCGGTCAATTTTCTTCCATATGAAGCGAAGATGACTGCATTCTCAAATCCTGCATGATTGATCAAGGTCCCACTGGTATCTCGAATTTCGATCCCGGCAATTCTGGCAGCTGCATAACCGAAACCAATCGCCCCTTTGCCGCCAATCGGGTAGACTGCACCGAAGACAGAATAACCTACATCCTCTAGAAGTGTCCCCGACATACTGGTGAATTGGAAGGCGTCGATCTCCCCCAAGCCGGCGGGATTCGTAAATATGGTATCGCCATCTTCTGCTACGGCAACGTAGGCTTTTCCCATGCCTAGAGCCCTTGCGCCGACGCCGATGGCTAATGGGTCGAAGGTTGTTTGAGCCGCTGCGGAATGACAAAATCCAAATGACAAAATCCAAATAAATGACAAAATCCAAATCATTTTTTTTCGATTTGTCATTTATTAATGACCCATATCTTCCCTTTTCCAATTCTATTCCTTGAGTTCTCGATTAATTGGTAAAGATAGATACTGTTCCCGACTAACTGGTTTTGATTGCTGTAGCCATCCCAGGAGGTTCGGTTGATCGCCCCGCCTTGAAGGTTAAACGCGATCCTTTGGACCAATCGCGCTGACATATCATATATATACAGGAAGGCTTCAGAGGTTTCGGTGGGGGTGCATTCAAAGGTGGTTATATCTCCGCCTTTGGGATTAAAGGGGTTTGGATAATTTATGATGGTTGCGGCAAGGAGCAGAACTAGGAGCCAGCTGAGTGATCTCATAATAGTATTTTACCATAAAACAAAGTTAGACAAGCTCTGGGAATATTTGATATAATCCAGTTGGTTGATTCTGAATGCCTTGCCCGGGTTTGTAAAAGGACTTCGCCCTGTTTCGCGCTGAGTGCTCAGCACGAAGTGAGGGATTTGGTCCGAAGGAGTGGATAAAAAATGGTAGAAGATCTTTTTAGCCGCGCGAAGGCGTTTATCGGATTGGGAGAAGAAGAAGGCGGAGAAGAAAAAGGTTGTGCTTCGGAACAGCTGGATATGACCACCATTTTAAAGAATAAAAAGGAAAAAGGGGAGGGGGGGTATGAGATCGTTTTTTATGAACCGAAGGTTTATGAGGATTCATTGAACATTTCTACTCATCTCCGCTCCAACTCCCCAGTTATCATTAGCTTAAGACATCTCGACCCGGCAGAAGGGACCAGATTGATCGATTTTGTCTGCGGGACCGCCTATGCGATCGATGGCCATATGATGAAATTGGGGGAATCGATCTTTCTTTTTACCCCCGCGGAGATTACCATAACTTCCACGGAGGACCGATCGTCGTTGGGCGAAGAATTGTCTTATGCAGGTTCGGGCGAAGAGAAAAGGGATGCTTTTTTTTCCCGCTGAGAAAGTTTGAGGTAAAATAGTGGCAAGTATCGGATTTATCGGGGCGGGAAAGATGGCTGAGGCGCTGATTTCAAAACTGGGTTCTCCAAAAAAGATCATCGCTTCTGATATCAGTCCAAAACGCCTTAGTTATTTAAAAAAGAAATATAAGATTAAAACCACGCGTAGCAATAGCGAGGTCTTTACAAAGGCTAAGATTATTATTCTCGCAGTTAAGCCGCAGGACATGAGAGATGTGAGATGTGATATGAGAGATGTGAAGCGTGGAGTGTTATTTATTTCTATTGTGGCGGGGATCCCGCTTTCATATTTGCAGAAAAAACTGCCGGGAGTTCCGGTCGTCCGCGCGATGCCGAACAATCCTGCGCTGGTAGGGATGGGGGTAACGGCGGTCACAAAAGGGAAGGGAGTAAGCCGGGAGCAATTTAAAAAAGCGGAAGCAATTTTTAAGGCGGTGGGAGAAGTTGTGGAGGTAAAAGAGAGCTTAATGGATGCGGTTACCGGACTTTCAGGGTCCGGACCGGCCTATGTCTATCAATTTATCGAATCCCTGGTGCAGGGGGGATATGCGGTCGGGTTGCCCAGAAATATTTCAGCGAAACTTGCGGTCATGACCGTATTGGGGGCGGCATATACGGTGTTAACAACAGGAAAATCGCCTTCGGAACTAAGGAAGATGGTTACCTCTCCCGGAGGGACGACGATTGAAGGATTAAGCGCGCTTAAGCGGGGAAAATTTTCAAAAGTGTTGATCGAGGCGGTATTAGCCGCCAGCAAGAAATCGAAAAAACTTAGTCATCAATGGACTTTATAATATTCGTTATAAATTTTTTGTTCTCTGTCTACTATATACTGTTGGCAATTCGAGCGATATTGCCCTGGATACCGCGTAGTAAAGAGAATCCGTTAATCAGGCCGGTTTATCTGTTAACCGAACCTGTATTATTGCCAATCCGCAAAGGGTTGCCCCCGGCGCGGATCGGGATGGATGTTTCACCGTTTGTTATTATTATTTTATTTTGGATCATGCACCAGGTTGTTTTGAAAGTTATATCTTAAAATGTCAGTTCTAATTGTTGGATCAATTGGCTTGGATACGATAGAGACCCCGTTTGGGAAGAAAGATGGAATTCTGGGTGGGTCGGCGATCCATGCTGGAGTGGCTTCGAGTTTTTATTCGAAGACTGCGGTGATGGGGGTGGCCGGATCGGATTTTCCGAAAGATTATCTTGAGTTCCTAAAGTCGCGAGGGATCGATACCGGTGGGATCCAGATCCTTCCGGGCGAGACTTTTCGCTGGTCGGGTTATTATGAATACGATATGAACCAGGCGCATACGCGGGATACTAAACTAAATGTATATACCCTTTTCGATCCAAAAATCCCGGAGCATCTGAAAAAGAGCGAATTTGTTTTTCTGGCTAACCTCGATCCCGAGCTCCAGCTGAAAGTTCTGGACCAGATGGAGAAACCAAAACTAGTGGCGATGGATACGATGGATTTCTGGATAAATAACAAGCGGGAAGCTTTGCATAAAATAATAAAAAGGGTTGATCTGGTATTAATGAATGATAGTGAAGTGCGGCAGTTTATGGAAACTCCAAATATCCCGATCGCCGCGAAAAGATTGCTTGAGCTCGGGGCTAAAACCGTAATCATTAAGAAGGGTGAGCATGGGGCGCTCCTCTTTTCGAAAGACGACCATTTTTCCGCTCCCTCATATCCACAAGTTATGTTGCGCGATCCGACCGGGGCAGGAGATTCGTTTGCCGGAGGATTTATCGGGTATTTGGCGAAGAGCGGAGATACTTCGATGAAAAACCTCCGCCGCGCGGTTATCGTTGGATCGGTTATGGCATCATACAATGTCGAAGATTTTAGTTTGGATCGGATGAAGCGTTTGGAGAAAAAAGAGATTATTGATCGCTTTTTTGAGTTTAAGAAATTTGCGGACTTCGAGTCCATTTCTCTATAAGGAGGAGATGTTTATGTACAAAGATTTTAAAAGGATCGGTGAGTTACTGTTTAGGGAAGGATTGGTCGATTCCCATGGAGGGAATATGAGTGTCCGGCAGGGGGATAAGATATTTATTACCAAAAAGGATACTATGCTGGGGGACCTTAAAGAGGGGGATATCGTAGAAGTTGGGATGGAGCCAGGAGAGAATGACCGTGAAGCATCGCGAGAATTAATTTCTCACCGATCGATCTATAAGCAGACCAAGGCACAGGCGATCATTCACGCGCATTCGGCGAACGCGATCGCGATTTCCATTACCGACAATAAGATCATTCCGCAAGACGCGGAAGGACTTTTCCTTTATAAGGCGGCGTCGATTATCCGGGTCAGGAATGCAGTCGGGAGCGATGAAGCGGCGAGACTGCTCCCAGCTTTTCTTTCTGGGGAAAAAGGGGTCGCAGTGGTAAAAGGGCATGGGAGCTTTGCGACCGGCAAAGACCTCGAAGAGGCTTATAAACTAACTTCATCTCTGGAGAATTCGTGCAAGATTATTGTAGCGGTCAGGGCTTCCGGAGGCAAACCCGCTCCACGTAAAGAGAGGCATGAACCAAGGCATCTCAAGGGTGGGATTCCTCCAGGGCTTGGAGTTATGGACCGCAGCCGCTTACGAAGGCGATGAAAGAGTCGGATAAACTTATAGAGAAGATCAAGGGATATAATCCCAAGGCTAAGGTTTCGATCGTCGAAAAAGCGTATAAGTTTGCCGAAAAGGCCCACAAGGAACATCGAAGGCTCTCCAATGAACCCTATATTATTCATCCTGTTGCAGTTGCGATGATCTTAGCCGACCTTGAGCAGGATGTATTGACAATTTCCGCCGCCTTGCTGCATGATGTGATCGAAGATGCCGACGTAAGCCATGAAGAGCTGGAAAAAGACTTTGGTAAAGAAGTGGCGAAGATGGTTGAAGGGGTTACCAAGCTTGGCCAGCTTACATTTGTCAGCCGCGAAGTTCGCCAGGCCGAAAATTTCCGCAAGATGTTTGTGGCGATGGGCGAAGATTTCCGGATCATTATTATTAAACTTGCTGACCGCCTGCATAATATGCGGACCCTAAAATATCTTCCCCCGGTAAAACAAAAAGAGACAGCTCTGGAAACCCGTGAGATCTTTGCTCCCTTAGCGCATCGCCTGGGGATGTGGAAACTAAAATGGGAACTCGAAGACCTTGCTTTTGCCTATCTGGAGCCGGATAAATACGAAGAGATAAAAAACAAGGTTGCCGAGAGCCGGGGGGCGCGGGAGAGTTATATCTACGAATTTATCGGGAAAGCGACCGAGATGCTGAAAAAGATGGAGATCGAAATCCAGATCAAGGGGCGGCCTAAACATTTTTACAGCATTTACCGGAAAATGGTCGACCAAAACCTGGAGTTCGACGAAATTTACGACCTGACTGCAGTGCGCGGAATTGTCGAAACGATCAAAGAGTGTTATGCGGTATTGGGGGTTATGCACGCTGCCTGGAAACCGATCCCGGGGAGGTTCCGCGATTATATCGCGATGCCGAAATCGAACGGCTACCAATCGTTGCACACTACGGTTATCGGTCCGGGGGGAAAGCCGGTAGAAGTTCAGATCCGCACCCAGGAGATGCATAGAGTCTCCGAATACGGGATCGCTGCCCACTGGCGTTATAAGGAGCGGGATACCGATAAGGGGCTGGACCAGAAAATGTCCTGGTTCAGGCAGATGCTGGAGTGGCAGGGAGAATTAAAGGATGCCAAAGATTTTATGGAGAGCCTTAAGATCGACCTTTTTGTCGACGAAGTTTTTGTCTTCACGCCGAAGGGAGATGTCTTTGGCCTGCCGATCGGCGCCACTCCGGTAGATTTTGCCTATCATGTCCATACCGAAGTCGGCCATCGCACCGTTGGATCGAAGGTTAACGGCCGCATTGTTCCACTTGATTTTAAGCTGCGCAGCGGGGATATTATCGAAGTCTTGACTGGAAAAAAGGATAATCCGAGTTCCGATTGGGTCCGTTTTGTTAAAACCGCCGGGGCCAGAGTTAAGATCCGCAACTGGCACAAAAAGCAGCGTGGAATTGATAAGGTAGAGGCTTCAAAGGCAATTATTGCAGAAGAAGAAAAAGATGTGAAACCGTTGTTGGTTCCCAAGCCCAGGGTGCGGGCCAAAGCGGCGGTCACTGTTTCTGGGTTAGAAAATGTTTTGATCCGTTTTTCAAAATGCTGTCGTCCGATCCCCGGCGAAGATATTCTTGGCTTTATCACCAAAGGGAAGGGGATCGCGGTCCACCGCAAAGATTGTATCAATATTATCAGCCATGATGTTGAAAAAGAAAAATTGATCCGGGTAGACTGGAATCCAAAGAGTGAGATGCTGTTTCCGATTGTTATTGAAGTGGAGGCCTTTGACCGGGTTGGGGTTTTGAAGGATGTTTTAGCGGCAATCTCGGATACAAAAACAAATGTCTCTGCGGCGAAGATTACTACCAAGCGAGGGAGCTCTGCTTTTCTCCTTCTTACGGTAGATGTAAAAAACCTCGATCATCTAAACCAGGTCATAAAAGCGATCAAGTCGGTTTCTGATGTCTATGATGTCCATCGATAGGCGGGCTGCCTCTCCTTTTTTCCTACTTCTTTTCGTGATATAATTTAGTTGTGGATTCACGTATAAAGAAGATCCTTGATGGAATAATTGCTTCTGATCGGGTTGCGGGGGCGTATATATTTTCGGGCCCTCCCGGCGTCGGCAAAAACGAAGCGGCCAAAGAATTTGCCAGCCTTTTGGGCTGCAAAAAACAAGACCAGATATTTATTGGCCCGGATGGCGCGACCTTAAAGATCGGACAGGTCAGAGAGCTGCAAGGCTGGGTCCGTTTTGGCCCTTCGGCCGGTAAATATCTGATCGCAGTAGTTTCCGGAGCAGATACGTTGACTGGCGAAGCGGCTGCGGCATTTTTAAAGACCCTGGAAGAACCCGCTAAAGGGGTCGTTTTCGTTCTATTAGTAGAAAGAGACGACCGGCTTCCGGCAACTATCCACTCCCGATGCCAGAGGATCATTTTTCCAGAAAAGGTCGTGACGTGGGAGGCTGATCCGGAGTTGAAAAGTTTCTACAAAGAACTGGAAATGATAGACCAAAAGAGTGTTTTTCGTTTTTCCGGAATACTTGAAAAAGAGAAGGAACGGATCGAAGATCTGCTCTATAATTTAGTATATTTTTCGAGATACCAACTGGGGAAGATCGAGTTTGCAAGAATAATCCTGGATGGTTTGCGCTATATTAAAAGGAGATCGAACCTAAAATTAACGCTCGACGTAATGTGTTTGAGGTTAGCTGATGCCTGATAAGAAAAGAAAACAATTTATGGCGATCAAGCTCCGTAAGTATAACCGGGTTTGTCCGATCACCGGTTATAAGGAAGATGCGATCAAAGTCGGGGCTCCGGTAGTGGTCCAGACCGACCGCGGGATCGAATTCGGTGAGATAATGTCTTATCAGGGAAAAAAGGCCAAGGCGAAAAGCCGGGATGTTAAGTTAAAGAAAGTCGTCCGCTACGCTACCCCGGAAGACATTGAAAAAGAGAGCAAGATCCCTGAGCTGGAAGATAAAGGATCGGAGATTGCCGCCCAAAAGGCAATGGAGCACGAGCTCCCGATCAAGGTTGCCGGCGTTGAATATCTTTTTGATACCGGCCGGGTTATTATCTATTACAAGGTTGCGGAGGGGAAGAAGGTAAAAAATTTACGGGACCTCTCCCGCGATCTCTCGAGCTCTCTGAAGGCGAGAGTGGATATGCGCCAGATCTCTCCGCGTGATGAAGCCCGGATAATTGGCGGGCTCGGTCCGTGCGGCCGATCGCTTTGTTGCTCTTCCTGGCTGGAGAAACCGAGATATGTTACGGTTAAAATGGTAAAAGAGCAGGGCTTGGCCATTTCGCCGACCAAAACCTCCGGGGTTTGCGGCCGCTTAATGTGCTGCCTTGAATACGAGTATAACAAAAAGAAATAACGAGAGGAGGTATATTTATGCCGAGAATTGAAATTAGAAAAGGGGAAAGCCTGGAAAAGGCTCTGCGTAAGTTCAAAACCAAACTGAGAATGGAAGGGACCTTGGACGAAGTGCGCGATCGCGAATTTTATGAAAAGCCTTCCCAGCGGAGGAGAAAGAAAAAAGAGGCCGCCGTACGAAGGGAGAAAAAAAGACGCAGAGACTCTGAATGAAGATCCTGGATCGATACGTTATTTCGGAGATGATCGGGCCGTTTATGATCGGGGTGATCGGTTTTATCCTGGTTTTGATCGTCGATCTCCTGTTCACGATGGCCGACCTGATCATAAATAAAGGGGTGCCGCTGTTTGCGGTGGTTAAGCTTTTGATCTATAAGCTTCCCTCGATTTTAGTCCTTACTTTTCCGGTATCGACCCTTTTTGGGACCGCCATGGCGCTCGGGCGCCTTTCTAAAGACAGCGAGATCGTCGCTTTGCGTACTTCAGGGATAAATCTGATCCGGATCTCGGTTCCGATTATTATCATAGGGATGTTGGTCAGCCTCCTCTCTTATGTTACCAACGAAAAAATAGTTCCGCACGCCAACTACGTTGCTTCAAACATCATTCGCCAGATTATTTACAAGCGGCCGCTCCCTACGGTACAGAACAACGTCTTTTTTAAGGATGCCCATAACCGCTACTACTACGCGCGGCGGATCGACATGAAGACCAAGACGATGGATAATATCATGGTCTACGAAGTGACGGACGATAAATTTCCGCGGGTCATCCTGGCAAACCGGGCGACATTCCAGGGGAGATTGTGGGAGCTTAGCGACGGCGTGGTCCATAAATATGATGCGAAAGGGTATCTTAATTACGAAGCTGCTTTTACTTACATGAAATTGAATGTTTCCGAAGATGTAATGAGCTTTTCGAAGAGCCGAAACCATCAAGAGATGGACAGTAATGAGCTGAAAAGCATGATCATGACCATGGACAAGGGGGGGATAAATACCGATACACTGCGCACGGAGCTTTATATGAAATATTCGATCCCCCTAACCTGTTTTGTTTTTGGTTTTATCGGGATCCCCTTTTCGCTGCCATCACCCCGCTCAGGAAGGACCTGGGGGATGGTGGTAACCATTGTCTTTATGTTTACTTTTTATGTTTTTGCTTCTGTCTTCCGTTCATTGGGGAAGGGGGGGGTGTTCCCTCCCGTGGTGGCTGCATTTACTCCGCAGATATTTTTTACTATAATTGGTGTAGCGCTGTTGTGTCTGGAAAATAGGTATCGATAATTATGAATGAAGATCTATTACAAGTAAAACAGATCCTCCGTAAAAGTCCGGATGACCCGCGAATCCTCCGGGCGGCCGGACGCTGTTATTTAAGTGAGGGAGAATATAAACGGGCGCGTGATTATTACCTGCAAGCCGAAGCTTTTGCCCCTGATTATCTACCCGGGATCATTCTCGAGTATGAAAAAGCGATCAACCGCAACGAAAAGGATATTGGGATCAGGCTCTCTCTGGCGTCCTTTAAACTGTCCCTGGGTGAGACCGATGCCTGTGTGTTGGAGCTTGAAGAGGCGCTGGAAATAGATCCAAAAAGTGTGGAAGTCTACAATGTTTTGGGGAGAATTTATATTAAACAAGAGCGGATCGATGAGGTTATCGAACTGCTCGAAAGATCGGTCGCCTATGGAGTACGGGACGTTGCCTTGACTGAAATATTAGCAAACGCTTATGTAGAGAAGGGGAGGCTTAGAGAGGCGATTAAATTTTATGAGGAGCTTTTATCGTTCCAGCCAGGCGACAAAAGGACATTAAGGGTCTTAGGAGAGCTCTATTCCCGCATCGAAGAATATAACCGGGCGGCAGACTTTTTCCAGGCGATGTTTTCGGACGATCCTGAAGTAGCCCGTGAGGTTATCCAGCAGCTTCAAGGATTACTTAAAAAGGTGGAGGGGAATATTTATATCCGGGAGATTTTAGCGAATGTTTACATGCGTTCGCTCAAACCGGAGGCGGCGGTCGATAAACTTAGCGAAGTTCTGCGGCTCGACCCGGCAAAACTGCAAGAGGTTATCCCTAAATTTAAAAATATATTAAAGAGCTATCCCGACCATCCCGAAGCGACCTTGGCAATGGCCGCGGCGCTGCGGATAAAAGGGAGCTTTAGCGAAGCGGTCGAAGCTTATTACTATCTTTAAAAAAAACGGCCGGAGTTTTTGGAGGATGCAATAAAAGGATACAAAAAAGTGCTGGAACTTTGCCCGCAGCAGATCCTGGCTAGGAACCATCTGGCCGAAGCCTTTCTATACAGGAAACGAATCGATGAAGCCCTTTTAGAATTTGAGAACATTGTGCGGATTGATCCGAGCGCAGCCGATAATATTGTCGTTAAATGCCGCGAAATAATAAAAGGGAACCCAAAACTCCTTTTAGCCCGCCTGGTATTGGGGCGTGCCTATCTGATAAAAAATGATCTCCAACGAGCGGCAATGGAGGGTGAAGGGATCGTAAACATTGATAATAAATTTACCGCTGCCTACCTCCTTTTAGGTGAAGTTTATTTTAGGATGAAGCTTTGCCGGAAAGCGGTTGGCGCGCTGCGAACCGCTATGTCGATGGAGCCGTATAATAATCTTGTACTGGAAGAGTACCGGGTGGCGATGGAACGGGAACTAGAGATGGAGATAGAGTCAAAAAAAGGGCGGATTAAAGAGGACCAGTGGATGATCTCGCTCCACCTCGACCTGGCAAAACTATATATAAAGAAGGGCTTAAAGGAAGAGACGATCAGAGAACTGCAGATTGCGGCAAAAGACCAGGCGAGGGCAGCTTATGCCTATGAATTGATGGGGCGGATCTATCGGAAAGATGGCCGCTTAGACCTGGCTGCCGGGCAGTTTGCAAAGGCTAAAGAGGTCCTTTCGGACCAATCAGCAGATTTTGAAAAAACGATTACTTTTAATCTCGGAACAGCCTGTGAAGGTGAAGGGGATATTCAAAAAGCGCTTGATATCTATGAGGGGGTCCTGCAGGAGGATATCGATTTCGGAAATTTAGCGGAGAAGATCGAATACTTAAAATCGAGCAGCTTGCATAGTTTACGAGATAAAGCACTTCTAGCGGTTGTTTCCAATCCGTTAAAAGGAGAGATCGTAGCTGCCTGGGGGAGAGAGGGGAAGGCGGTCCACCGTGGCAAAAGCGAAGTGATGAGTGTTTCTTTTGGCCAGAATTATAATACTTCCGGTTTTGAATATTTCATTAAGGGGATGTATAAAGCGGCGGCTGAAGAGTTTTCACTGGCCGTACAGCTGGATTCAAACTTTGCCGTTGGGCTGAACAATTTGGGTATTACCCTGGCGAAGGAGGGGAAGCTGGCTGAGGCAAAAATGAGGCTGGAGAATGCGATCCATTTATATCCAGGCTCAGCGGTGATCCGCAATAACCTCGGAGTGATCTATCTGCTTTTAAAAGATATCGAAAAATCCCGGATCGAGTTGGAAGCCGCGCTGGCGATCGACCCTAAGCTTTGCGCAACCTGTATTAATTTGGGGGATGCTTATTATTTTAAAGGTGATATAGAAAAAGCGGTCAGGTTGTACAGCAAGGTCGGGAACTTCGATCTCTTAACCGATATAGCTAACCAGAGATTATTATATAAAATCCCTTAATCGCTAAAATGAAACAAATTTGGCTGCCGCTCATTTTTTTTCTATTTATCTCTCCTGTTTTTGCTGAGGAAGTCGATGTAAATATTAAGGCGGATAAGTTAAGGCAGATCGAGGGAACTTCGATTATTGAGGCCTCGGGTTCGGTCGAGGTTGAGTTAAAAGGGATAATAATCAAGGCCGATAAAATTCGGATGGACTCAGATACCAATATTGTTGTTGCGGAGGGGAACGTTAGGGTAATAACCGAGGACTATGACGCTCTTTCGGAACAATTAATTTACGATTCAAATTTTGATAAATCGAGTTTTAATGATTTTGAAACGAAGCTTGCCCCATCAAATTTAAAGGGAGAGCTTTTTGTATTTGCTGAAAACCTGGATGAAAAGGCGGAAAAGCTGGAAGGGAGCGGAGGGAGCGTTACTACCTGCGGCGACGATACTCCTCACTTTCGGACGGTGGCGGAGAAGATAGAATTTTATCCAAACGATAAGGTTATCGGTTATAACGTAACGATCTATGTCGGCCGATTTCCCGCGCTCTGGACCCCTTTTATGTATTATGATCTAAAGCGGAAGCAAAAAAGGAACTGGGAGATCGGCCGCAACGAGGTTGAAGGGGATTTCTTTAAGTCGACCTGGGATTATCCGTACGGAACCCTCTATCTTGACCTGATGCAAAAAAAGGGATTCGGCTACGGAATCGAGAACGAATATGTTTTAGGGGCGCTCGGGCTTGGGACCCTCTTTCTCTATCACCTCGATGAAAATGATACTGGGATCTCCAACTGGGTAACCCGGATTGACCATAAAAAACAATTAAATCAATGGACGAACCTTAGTTTAAATCACAGTTATACGGCGACTTATCTTATTCCGGCGGGAAGGCGTGATCAGACCGCCTTTGGTTTAGACTTGAATTATAACCATAAAGCGAGATGGGGAATTGAATTCGATTCGTTGGATGACCGTATCGGTTCACTGCAAAAATATTCGGGGAATTTTAACCAGGCTCACAATAAGGTAAGCTCAAATTATTCTTATAATTATGAGTTTTCCAAGAAAGACCCAAAATGGATCCGCTCTTCCCAGCGCCTTACCCACCGCCGCCCCTTGTGGTCGGATAATGTGATATTCAGCGGTAAGATCGATTATCACAATTATGTTTCGAGCGGAGGAGAACCGGGAGATGAGAGGCTGGAGCCCAAGTTTGAGATAACCGGCAGGGAGAAAAATTATACTTGGACTGTCCGCGAAAATCTATATATTGACATGGATAAGGATATTTTTGTCGGAGATAATAATTATCAATATCTGGAAAGAAAGCCAGAAGTGACCATATCCCCAAATCCTTTGGACCTTAACCTTTTTACATTAAGTCCGGTAGTAGGCTACGGTAATTTTCATGAAGTAAGGTATGTGTCTCAGCTCGGCAGGAATCGCGATTTTTCCACCGAACGTTATCAGGCAACTATAAATGCCAATAAAAACGTCCAACTTCCAATAGGGACAGCTATGGCCCTGGGGGCGGGAGTCGACCAGTTTGTTTACGCTACCGACGACCGGCGTTACGCTTACCGGGAGAAGGTATCTTTGCGAACGGACCTTTTTGGGTTTGTCAATAATAATATACATTATAAAAAGGGATTGTCAGACGGTAATTCTCCCTTCTTGTTCGACCAGCTGGGGAGTAATTACCACAATGTTTCTGAAAATTTAACATTTTCGTATTTAAACAAGCTAAGCTGGTCGAACAGTGGCGGGTATAACTGGCAGACCGAAAAGTGGTTTGATGTGATGAGCAGATTGAATTATACGCCGACTGCTAAACTGGGATTAGAGATCCGTTCCGGATGGGATATAGAAAACAGGGTATATAAAGACCTGGTCAACAGGTTAAGGGTATCACCGCAAAGCTTTTTTTCCATGCAATTTTCTACTGTTTCAGATATGAATATCGGCACGCTAAAATCGGGGAGCATTCTTTACGACATGTTTTTTTTGGAAGGAGAACCGAACCAGTGGCGCTTAAAGTTTGGCCAGATATTCGAACCCTCCACTCAGCAGTTTAAGGTACGTGATATAATGGTGGTCAAAGACCTGCATTGCTGGGAGATGAAATATACTTATTCTGATTTTAGGAAAGAGTTTAGTTTTTCTTTCAGCCTAAAAGCATTGCCGGATGAACCATTTGGAGTATCCTCAGGGAGAGGATTCTATTATGATGGATTTGAGAAAGGGATAAAAGAGATTAAGAGTGGAGGAGATGTTAGAAGATACTGATGAAAAATAATTCCTCACCCCGCCTCGTCCCCTTCGACAAGCTCAGGGGACTCGGCACCTCTCTCCATGAAATGGAGAGGGGGGAATGCTCATGGTTAAACGTAGGATCCTTTCTCCACAGAGTGGAGAAGGGAATAAAAGGGATGAGGATTGGATTTTGGATTTTGATCTTGGTGATTAGTCTGACAGGATGCGCCAAAACAGTGACTCAGATAGTTTCGTACGGGAGCCAGATGACGGTAGAGATTACACTGCGGGGAAATTTTGATGCAGCTGTTAACCGTTATTTCCTAGTCCTTGGATCGGGTTCTAATCTAGCGGTCCCGCTGCCTCCGCCGGATAATATTACCTACGAGATGCTTGAACCCGGTGATACACCGGTGCAAGGAGATGTTGCAGATTATTATTCCACGTACTATGATACTTGGGCAGGTTATATTATAATTGACCCAGGTGGATACTATCTGGTGAAAGGGCCCTTTGTGCAGGACCAAACGAATACGCGAGAGGCGATCGCCAATCTGGGCGACCCCAATAATAAATTGAGTTTTGATTTTAATCTGAGCAAGATTTTTGGCAATTCGGTTCCTGATCAGATCTATTTTGATTTTGTCAGCGTTGCCTGGCCTGACGGGCAGGAAAAACTCCCTTCCGATCATTTATCAGCGACTAATCCCTATATCTCCAAGCTCGTAGGATCGATCAAAAATATAGATAACGGGGACGATACAAGTGTGGACGCGGTTTTGGATATCACGAGGTGTGACGTTGAAATTCAGTAAACTGGTTATTCTTTCCGCTTTATCAGGAATATTATTAGCTTTGGCCTTTCCCAAGTTCAATCTTTTTTGGATCGCCTGGTTTGCCCTGGTCCCGCTGTTTATTGCGCTGGGGAATACGAAGAATTGGAAAGAGTCGGTCATTTGCGGTTTTTTCTTTGGAACAGTTTTTTTTGGGATCCATCTTTCCTGGATGAACTCTCTTTTTAGGTTTGTTGGCTGGTGGGTAGTCTTGGGATGGGCGAGTTTAATATTGTTTCAAACCCTCTTTATTTTGTTATTCGCGCTAATTTTTCGTGTTTTTATCTCCGATTTTTCGGACCCCCGCATGACCTCGAATATTTTTCAGTCTGAGGCAACTGCCTTGGTAGGGGGACGCCGTAAGGATTTAATAATTATCAGCAGCTTAAAACGGATCGCTTATGTTTTTTTTGTCGCGGTCTTATGGATCTTTATCGAATGGTTGAGGGCCTGGGGGCCGTTTGGGGTAACGGGAGGAGTGGTCGGATATACCCAGGTTAATATGCTCCCCTTGATCCAGATTGCTTCTTTTAGCTCAGTTTACGGGGTAAGTTTTATCGTCGTAATGTTTAATGTTTCGCTTGCCCTTTTTGTTGTCAATTATAGAAAATGGCAGCCCCTTTTCATTTTGTCCCTTATCATAGCTCTCTGTGTCGGGCATGGGATGCAAGTGATCAAAGCACAAGTGGGGGCCAAGGGAAAAAGATCGATATCCGATGTTTTACGCGGTTCGGTTAAGACTGTAAGGCTTAGTTTAATTCAGCCGAACATTGATCAAAAAGATAAACTGGATGCCAGTATGATCATGTCGACATTTAATATTAATGATCAGCTTACCCGCAAGGCAGCCTTTTCCTCCCGTCCGGATATCGTAGTTTGGCCGGAGACGGCGGTGTTTGCTTATTTATTGGACGATCCGATCTTGCTGGCAAAAATAAGGAGGCTTTTAATCGAGACTAACACGTGGTTGATCACGGGAACCCCTTTTTACAGAGAGGGGAAGGCTTACAATTCCATCGTTTCCTTTTCTCCAAGGGGTGAGGTTATCTCCCGTTATGATAAGGAGCGGCCGGTGCCTTTTAGTGAGTATCTTCCATTTAGAAAGCTACTTTATCCGCTATTAAAGGGAGTAGGGTATTATGATGGTGAGTTTAGCGCAAATAAGGACCCTCAAGCAATTGAAGCTAAGCGGATAAAGATTGCTGCGGCAATCTGTTTTGAATCGACCTTTCCTTCGTTGATCAGGAAACGCGTTGAAAATAATTCTGATTTTATTTTGGTCTTAACCAATGATGCCTGGTTTGGTGATTCTTCAGCTCCGTATTATCATATTAATACCGGAGTTTTTAGGGCGATCGAAAACCGTAAATATTTTATTCAAGTCGGGAACTCCGGAGTTTCGGCGGTGATCGATCCTTACGGCCGGATTTTAAGAAGGACCGATGTAAACCGGCGGGGGATATTAACCTTTGAGATACCGCTCCCCTAAAACTACCGCGGCATAGTCATCTACCGGGACCGGAGGGACTCTCAGTGAAGTCGGGATTAATCTCCATAGTCCTTTAGGGCGATTATCCTTCCAGTATCGTTTGCGTGCTTCGAGGGTGGAGTTTTCCTCCGATACAAAGATGATATTGTTTTTTAGCTCCATCCGCAGGAGACTTTTTTCGAGTTCTCTCCCAAAGATACTTTTTCCCACCACAATCACTGGAACAACATGTTTTGAGAGCAGGAGGAGGATGGAATTTTTTATCTCTTTTTGCTGGACGATCTCTTGTTCTAAAACATTGCCGTCCTTATTTAGGACAGCCAGGCCATTTTTCTCCTTGCCGGGGTCGATTGCTAATATCATTGGTAGTAAACCATAAATTTTATTTCAAGCGGGCCCATGGTATAAATATTCTTCCTGGCAAGCGCTTTGATAGTCGCTCCTTTTTTGTGGGAGTTTATCTTTTTTGCCAGAGCGAAGATTTCCGAGTAGGGGACCGAACCCAAAGATCCGGCCGGATCGGGGATCACCCCATCATTTTTTGCCTGCTGATGGGCGGCCGTTAGAAGTTTTTTTATTTCCTGTTCGATCCCGGGGATCGAAAGGGAGGGGGCGATATTTGTCCGGGTGACCGTCTCACCGGTTTTATAGACCAATACGTTTTCCGACAGCAGGAAACGGACGGCGACCTCTTCGCCGAAGAGGGTGTTGCGGGTGGCGATTAACTTAACGATTACTTCCCCGTTTTTCTCGCTTAATTCCGAAACGGTTCGGTTAAAATCATCCGGTTTGATGAAAATAAGATGTTTGTCGCTTTTTACGCCATAGCTTCTAACCTGGGAGTCAGCGGCGGAGAGAATTTGTTTTAGCCCGGTTTCGATCTTGTCTTTTTCCGGCCCGGCTTGGATTACTGATAGCAGCAGGGTTTCATTTACCTTGAACAGGACCTTTCCTTTGCGGGAGGCCTCAACTTTTCTTTCTAAATATTTTATGTCACTGCTTAATTTATTCTTGGTCCTCTTTAGGTTCTCGATCTCGTTTCGCGATTTGTCCAGATCTTCTTTGGCTTGGGAAAGTTTCTCGTCAATTTTACCTTTTTCCGCAACGAGTGTTACCAGTTCTTTTTCTGCGTTATCTCTTTGCGAAGAGATATTAGAAAGTTCGGTGCGAAGATCTTCCAGTCCAAAAAGAGCGGTGCGCGCGTCTTGCGAAATGACCAGTAAAATTCCCAGTGTAGATAAAGCGATCAATATCCCGGTAATCACGGTAAAAATTGCAGCAGTACTGCGCGGGCGGAGTTTAAATAAACTGAGCCGCTTTCGGCCGATCGAGCGGCCGATATAATCTCCGATTATGGCAACTACTCCACCGACCACGATAAGGAACAGGATTATCCGGGCACCGAAGGTAAACATTATCTAACCGCAGCCTTGGAGAGGATATAAAAACCGACCCCTCCGGTAGCGATATTTGGGAACCAGGCGGCGATCCCGGGAGTAAAGAACCCTATTTCGCCGATGGCCATGCTGATAAAGGTTAAAATATAATAAAAGAATATAACCAGGATCGAAAGCCCTAAGCCAAGCGATGAAGAAGCGCGGCGCCGGGAGATCCCGAGCGGAGCGCCCAGCAGGGCAAAGACCAACGAGGCAAAGGGGAGGGCCGTCTTCATGTTAAGCTGTAATTTGAGGTCGGTAACTTCTTCGCCCATTTTTGATTTTAGGGAGATGAACTTTTTTAATTCGGCAATGGTCATCTCTTCGGGGTTGCGGTCGCCGATATAAAAGTCGGCCGGAGTATATTTGATCGCGATCGACTGCTCGTCAAACCTGATCAGATGCTTGTATTCGCCGCTTTTGGCAATAAGATAAATAATCCCCGATTTAAAGATCCATTCGTCCTTATTTTTAACCCAGCGGGCTTTTTTAGCGGTCAGGATTTGGGATAATTTCCCGTTGCTGAATTCCTGGACGATGACATCCTGCATCGTGTCACCCTTAAAGGTCTCGGCATAAAAGATCCTTTTTAGCACCCCATGTTCGAGCTCGGGGACAAAGACATTTTTCTGCAGTTTGGGTTGATGTTTGCCCGATGTTTCGATCAGAAGATTTTTGGCCGCTTTATTCGATTCGGGGACGACGACCTCGGAAAATCCCAAGTTAACAAAGGAGACTAAAAGGCCGAGAAAAAGGACTGGGATAATTAGGCGATAGAGTGAAACACCAGAGGCCCTAAAGGCTACAATCTCCGAGTCTCCTGATAATCTCCCAAAAGCGAGCAGGGCGGCTAAAAGGGTCGCCATCGGGAAAATATAGACCATAATAGCCGGGAGCCTATAGATAAATATCTGCAGGGCGACAAAAAGGGGCATTCCACGCAAAACTACCGCCCGCACCAGTTCAAAAAGGATCATGCTGGCCGAAAGGATCGCGGTAAAGGAGCCTAATCCAAAAAGGAAAGGCTCAAAAAGTTCTTTGAAGATATAACGATCGATGATCTTGATCAAAGCTCAAATTTCTCCCCGAGGTACGATTCTTTGGCTTCTTTTGAACTAGCAACTACATCAGAAGGGCCGGAGACGAGAATCTTCCCTTTATGCATAATGTAGGCGCGATCGGTGATAGCTAGGGTCTCCCTTACGTTATGGTCGGTAATTAAAACCCCGATCCCTTTCTCCCTTAAGCTTCTGACAATGTCCTGCAGGTCAGCAACGCTCTTTGGGTCGATCCCGGTAAAGGGTTCGTCTAATAATAGGAAAGATGGATTAGTAGCCAGGGCGCGTGCGATCTCAACCCTGCGCTGCTCCCCCCCGGAAAGGGTGAAGGCCTTTTGTTTTCTTAAATGAGTAACTCCAAGCTCGTCCAACAGTTCCACCAACTTCTTTTCGTATTCGCTTTTTTTGATCCCGGGCATCAGCTGCCAGAGGATCAGGATGTTTTCTTCGACCGAAAGTTTTCTGAAGATCGACGGCTCCTGTGCCAGATAGCCGATCCCGAGGTGCGCGCGGCGGTGCATTGCCAGTTTGGTGATATCTTTATCCCCGCGGAATATCTTCCCTTCGTTAGGGCGGATCAATCCGACGACCGTATAGAAGGTGGTCGTTTTTCCCGCGCCGTTTGGCCCCAAGAGCCCGACGATCTCCCCCTGTTTGACTTCGATCGAAACGTGATCGACTGCGCATTTTTTGCCATAGAATTTAACAATATTTTCGGTTTTTATGAACATTATTTTTTCCTCTTTATTTTTCTTAATATTTTCAGGTCTTCTTTATCTTTCGATCTGCCGGCCGCTTTTTTCATTTTAATTAAATCTTCAAGAGAAGCAAAATATACGGAGATATTTCCTATTTTACCCGTTTTTTTATTCTTCCATATTTTGTCGAATATAACTCCCTTAACAAATGGATG
>JAYEOW010000036.1:0-11671 GCA_034723395.1 Candidatus Margulisiibacteriota bacterium
GACAAATGCGGGGAATGGAGGATGTTTTGATGCAAATAGTTCTGCCCTCCCTAAGATAATGCAGTTTACGACGATCAACGGGACAAACGGCCCTAAAGCCTTTGAAATTTCCGGGAAATTACCTTTTAAAAAAAGGTCCGCCACGGTGACAAAAGTAGCAATGATAACGACATAGGAAGCGATCCGCACCTGGCTCGGGACCAACTTACGAATAAGTGAAACGATCACGCTGGAAGAGATCAAAACAAATGAAGTCGCCATCCCCATTGAGAATCCATTGATGACCGATGTAGTGACCGCCAACGTTGGGCACATTCCCAGAAGCTGACGGAAGACCGGAGACTCATCCCATAACCCCTTTACAAAATTATATGACGTTCCGTGCTTATTCATCTTACCTCCAGCCATTGTTTAACCGTTTTATTGATAATATTCACTACCGCTTTGGACGAAATAGTGGCCCCGGTAATTGCCTGTATCTCGTTCTTCTTTTCCGGCGGCTTCCCCTTTACATATTCAATTGGCGGTTTGGCAGCTAAAGCCTTGAATTGGGCCTCAAACTTCATCTCGGCGATCTTCGCGCCGAGCCCCGGGGTTTCCAGCTGCTCCAGGATGGCCATTCCGGTAAACTCGGAGAAATCGGCGTTTACCCCAACCATTAATTTGATCACTCCCTGGTAACCGTTCCCTTTACAAAGGATCGCGGTCCCGATCATCTTTTTGTCTTTATCATAACATTTAAAATAGGTAAGCTCGCCTTTTGTAACCTGTTTATAGCTCTTTGTCCCCGGCATCACTTTAAAAACTGCCGCGTTTGTATCCTCAACCTGGTTCGCCTTGATCTTTGGGAGCGCCCAGTTATAAACACCGGCTAATACTCCTCCCGAAATAATCCCGATCACCGTTAAAACAATGATCATCCGCGTTATCTTATTCATTTCTTTGCTCCTAATATCCTCGGCCTGGTATATTTATTTATTAACGGAACAAAGGCATTCATGAACAGTATCGAATACATTACCCCACCTGGCAGTCCAGAAAACAATCGAATAATCACGACCAGGATCCCCGCCCCTACCCCAAAGATAAGCATCCCTTTGTTTGTTAAAGGAGAGGTAACCAGATCGGTCGCCATAAAAAAAGCGCCCAGCATCAATCCTCCCGCCAGCAGGTGAAAAACCGGGTCAGGATATATCGCCGGTTTTATTACCCAGAATAATCCCCCAAGAATGGCGGTCGTTCCAAGATAACTTGCCGGAATCCTCCAGTTGATAACCCCCCGCAGGGCCAAAAGTATTCCCGGGATAAGCAGTAATAAGGCCGATGTCTCCCCTATCGATCCGGAAACACCGCCAAAAAACAACTTACTGTAAGGGGTTGATTGATGTTGGAATTTCATCAATGCCAGCGGCGTAGCGGATGATACCGCCTCTACCCCGCGATAAACAAAGGGTGCGACCCAGTTGGTCATCTGCACCGGGAAAGTAGCGGCTAGAAATGCCCTTCCGATCAGTGCCGGATTAAAGATA
Organism: Candidatus Margulisiibacteriota bacterium; assembly: GCA_034723395.1. GTDB lineage: Bacteria > Margulisbacteria > WOR-1 > O2-12-FULL-45-9 > O2-12-FULL-45-9 > JAYEOW01. The sequence continues at coordinate 1,530 of JAYEOW010000036.1, forward strand.
TTAAAACCTAATCCCCCAAAAATTTGCTTGCCGATGGCGACCGCAAAAACAGCCCCGAAGAACGCGGCAAAAGGCGGCATAGAGGGGGTCAGACAAAGGGCCAGGAGCAGTCCGGTCAGCGCCGCGCTGCCATCTGTAATCGTTTGCTCTTTTTTCATTATTTTGTTACAGACAAACTCGGTCCCGACCGCGGCGGCAACACAAAGGATGATCAGAGCTAACGCTTGCAACCCAAAAAATACGATCCCCGCAATAGTCGCAGGCAAAAGTGCTGCGATCACAATATACATTACCATCGGAACGGTATACTTTTCTTTTATATGCGGCGCTGGTGAAATAATAAAGTTCATTTCATCTGCCTCAACTTTAATTTAGCTAATTTTATCCAATGAACCAGAGGGATAGCGGCCGGACAAACAAACGTACAACAGCCGCATTCAATACAATCGAGTCCACCCCACTCTTCAAATTCGCTGTATTTGCCATTTTCCGCGTAAGCAGCAAGCCTGGTAGGGACCAAAAACATCGGGCAATGGTCAACGCACTTTGAACACTTAATACAAGGATAAAGTTTTTTATCAGCAACTTCATGACGGCTTAAAACCAGGATGCAGCTGGTCGCCTTAACGATCGGGATATCAAGCGTATGCTGCGATACTCCCATCATCGGACCACCCATAATCACCTTCGCCGCCACTTCATTTAATCCGCCGCATTGATCGATTATCTCCTGAAATGTGGTCCCGATCCTAACCATCAGGTTCTGCGGCTCTTTGATACCGGAACCGGTAACCGTTACAACCCTTTTGATCAGTGGAATACTATTTCTGACCGCCTCGGTAACCGCAACCGCAGTCCCGACATTGCAAACTACAACTCCGACATCCAGCGGCAGCCCGCGGGTTGGGACCTCCCGGCCCAATACTGCCTTAATCATCATTTTCTCTCCGCCTTGCGGATACTTTGTCTCTAAAACGGTAATTGTTATATTGCCAACCGGTTTGTTCCTGAGCTCGGTCTTTAATCTTTCGATCGCGTTTAATTTATTATTTTCAATTCCGATAACAATATTTTTCGCCCCGGTGGCCTTGGCAATTAACTTTGCCCCTTGGATAAGGTCCTCTGCCCGCTCAAGCATAATACGGTGGTCAGCAGTAATAAAAGGTTCGCACTCGCAACCGTTAATTAAAATAGTATCGATTTCCTTATCTTTAGGCGGGGTCAATTTTACGTGGGTGGGAAAAGCCGCTCCACCTAACCCCACGATCCCCGCTTCACGAACTATCTTTCTGATCTCTTCCGGAGAAACATCCACATCTCGCGCTTGCCCCGAGCGAAGTCGAGGGGTATCAGATATCACATCTCTCTTCTCCCCATCCCCCTCAATCACCACCGAAAGAATATTCACTCCACAAGGATGGGGAAGTTTTTCAATTTTTGTAACTTTTCCCGAAATGGGAGTATGCACAGGTGCGGAAATAAACTTGGAGGTATCGCCTATCTTTTGTCCTTCGACAACTTCGTCCCCCACTTTTACCAGAGGTTCACAGGTTGCTCCGGTATGTTGATGCAACGGGATAATGACCTTTTTAGGAAGAACAGCCTCAACGATGTTCCTGTCTTCGGTCCTCGATTTATTATATTTTGGATGAATTCCTTGTTTAAATGTCTTCATAACACGACAAAAACCTCGTTATTATAGCATGAAAAACGAGGGCGTTCTAGATGATCTTTAGTATCCGGGCCCTTAAAGCCTCTTTTTGCTGAATATTTTTATCATACCAGCGGATCACAAAAAAACTCAGGAACAAGAACAGGATCGCATTGATAACTCCGGCAAATTCATTCACTAAAGCACCAAGCAGGTAACCAAAGATCATCAAAAGTATTGGAACAAGAAAGACCACCAAAGAACCTTTTACCACTTCACCAGAAGGGATCTCGATCTCAACAATATCGTCCTTTTTCGCGCTAATCTCATTGACCGACTCGATCCCTACCATCCCCTCTTCCAAATTATGGCACATCCGGCATTTTTCGCATGCTTCTGAACGTTTAAAAGCAACTTCAACTAGTTTGGGGGAAATAACTCTGCTGACGACACCCCGCTCTCTCATGAATTGGGGATATGTTTGCGGACCGCATTTAAAAGATCAGACGGTTCGAAAGGCTTTAAAATAACCTCTTCTGCGCCTACTTTTTTTGTCTTTTGCTTTATATCCGGAACAGAAAAAGCAGTAACACAAATTACCAGGATCTTTGCGGTTTTTGGATTTGCCTTGATCCTTCGGCAGACCTCGAAGCCGTCTACCCGTGGAAGCATTATATCGAGCACCATACCATCATATTCTTTGTTACTTGCCCTTTCGAGCGCTTCTTCCCCGGTCCCTACCACATCCACATTATATCCTTCCATTTCGAGCATATCTTTCATTAGCTCGGCGCTTTCGGGCATATCTTCAACTAATAATAAAGTCTTTGCCAAATCAATTAACCTCCGCGATACTGCTCGATATCACTAATATCGATACTGTTTTTATTGGCCTGGGCTATCGCCCAATCGCAGGTCTTAAGTATCTCACGAGGAATCCCGTAACTCAAGTCAAAAATTTTCTTAGCCGCCGTCTCGGTAAACGGACCTAATCCGGCCCCGCCTGTTTTAGTAATCCGTTTTAAAATCAAATCCCGCGCCTCATCCAACAGCAGTACGATTATTCCTTTATATTTCGTACACATCTCCTGAAAATCGTAAAGAGAATATTTGCGCGTGCTCCCGGGTTTTCCTGTAATTGTAGCAACCACCAGATCGATCAGCTCTTCATATTTCTTAGGCGGGCGGATCATCGGCCCCATCTCCAGTGTAGGTCCCAACCTTAAATTTGTCGCTCTCCTGCTTAAATGCAAAATAAAAATATGTATCAGCGTAATCATTTACCCCAGCATTAGCTGTTCCGATCTTAAAACCGTCTGTATCAAAACTTTTAATCTGTCCAGTCGCATCATCCGCCGTACTGCTAAAGTAAGAAACGGTATCAACCGCCATGGCCGATGTATGCCATACCGCGCGGCTAGTCCCTTCCCTCTTTATTACTACACAATCAGGCTGAAAACCGAGACCGGTCACATATCTTTCAGCGGCCTGACCATTTCCCGTGTATGTTCCAATTTTAAAGTCAGCCGAGCCGGAATTCCCAAAAGCGGTCCAGCAATAAACTGTTCCCGCATTGTTAACATTTCCATTACTTCCAACCGAAAAACCACCCGAGGCAACCTCTACCCCATTATCAAAATTATCGGAGTTTTGGGTAAAATAAGCCGTCGATTCAGGATCATGCATCTGGGCTGTTGTGCCTACCCCATAATTCGCCACTTCACTTTTAATAATAACTAAATCTGGTTGAAATCCTAGCCCAGTGATCGATTGTGAAGTCCCGTTACCAACATAGTAACCGGAGTTCATTGAAAAAGCGTGGGCAGAAGGGACAAGGAGGCCTAAAAGAATTGAAACAAAAATTAAAACTTTTAAGTTTTTTAGCGTTTTCTTTATTTTACTATAATACTAGTGAGTGTCAACCGCCACTTCACTCGCATAGATCCACGCGTTGCCAACCGAGAGGATCGTGGCAAGGGTTAATACCGCGTTCCAGTGCGGCCCTGCCCCCGGGTACATTATCCTTGAAAGCTGAGAGTCGGCAAAGTACATCCACAAGGTTGCAAAAGGGGCGGTCTGCCAGAAGATAATATCGAATTGCTGCCAGAAATTTAATGATGAATGCACGCTAGCTTCGGTCGTCTCTGCAAAAACTGGAGAGATCAACAAAACTACACATAAAAATAAAGCTAACCACTTCATATACCAGTTAATTATAACAAGCTACGGCATAGATTGAAATCCCCTCTTTTCTGCGCTATAATTATATTTTGTTATGTTAATTTCTATCTTTAAATCGAAGATCCATATGGCAACTATCACCGATACCCAGCCGGATTACCAGGGGAGCATCGGGATCGATACCAAACTGATGAAAGCGGCCGGATTAGTCGCCGGTGAAAAAGTCCATGTACTAAATTCGGCTAATACTAATCGCTTCGAGACCTATGTGATCGAAGGAAAAAAAGGAGAGATATCTCTCCGCGGACCTGCGGCTAAGCTTGGTAAAAAAGGTGATAAGGTCATTATTATCGCTTATGGGCTGATCGAACAAGCCGAAGCCAGCAATATCAAACCCAAAATTGTGTTCGTTAACGAAAGGAACGAGATAAAATGAAAAAAAATATGCAGCCCTCACCCAAGCATTCTCTGACAAATGGCATTTCACCCACTCCCTCTCCCTGTGGGAGAGGGACGTTTCAGAAAGTTGTGCGGCGGGGAAAAAGCTGGGTGAGGGTTTTTGTCTTTATTTGGATTTTGTCATTTGGATTTTCAAGTGCTACTTACGCTATGGGAGAAAAACCGTCCGCATCTCCGGATACTAAACCAAAGTATAAGTTAGAAGTTCTAAAAATGGAGGTTATCCCGGCTACCTTGGCGACCTCAAAGGCAAAAGAACTCTCTGATAAAAAAATATTAATGGTGATCGCCCCGAAAAATTTCCACTACGGCGAATTTGCAAAGCCCAAAGCAAAGTTTGAAGCGCAGGGGATAAAAGTCACCGTCGCTTCGTCAACCGATAAAACCGCGGTCGGGATGTATGGTAAAAAGGTAAAACCCGATATAAACATTAAAAATGCCAAAGCGGCCGACTATGACGCGGTCGTTTTTGTAGGAGGGACCGGATCGACCGTATATAAAAACGATCTAAACGCGCTCTCCCTGGTCATCGAAGCAAAGAAAAATAAAAAAGTGATCGGCGCAATCTGCCTTGCTCCAGTGATCTTAGCCAAAGCAGATATTGTTGACGGGAAAAGAACGACCGTCTCCTCCTTAGGGAAACATCTGATGAAAAAAGCGGGAGCAATTTGCACCGGGAATAAAGTTGAAGTAGACGGGTTAATTGTTACCGGGAGCGGGCCGGACGCGGCCGAGGAGTTCGCCGAAACAATAGTAAAAAAGCTATAATTTCTCCACTTGCGATAACAAAATTCTGATGTTAGAATCTCTGAAAGAGGTGGTATTGTAATGTCTAAAAAATTAAAAATTGGTCTTCCAAAAGGGAGCCTGCAGGAATCGACCTTTGAACTCTTTAAAAAAGCGGGCTGGTCGATCAAAGCGCGCAGCCGTTCATACTATCCCTCGGTCGATGACCCGGAACTCGAGATCATGCTGATCCGGGCACAGGAGATGGCCCGCTATGTTGAAAGTGAAGTATTGGACTGCGGACTAACCGGTACCGACTGGGCATTGGAATCGGGATGTAAAGTCAGAAATATTGCCGATCTGGTTTATGCAAAACAGGGATTAAAAAAAGTAAGATGGGTCCTCGCTGTCCCTGAAGGATCAAAGATCAAAACGGTTAAGGACTTGAAGGGGGCAAGGATAGCGACCGAACTGATAAATGTGACAAAAAAATACTTAAAGGCGAATAAAGTAAATGCCAAAGTGGAGTTTTCCTGGGGAGCGACCGAAGCTAAGCCTCCGGAGTTGGCCGACGCGATCGTCGAGCTGACCGAGACCGGATCATCCTTAAAGGCGAACCGCTTGAAGATCATCGATACTGTGCTCGAATCGAACACCGCAGTCATCGCTAATAAAAAAACCTTGTCCGACCCGTGGAAGAAAGAGAAGCTCGAAAATATCATTCTCCTCTTAAAAGGAGCGCTTGCCGCCGAAACGAAAGTCGGCTTAAAAATGGACGTGATCAAAAGCCGTTTTAGAAATGTCCTAAAGTTCCTCCCGGCGATCGAAAAACCGACCATCTCCGAACTTTCAAATCCGGATTGGATCGCTATCGATACAGTAGTAGATGAATTTGTTGTAAGAGAATTAATACCAAAGCTGAAAAAAGCAGGGGCAAAAGGGATCATAGAGTATCCGTTGAATAAAGTGATCTAGTGATCGAGGGAGAGAATCCGGCCTCTTAACTCTTCGGCGACTTCTTTGTAGACATCGTAAGCCTGGGTCGTCTTCTTCTTTTCAATATACGGGCCCATTTCGATCGGTTTAGCAAAACTAACCTTTACTGGCCCCCTTTTTGGAAAGAGCTTATCATAACGGAGAGTATCAAATGTCCCGGAAATATAGACCGGCACCAAAGGAGCTCCGGTTTCAACCGCTAATACCCCTACCCCAGGATGGAAAGGGAGAAGTTTACCATCAGGAGAACGGGTCCCTTCCGGATTCATATAAACCGCCTTCCCCGCTTTAAGGATACGCGCCGCCGCCCGTAAAGCAACAAGAAAATCCTCTTCGGTATCGATCCTTACCGCGTTAGCCGCCGCCCGGATCCAGAAACCGGCAAACCAGTGGTCATAGAAAAATTTCGTAGTAATCGGATAGACATCCTTCATCTTTTTCCCCATAGCAACCGCAACTGATGAAAAATCCAGCGAAGAGGAGTGATTTGCCGCAACAATATAAGGTGTTTTAGCCGGCACATTCTCTATCCCCGCAACCGTCTCCGGGCACCAAAGGCGAAAGAATAATCCCGAAGCGCAGCTCACCAGAGGACGAAGAATACGCTGGGGAGACTTATACCTATCAAGCAATCCCTCCGGCAAAGGACTATCTAATTCCAGCATTTTTCGCCAGTAGGCGGAGGTGTCTTGATCGGTCATTTATTAAGCATACTTTTCACTAAAGCGATGATGTCATTTACCGCGCCCACATTTTTTAACTTATCTTCAGGCACGTCCAAACCGTATTTTTTGTCCAATGCCGCAAATATCTCGACCCCCAGGAGAGAATCTACTCCCAGCTCGGTAAAAAGATTGGCATTCAGATCTATTTTATCTTCGGGAATTTTAATAACCCTTGCGACCAACGTTTTAATTTCTTCAGCTATGCTATTTTCCTGCATCTTACTTCCCCAACTCTTTTTTTAGCTCAAAACGCTTAATTTTCATCAAACGTGTTTTAGGTAATTCTTCTTTCCTGATTTTAAATTTCGCGATCCGCTTATAATCGGCCATTTTTCTGTTGACCCCGTCGATCTCTTCTTTTATTTTACTATAAACCGTAACCTCTTCGGCATATCCATGCTTCTCCAGATATTCAAAATCCGGAACAATGATCGCGAAGACCTCTTCGGTCCCCTTCCTTAAGCCCTCCGTTACGGTCGTCCCCATAACACAAACCTCTTTAATCCCCGGGATATTCTTAAGCAAATGCTCTACCTCTTCCGGATAAACGTTTACTCCGGATGCGGTGACAATAACATCCTTCGACCGCCCTGTGATGTAAAGAAACCCATCCTCGTCAAGATACCCAACATCCCCCGTATGCAGCCACCCATTTACAACTACTCTCGAAGCAAGCTCCTTCCGCTTATAATACCCTTTCATGATATTCGGACCAAAAGCGAGGATTTCTCCTGCCAGCTCTGAGCCCGATATCCTGATCTCAACCCCAGGGATCACCTTCCCTACCGCACCAGGTTTATTACTCTTCGTATAATTGCAGGTTAAAATCGGAGAAGATTCGGTCAACCCGTAGCCCTGATAAATCGTAAATCCCATCAGATCAAAATTTTCGAGGAGGCCTGGATCGATCGCCGCCCCGCCAGAAACAAAAAAGCGGATCTTTCCTCCAAATTTTTTATGTACTACAGAAAATAATTTTCTTCCAACATTAATCCCGACAACACGTTTAAAGAATCTAGATATCCCAAAAAGGACCGAAAAGAGTTTTCCCTTCCCCTTTTCTTCGACCTCACGCAGGATCCCATTATAAAAAAGCTGAAACAAAAGGGGTACCCCATTCATCACCGTTACCCCGGTCTCCTGCATATTCTTTAGTATGTTGTTCGATTTCAGGCTTTCGGCATAGGTTATCCGGCAACCGTTATAAAACGGCCCCAAGAATCCAGCGGTTGTTTCAAACGTGTGGTGCAATGGAAGGACCGAAAGAAAATTATCTTTCGGTCCAAGGTCGAACAGGGACGAAACGGAGCATACGTTGGACATGATATTTTTATGGGTCAAGACAACCCCTTTTGGAATGCCGGTTGTCCCGGAGGTATAGACTATCGCCGCGGTATCCTCCGGTTTTACATCTACATCCGGGAGTTGAGAACTCCCTTGGACATTATCAAAATCCTCCATCTTCACCTGGCCAATAGGAACATTCCCTCCTGCAAAGTATCCGGTAAATTTTTCCGAATAGATGATCGTCTTTGCTCCAGAATCATTTAAAAGGGGTAAAATCTCTTCTTTACTAAGCATTGCATCCAGCGGAACCACAATCGCCCCCAACGAAACAATGGCGATATAAGATATCGCCCATTCCGGACAGTTCTCCGAGATCAGCGCGACCCGGTCCTGATATACCACTCCCTGATTTAAAAGTATCCCCTGGACTTTTTCAACTTGTTCCGCAACCTGTTGGAAAGTAATCTTGCGATAACCGGAATCGCCGCGCATCTGGAAAGCAATTTGATTGCGGTACTTATCCACGTTCCGCTTTAACAGCTCTTTAATAGTAATTAGTTCCATATTACCCCCTTTGGAGAAATCAGGTTCAGACCGCCATCATCTGCATGTACATCGGCCCGTAAAGCGCGCCGAATACGATTGCAGAGAGGATAAAATTTACGACCATACTTACCAGGATGATCGAGATGGTAAACCATACTACTTTATTCTCCGGAGTGTTAAGCACAACTGGAAATCCCAAAGCCAAGAGGTAGATGGCATATAATCCGAGGATCCCCAATATCCCCAATCCAGGGACCAGCGAAAAAATACCGACCAGCCAGACCGGCGTCATTGAGTAAACAACGACTTTAAATGCGTCCGCCAGATCCGCCTTTGAATTAAAAGTGGGCGCTAAAAGTTTAACGATCCAGGCACCAATTATCAGTCCCAGTAAGCTCAAACCGTAACCGATCGCCGAACCGATCAGGGTCGGTACAAATGGGGACCTCATTACTTCCCCGGCAGGCATGCGAATCCCAACGATTGTCATTCCGATCAGGGAACAAACCGCCGGGATCAGGGCGAGCGGAGCAGCGTAATTCAGGTACAGGGCTTTGATATCGGACGGCTCATCTTTGATAACCTTCCAGGCCGCCTTCGGCTTCATTATGATCTCTTTTATTCTCTCTATAATTTTCATCGGGACACCTCCATATTTTTTTGCTCCAACTCCGTCCCAATATTATCGGAGCTTCGTTGGATAAAATTTTATCACTTGCAACTTGTTATTACAAGTTGCTTTTGCTAGAATCGCATCAATATATGGGAGGTTCACATGATGTTAAATAAAACATTAGTTTCGATCATTGTTCTCTCGTTAATATCCCAGGTTGCTCTGGCCGATTTCGGGCCGAGAGCGCTCGGTATGGGCGGAGCTTATACGGCAATTGCGGACGATGCCTATGCCGCCTACTGGAATCCGGCCGGTTTCGCAATCAACCCGGGGATCGATCTCGCCGGGCATTACCAGATGAACAACCGAAATCTCGCCGTCGGCGATAACGCGCTCGGGCTTAAGGCCTGTTTTGAACTGGAGATGAACCCATTTGCCTGGGCATTAGGTGTCGGAGTCGCCTCCATGTTCGCCCTCGAAGGAGCGCACTATTTGGCCGACCGCGGGATCGTAAAAAAAGGATGGGGAAGAGAGGGAAAAGCGGTCTCAAAAAAAGAGGCGGTGGCGGATGACGTAAAGGCTGACACAGAAAAAAGAGAGGCCGCTGGCGAAAAAGTTGAACGAAAACCAATTTCCCGCAAAGCGGTCGCTAAAAAAGCGGCCAAAGAGGTTGCTTTAGGGACAATTTCCGTAAGTAAAAAATTGGCAAAAGCGGCGGTAAGAGAAGCTGCCCGTCAAACTAGACATTACTATTACGCCCCCGGATGGTACCGGCCCAGCTATTACCGGCCAAACTACTGGGATAACCGCTATGATTATAGGGAAAAGGAATTAACTCCTGCCGGCAAGGCGCAGTTTGCCGCCGGCTTCAGCTTGATGACCGACAGGAACGACAGCTTGAACCAGAACACTAACTGGTACACAATTTCTCCCCAGCCGGAGGCGATCGAAAATGTGT
>JAYEOW010000037.1:0-2652 GCA_034723395.1 Candidatus Margulisiibacteriota bacterium
GCCGTGAAAGATCGCCTGGTTTGCCTTCAGGGTCGAGCGCTCACGATCGGTATCCTCGATGCGAAGGATAAATTTACCCCCGTTGTGTCTGGCAAAAAGCCAGTTAAAGAGGGCGGTGCGCGCTCCCCCGATATGTAGAGCCCCTGTGGGGCTGGGTGCAAAACGTACTCTAATCATAGTGAAACTATTATAGCTTCTGGGCTGGATCAGAGCAAGATATCAGGGTTGTTAATCTAGATTTGTTTATGCCGTATATTTTTCAACAAGAAAATTGACCAGTGCGGGGCCTTTTAATCCCTGTTGTATTTCCAGCTGCGCGGCTTCAGCCAGAATGGATTTGAACCGGGGGCCCGGTTTTAGACCTGCTTGTATGAGGTCTTTGCCGCTTACGCTCTGGGGTGTGCCGGATTTGTTCTTTTTTTGCGCAGCATGATATTCTTTAACTCTTGCCTTGATGCGATCGACGGCCGAAGTTACCCTGCTGACCAGAGATAAATAATCACCATCGGGGGCGCCCATTGCTTGGTAACAATCGGGTCCTTGTGAAGCCAGAAGGTCCGCCCGGCCGAAGGCTAAAAGTGCGTCCAGACCGATGCCCATTTTTTCCAGCGGTTCGATCACTTTTCTTACAAATCTTCCCAGCGCTTTGTCGGTCAGTTCTTTGTTTCCCGCCTTTTCAATTATTGTGACCGGCGCCATGTGCTTTTCGATGAGGGCCGTGATCTGATCTGCTTTTTCGGTTATGCCAAGGCGAGCTATTATTTTTTTGGCCAATTCGGCTCCAACCTTGTCGTGTTTAAGGTAGGTGCTTTTTCCGTTTTCCTTTATGGTTTCGGTCTTGGGCTTTCCGATGTCATGCAAAAGTGCTGCCAACAGGATCCTTTCGTTTACCTTGCCTTTTACGGCGGGGTCGTCCAGAAGGGCGGAAATAAATTTAAAGGTATGCATATCCATATTATACTTATGGTAGCCATTATTCTGTGCCCGGTTCATTTTTGCGAATTCCGGGATGGATGCCATAATCGGGCCTCTTTTTCCCTGGACTGCTGCGGTAAGCAGTTTTGTTATTAGGGGGTTCTGTTTTAGTCTTGCGGAAAATAATCCTTGAATTGTTCGCAGATGCCTGGTGTGTCCCGGGATCATGCTTGTGCCTGTCATTTTTTCCTCCTTCAAAAATTAGGGGAGCGTTTTGTTGTAAATTTATGCTCAGCCTGCCTGCTCAGTGATTTCCGGGATAATAGCAGCATTCTGTTCCATATGTTGAGAGAGGGTCTGCCAAACCGCTCTTTCTGCATCCCTGTGTTTAGGACTACGCCTGTTCCCAAAACGCAGTTCTAGGGTTACCGTTTCAGGAAAACGTTGGTTGCATTCCTGATGATTCATTCTTAACTGACCCAGGAAGGAAACCCCATCTTTTAGAGATCCAAAGAAATCCCAGCGCCTTTTTAAGCTGACTTTGTATACCCAAAATTGTTTTAAATACCCCTCTTTATTAGGAAGAAGCCTTTTGCCCTTTACCTGCAATGACTGTATCGTGTATAAATCTTTTAAGAGGGGGAAAACGTGATGGGGTCTCAGGGGAACGACCTTTCCTGTGCAAGATTTTATTGTAGCTTGACCGACTGCGCGACTGGGAACAACTGCGGGCATTTAAATCATCTCCTTTTCAATATTAATATGTCTCCGTATATATTATCGAAACTTTTTGTCTAAAATTTCATTTTTCACTAAAATAATTTGCGCGCAATGATATTATCGGAATACAGCGCCGGAATCTTGCATGTTTTTGACTTGAGGTTTGTATTCTGATGTTCCAAAGTATATAACAAGCGGCAATGTGTAGAATATACGCTTTCCTTACGGCTGTTTTGTTTATGGTCTCTGCCTCTTTCGCCCAGCAGATTGAGGATTTCGCTCTCAAGCGCGGAGTGGGGGTCAGGGCGTCAGGCATGGGGGGGGGCGTACACCGCAGTGGCAGATGACGGCAGCGCGGTCTTTTATAATCCGGCCGGCCTGGCGGTGCCCGGTTTTCAATATACTTTCGGCAATCCCGATAGCGGGAATGTGGACGTGGATGGTTCATTCGAGTTCGTGAAGCTCGGCTATGTCGGCTACGGCCAGCGATGAGGTCAAGGTTACTGCGGTAGGGTTTGGCAACCGCAGCGGATGGCTGAGCTGGGGGACAAATTATAAAGCAGTCGCCTGGAACACCACGGGGACCGAAGAAACCGGCTGGTCGGGAGACATTGGTTTTCTGGTGCGCATTACGCCGGAATTGAATTTCGGCATCCTGGCGCAGGACCTCTTGACCAGCAAAGACTTTATTTCGGCGGCATCGGGTCGGGTAGGGCCGGCCTTTCGCCCCCTAGATGGAAGATTGACTATTGCCGGGGATCTTGAGCTCGACCGCTCGTCGATGAGCTACGGACATTTTGGGGTTGAAACACAGATCGTTAGAGGATTGACGCTCCGCGGCGGCTATGATCGCGGGGAGCCGACGCTCGGCGTAAGCCTTTATTTTGCGGCGCTTTCATTCGATTACGCGGCGCTTATCTCCGAGGGCGCTGGAAATACCCAGCGTTTTGAAGTAGGAATAAAAGTGCTTCCTCTTAAGGATTCCAATATCTTTTTTGCATGCTCGGTTTTAAAATG